>JBLILC010000040.1:0-21898 GCA_047635635.1 Octadecabacter sp. | reverse complement strand
GTGAAGATCGTTCCGGTAGCCTTTTAACCGCATTTAAAGTTGAAAGTGGCATTCCTATAAATATGATGTCCTGTCACACAGCTAAAATTGGAGGATACTTTGTCGAAGGACACGTACCCGCTAGCGATATAAGACGCCTTATTGTGGAGCGCCCTAATGCTTTAGGCCTGGCAGTGCCAGAAATGCCTTATGGTTCGCCCGGAATGGGACCAGAAGAAGAACGTGAAGCCTATGATGTGTTTATTGTCAGCTTAGACGGAGCTGCAGAGGTTTTTCAGCATTATCCGAAAGCAGGAATACCTGTTTAAAACTTCCCTAAATTAACAGGATCTGCACCTTATGAACTTGAAGAAAAAATCACACATCTGCATCGTCAAAATACAACGACAAAGGGCCACCAGCGCAAGCCAGCAGTCCCCGATCGAAGTTATGCCCGAAAAGTGCAATGTTTGAGTACATTCAGCTATTACACGTTTCCTAAAACAATGACTGAATTATTGGATGACACCTGCTGCACTAACGGCAACATGAGGTGTTCAGATTAAAAATGAGTTATTAAAGATTGATCGCTTTAATTCAGTATCATAGGATGTCCACACGTGGTCTGACCACTCCTGAATCTAAATTCCTGCTCATCATATATACACTGGTACTAGTATTGCTAAGCTTGAACTTCAAAGGAAGCGCAAGCTTAGGTGTACCTTAAAGAGAGCCTTAAGGTGCTTGTCCTTGACCTCTAAGCGAAGTGGCTCAATTACCCATCCATTAGTATTGGGCTTTATAAAAACCTATAATAGCTACAAAGTTAGAAGCCGTTATAATGGCCTGTATATTCCAGATGAAATCATACTAGTTAAAGAACATCTTATTAGTGATAACTACATTGAAGAACTGCCGTATTTTATTGTTTAGCTGCAAGTACGAAAAACATTTAACACATCTATATTAGCTTATCTTTGGCTGTAGGCTTGGTACAAATACCCGTTCTTCTAAGGGTGGTGAATGCATAATTTCATTAGTTTTTTCCTAGACTATGCTGTTACATATGGAAAGTTTACTACTTGGACAAAAACAAATCATGAATTTCGCCTTTATAATCCTTAAAATGCCTGTGCCGGGCGTCTACTATTTCGACAAGCTAAGGCTGCCAGTCAGGGAAGTTGGCTGATTAGCTCTTCTATTCTGATCAGCTGATTTATGTTTGATTATTTCCAGTCCGCAATTGGCTCAATTTTTTAAAAGGCTGGAGGTTCAAGCCTAAAGCTTAATCGTGTTCACCATCACTACGGCGACCTGATCCACGCTCAAATAACGTAGGTTTTTTCGCAGCCGCTGTATAAGTTGCTACTGTGATTGCTGCTGCGGCTATTAAAACAGCATGGCCAATAATACTTGCGGCCAGCATAGTATAGCTTCCAATTGCAATCGCAAAAGTAACGGCCCACATAAGCGCAAGCCCCTGCAAAACATAATGGCGCACAGCAACATCAGAAATGTGGCGAAGTGGACTTACTTCAGCATTAAATATAAAATTCCAACCGTTAACGATGTGCTGTCTCATCAGAAATCCTCTGTAATATAAAATAATAAGTTCACTTTAATGACCCAAAATGGGGTACATTTAGCATTTTTCAATCAACTTTTAGTTAGGTTTGCATTGTATGCATTTACCAAATTATTATAAATCGTTACGCATGAATTCTTAATAAGCAACCTACTACAGATGCAAATGATACTCTGCAGGGTCATTAAGTTTGATCAAAGTTCCCACAGATAAAACTTTGATTAGATTACTACGACACTTTAAATTGTGCGGACCTAATTGTGACATTTCGAAAGATAGAATGGTCGTTTCAACGGGCCTTTTTTTGAACTTGTGCCAGTCTTTCATTGTTTGATTACGCGTCGGCTCCATTATCAAAAAAGATGTTTCGACTTTTATGGTCTTAGCAAGTTATTAAAATTCATTATGGTGGTTATAACATGAAAATCAATAACCATAAACATTGCTAAG
The DNA here is from genome assembly GCA_047635635.1 of Octadecabacter sp. Lineage (GTDB taxonomy): Bacteria > Pseudomonadota > Alphaproteobacteria > Rhodobacterales > Rhodobacteraceae > Octadecabacter. Next base: position 19,884 of record JBLILC010000040.1, on the reverse strand, counting down.
TTAACTTTTGATCACAGAGACTGTAAGGCGGCTTGCACGGGCATTCATGCCCAGTTTGTGTGATTAAGACCTCGATGATTGCAAGCCCGTTATCGTCTAGTCAGAGGGCTGGCATGAAGTTAAATATCGTTGCTGCCTCAAGACCAGTTTTGTCGCTAGCGCGAAATGAAATTGTGCGCTTACCCCAGTCGGGCGGATAGCTGATGCAGATAGCGTAGCCGCAGCGCTCCTTCTTTTCAAAATCTGCTTTGCTCAGTACAACGTTAAAAGCGTTGGTGATGTTCTGCGCCTGATTGCCTAGTTTGGCCTGATCCAAACCGGCATCTATTGCGTCCAGAACTGCGGCCTCGGCGTTTCGGTATTTGGTTGGATCATCACCCAAAAACAGGGTGCGTGACTGTGAGTACTGATAACGTCTATGCGCGCCTGTGATTTCAAAGAATGTCACCTCACCCTTTTCCATTAGTCGGCCGTCCCAAGTTAGATGCGGTGCGATTGCACCCATCCCGGATGGTGCCACAGGCAAAATCGTGGGGTAATCGCCCCAACGTCTATCTGTGCCGCGTATATCAGTTGCGTAAATTCCAGTGATCAGATTATTTTTGCGCAGTCCCGGCTGAGCAATTTCCACAATACGGACGCGCCTTGTTTCAACGATGTAAGCGGCGTGGCGCATATAGGTAATCTCTTGAGGTGACTTTACGGTACATTGCCAATTTACATGTCCAGTTGCGTCCTCAAATGTTTCGTGGCTTAGATTGGTTGTGAGCGAAGCGTGGGCTGCGTCCGTGTAATAGTAATTGTCCATCTCAACGCCGATGCGTGCATGGTCTAGTCTGTTAGCTTCAAGCAGGATGGCAAGCTCTTGCATTGGGTGTTTGGGGTTCTGCGCGAAGCTATCGTCGTAGCCACGGATGTTGTCGCTATCGTTCATAAACACAGTTCGACCAGCGCCGACTACAACCATTGCGCGGCCCCACCAGATTGGTTCGCCCTTCATTGTTAGCACTCCGCGTTGATGCACGTAAAATGACCAGCCGTCATATACGGTGAGCCAGGACATATTTGACGGATCAGTTACAAAAATTGCACTAAGTCCAACGGCAACCATAGCTACGCGGGTCTTGGTGATACCCGCTTGATACTCCGGTCGGGTAAAATTCGTAGTTTTATCTGTCGTGTTTAAATCGTAGCTGTCATTTTGGGTCTCCGATAACCCTGCTAGGACAATGAAAATCACGCTAAATAAAGTGTTTTGTCGTATGTGTGAATTTGCACCAAGGTAGCCTGTTAGTATTAAACAAACCATGTTGGAAATAAACGCGCATATATTGAGCTAAGAGAGGTCCCTATATGCCAACTCGACATTGGGCAGAATAGAAAAAGAAACCGTTTCCCTCATTAAAACTAGTCTTTGAGGTGGAGAAAATAGGGCAATAACGCGGTCCGTTGGTTTAAAAATATTCTGATATAGGGCGTATATATTTGTGATAAGTTTGAAAGCTGTAAAGACATTAAGATCGTTGGCGAATGTGGATGAAAAAAGCAGAACTGTTCAAGTGGCAATCGTCGTCTATTTAACGAGTGTTATTAAATGCACATCTGCATAACTCTGTCATTAAACATCAATAAAAAGTTTAAGGCACACTGGAAGGTAGTTAATAATTTAGAGTTATTCTCAGAAAGTTGTACAAATTCTTAAAATGTTCCAGCGTTACGATACCATCTCACAATTGCAGCGCGATCGCTTTCAGACATAGCTGTGACGTTAGCAGGTGGCATTGCGTGGCTGACGCCAGACTGGATGTAGATCGCGCGAGCGTTTCGGGCGATGTTGGCTGGTGTGTCCAGCAAAACGCCTTTCGGGGCCCACAACAGGCTATTTGAATAGGATGGTTCTCGCGCATGACACATGGAACAGCGCCCCATGACCACGTCATGCGCGTCGCCAAACCCATCCGCAAAGGCAAACTTTTCCTCATAGGATGTCATTGCGCGCGCTTCGGCTTCTTCATAAGTTTCCCACATGTTCGCCGTGGACAGCCATGCGATGATGATAAACAGCAGCACGGTGACTGCCCATGTCCAGTGCGGTCCTTCGCCAGTTGAATGCATTGTATTGAAGTAGTGGCGGATCGTGACTCCTGTCAAAAAAACTAATGATGCGATAATCCATGAATACTCGGTCGCAAACGCAAGTGGATAATGGTTGGATAGCATCAGGAATATGACTGGCAGTGTCAGGTAATTGTTATGCGTGCTGCGCAGCTTGGCGATCTTGCCATATTTTGGATCGGGGGTGCGGCCTTCTTGCAGGTCTTTTACCACGATGCGCTGGTTTGGCATTATGATGAAAAACACGTTGGCGGTCATGATTGTCGCAGTAAAAGCACCCAGATGCAGCATTGCGGCGCGACCTGTGAAGACCTGATTATAGCCAAAAGACATGAACACAAGAATTACGAACAATAGCAACATCAAAGCTGTCGGGTTGTTCCCCAGTGTTGATTTACATAAAAAATCATAAAGAATCCAGCCGACTGTCAGAGAAAGAGCTGAAATTGCGATCCCTTGCCACAGCGCGAGGTCCGCCTTTGCTGTGTCGATCAGGTACAATTCACCGCCAACCCAGTAGACAATCATCAACAATGCGGCACCGGAAAGCCATGTCCAATAGCTTTGCCATTTATGCCATGTTAGGTGTTCTGGTAGGCGCGCAGGTGCCACGAGGTATTTGGTTGTGTGGTAGAATCCACCGCCATGGACTTCCCACTCCTCGCCAGCCGCACCTTCAGGTAAATCATCAACTTTGCGCAACATCAGGTCCAGCGCGATGAAATAGAAAGACGCCCCAATCCATGCCATTGCGGTAATGACGTGCAACCACCGCACAGCAAAAGCAAACCATTCCCAAATAATTACTGCATCAAACATGGTGGGTCCTCGATTCAATTGTGGCGGATTTTCTTCAACCTATCCTTAGCAGCTTTATTTTGCTATTTAGTTATAACACGTGTCACTATCAAGAAAAGCAGAACAATGTCCTATCTAGATAATATCAGAACTTTCGTGCGGGTTTACGAGCTTGGCAGTATGTCTGCTGCTGGGCGTGACCTACGAATTTCGCCTGCTGTGACATCGTCTCGGATCTCGTCGCTTGAAGAACATTTGAATGTACGGCTGTTCCAACGCACCACGCGCAGCTTGACGGCAACCGAACAGGGTCGTGCGTTTTATACTGGTGCCATTGCCGTGCTAGAAGCTCTTGATACTGCTGAGGGCCAAGTGGCTGGCATTACCGATAATCCAAAGGGGTCACTTTATGTGGCAGCCCCTTTAGGCGTAGGACGGCGTCTGATCGCGCCTTTGGTGCCAGAGTTCGTGCGGGACTATCCGCTGATTGATATTCGTTTGCGGCTAACGGACCGTACGGTTGATCTAACAACGGAAGGTCTTGATATTTATTTCTTTTTAGGTGAACCAGCAGATAGTAACCTGCGCATTAAACCGATTGCAAATTGTGATCGTGTGCTTGTGGCGGCCCCGAAATACATTGCTGAATGCGGTAATCCGGTCGACGGCACTGCGTTGGTGAAAGACGCGCACAATTGTTTGAACCTGCGATATCCGGGTGCGAGAGAATTTCAGTGGCGGTTGCAAACGTTGGATGGACCGCAGCGGTTTCGTGTTGCGGGGCGTTATGAATGTGACGACGGCGATGTATTGACTGATTGGGCGCTGGCTGGGGAAGGAATCGCACTAAAGCCAGTGTTCGAGGTGGCAGAACATTTGAATGCGGGCAGGCTAGTACCAGTCGCGACGAAAAACCCACCAATGCCGATTCAGATGGCATGTCTCTATACGCATAGGCGCCGGCAAGACCCGAAAACGCGCCTATTCATGGAATACATGACAACGCGGATTGGAGCGTCGATGAACGCTGCGCAAAACAGTTTTCAACTGCCGCGATAGGTTGAATAGCCATAGGGTGAGAGCAGTAAGGGGACGTGATAGTGGGCAGAACCATCGTTCATGCCAAAGCGTAGCGGAATTTCGTCTAGAAATTTTATATCGCCTTGGGCTTGTTCGCTGGCTTCAAAATAATCGCCGCAAAAAAAGACTAATTCGTATTTTCCAGTCTTGAAATTCCCTTCGGGGAGGATTGGGCTGTCGGTGCGACCGTCATCATTCGTGATAGCTTCTGCGATCAATGTGCGGTCAGCATCAAGTTTATATAGAGCGATTTTGACGCCTTTCGCGGGCATGCCGCGGGCAGTATCGAGAACGTGGGTGGTCAAATATCCAGACATATAAAGTCTCCTTTTTAAGCATCCTATCTGTGGGGTACACGGTAGCAAGGCAAACAAGGCTGATGAGAGAGACTTTCAAGAATTGCCAGTAAATATACTGCGAGTTTATAGATTAGTGTTTCGTTAACAAAAAATAGGACTGAAATGACCAATATCACAGGATACCCTCGCGACCTTACTGGCTATGGTGCGACGCCGCCTGCTGCCAATTGGCCAAAAAATGCGCGCATCGCTGTACAAATTGTCGTTAATTATGAGGAGGGTGGGGAAAATAACATCCTTCATGGCGACTCCGCATCTGAGGCATTTTTGTCCGAGATTGTTGGCGCTGCAGCGTGGCCTGATCAGCGTCATGCTAATATGGAATCAATATATGAATATGGTGCGCGGGCTGGATTCTGGCGTTTGCACCGGATGTTGAACCAACTTCCGGTTACAGTTTATGGTGTAGCTAGCGCTTTGGCGCGCTCTCCTGAACAGGTTAAAGCTATGATTGGGGCCGGTTGGGAAATCGCATCTCACGGTCTGAAGTGGGTCGAACATAAAGATATGCCCGCTGACCAAGAACGTGCTCAGATTGCAGAAGCTGTGCGGCTGCACACAGAAGTTGTAGGGTCGCGTCCGCGCGGTTGGTATACGGGGCGATCAAGCGAAAATACGATCCGCTTAGCAGCTGAAGAGGGTGGTTTTAAATATATAGCAGACAGTTACGCTGATGATGTGCCGTACTGGTTAGAATTTGGGACGTCCGATCAATTAATTGTGCCCTATACGCTTGATTGTAACGATATGCGCTTTGCGACCCCGCAGGGATTTAATTCGGGAACACAGTTTTTTGACTACCTCAAGGCTACATTTGACGTCTTATATGCTGAAGGTGGTCGCATGATGTCGCTTGGTTTGCATTGCCGTTTGGTTGGACGGCCTGGTCGTGCGCAGGCTTTGCAGCAGTTTATCGATTACGCAAACAGCCACGACAGGGTTTGGTTCGCTACACGTGAGGACATCGCTGATCATTGGGCGGCGCAGAACCCGCATACTCGTATGCAACGTCCGTCAGAGATGAGTCATGGAGAATTTGTCACTGCATTTGGTGGTATTTTTGAACATTCTGCATGGATTGCGGATCGCGCCTATGCGCTTGGTCTTGGCCCGACACACGATATGGCCACAGGCGTGCATTCCGTTTTGTGTAGGATATTTCGATCTGCAAGTCACGAAGAGCGCCTTGGCGTTTTGATTGCGCACCCTGATTTGGCTGGTAAACTTGGTGCCGCGAATAATCTAACCGCTGAAAGTACTTCAGAGCAGGCAGGCGCTGGGCTGGATTCATTGACTGACGCTGAACGTGAGACGTTCCAAAACCTAAATGCGCAGTATGTCGAAAAGCATGGTTTTCCGTTCATCATCGCAGTTCGCGATTACACAAAAGCGAGTATCATGGCTGCATTCCATATTCGCATTGATCATGACACTGACGTTGAATTCGGAACGGCTTGCCGTCAGGTCGAACGCATAAGTGAACTTCGGTTGATGGAATATTTTAAATGAACCAGATTAAAGTTGAACCTCTGAGCGCTGATGTTTTCGCCCCATTCGGCGATGTAATCGAATGCTGTGGCGAGCCTGATAAGATCATCAATCAAGGTTTGTGTGGCCGTTATCATGATTGTGCGGTGATGGATTTTAGCGACGGGCAGGCGGGGCTTAGTCTTTTCAAGGCAACACCTCGCAGCTTTCCGTACACGCTGGACATGATGGAGCGACATCCTGACGGTAGCCAAGCGTTCATACCTATGACCCAAGCTCCGTTTCTGGTGATTGTGGCGTTAGATGACGATGGTAAGCCCGGCACGCCACGCGCATTTGTCACCATACCCGGTCAGGCGGTTAATTATCACCGCAATATCTGGCATGGGGTTTGTGCACCACTTCAAAATTCTGGTCTTTTTGCGGTCGTCGACCGCATTGGGCTGGGCGATAATCTTCAAGAACACTGGTTCGATGGTCCATTTACCGTTGCGCTTTAGACCAAGCCTGCACAAGACGGGTTCAATGAAAAAAACAGCCAAGAGAACAATAACAATGAAAGATTCTTTGATAGGGGACACCGCTATAGCTCTGTGATCCAAACTATACACCGCCATTCGTAAAGGCTGTTCCGCTGGGTATCCAACATGTACTGGCAATGTTCGTATCTTTCGTCACGCCTGCAATTACGATTGCGGGTGCAGCAGGCATTGCGTTTGGTCTGAGCGCCAATCCAAAAGCGCGCATTTATTGATTGCAGATAGCGATGATGTTTGCCGGCGTTGCAAAACTGATCCAAACGATCGGCATAGGCCCTGATCGCGCCACACTGTCAATTCCCCAGGGCACATCCTTTGCATTCTGGCCTGCTCCAATTCCTGCGAGGATTGGAGCAGGTACGGCTGGTATTGCTGGTTTGATGACGGGTATTGTAATTGGTGATTAGGCTGAGGACTCATAACCAAAATATAACAGTTGCGGCGAGCATGATGGCGGAGGGTCAGACCGTTGGGCTTCTGTCACAGCGCGTCGCGACGCGTCTCCAGTCTTTTATCCTGCTGAACATGCGCTCGATACGATTGCGTCGTTTGTAGCGCCTCTTGTCGTATTTAATGGTTGTCTTGCGTAATTTACGCCCAGGAATCCAAGGATACATGGGTGCATTACTTTGTCTATAGGGCCTTCTTGAAACCAGTCGGCGTCATATCCCCTGTAGGCAAGCAATCAATCCGCCTCTGGCAGACCATTCATTAGGGCAGCAGCGCCAGTATAATCGCTCACCTGACCTGCTGTGATAAAGAAGCGGACAGGACGTCCACGAGTATCTGTAATGGCATGTAGCTTTGTATTCATGCCGCCCTTGGTCTGCCCTATCAGACGCCCACGCCTCCTTTTTTTAACCCCAGGCTTGAGGCAGTGCGGTGCGCTTTGAGTTAGGTTGCATCCACTCCCCTCTCATCGAAACGCAGTTTCGATGAGAGGGGAGTGGGATTATGTTATTATCATGGGCCTGTTCTGCCAGCCCCATCATGATCCGAGCGAACACGTCCATGTCACTCCAACGCTTCCAGCGGATATATAGGGTCTTCGGTGGACCATACTCTGAAGGTGCATCACACCACCGCAAACCATCGCGGTAAAAAAATAATTCCACTAAGAACGCGGCTGTCGTATACGCGTGCACGGCCTCGGCTCTTTGGAAAGTAAGGCCGAAGCCGATCCATCTGCGCTTCACTCAGCCAATAAAGATTGCTCATTTTATTCCCCCAACTTTGGGATTTTGAGTTACTAAGAAATAGTAGCATCAAGTTGTTTAAGGGGTCCTGAGCCTAAAAATCGACTTCCATTCCAAGGCCTTTTTCTTTCGCAATTTTAACGATGCTTGCGGATACGGCGAGATCTTGTAGGCCAACTCCGGTGCCATCAAATAAGGTGATTTCGCGATCTGACGTGCGGCCGGCGTGAGTGCCGTTGATTACTGCGCCAATTTCATAGATATCATCGAGTGACTTTAAGCCAGCGTTGAACGCGTGCTGGGTTTCACCTAAGGTCACGGATTGCGTGATTTCATCAGTGAACACTGTCGCTTTAACGATCAAGTCTGTATCGGATTCCTGCTTGCCAACGGTGTCAGTGCCCATGCAGGCGATGTGGGTGCCATCCTTGATGTGTGCTGCGCTGAAGATCGGGTTGAACGAGCTGGTCATTGAAATCACCACGTCAGCTTCAATCATGCCCTCAAGCGCCACGACCTCGAATGGCAGGTCAAATTCAGCGACAACCTCTGCTAGGCTCTGCAGCATTTCGGGGTGGTAGTTCCAACCAATGACTTTCTCAAAGTTGTGGGTTTCAAGCGCATGGCGTAACTGGAATTTTGCTTGATGGCCAGCGCCGATCATGCCCATGACTGATGCGTCCTTGCGTGCCAGATGCTTGATTGACACCGATGATGCAGCGGCTGTGCGCAAGGCGGTTAACAGATTGCCTCCTACCATAGCGGCGACTTTTCCCGTGTCTGGATCAAACAGAAAAACGGTGGACTGGTGGTTGATAATACCGCGTCTTTCTATGTTGTGCGGCCAGTAGCCCCCTGCCTTTAGGCCCAACGACATGCCTTTGCCGTCAAACCCACCCTTGAAACCATACAAGGCTTCTTCGTGGCCAATGGCTTCGCGGATGACGGAGAAATTATAGGCATTTCCAGCAGACATTGAAGCGAAGACTTGTTCGACGGCGACAAAGGCGTCGGGACGGGTCAGGATGTCGGCGATGGCGGATTCTGGGACAATATACATGGGGCTGGATCCTTGGGTCTGGTGTGAAAAGGAGCAGCGTAATGCCGCTCATTTCAATGCTTTTTTATTATTTTTTAGTAAGCTTTTCCACGTGCGGACACCGGCCAAACAGTTTCAACTTTCCCGTTGCGCACACCCACATACCAGTCGTGCACGTTGCAGGTCGGGTCACAGTGGCCAGGGACTAGTTTCAGAGTGTCATTTACCTTCAAAACACCATCAGGGTCTGCCACAATGCCATGCTCGTCAGAACATTTGACGTATTCAACATTATCGGTGCGTCCATATACAGTTGGCAATCCACTGTCGACTGATTGCGCCTTAAGGCCTGCATCTACGATGGCTTTGTCAGCCTTTGCGTGAGACATAACGGTTGTCAGGATAAACAACGCGTTCTCCCACTCGCCATCATCAATTCGCTTACCGTCTTTGTCGAGGATACGGCCGTAGTCTGCGTCCATGAACGCGTATGATCCGCATTGCAGTTCATTGAACACGTTCGAGTTGCTTTCAAAATAATACGAACCGGTTCCGCCGCCGCCGATGATGTCACATTTAAGACCAACAGATTTTAAGCCAATGATTGCGTCTTCGACCTGACCAATTGCGACAACTGTTTTAGCTTCACGATCGCTGTAGCTGTCCATATGTTGCATTGCACCTTGGTAGGCTTGGATGCCTGCAAACTTAAGTCCTTCAGCGGCGTCGATCAACTTGGCGATATTCACAACGTCTTGGGTCGAAGATACGCCACAGCGGCCAGCGCCACAGTCGATCTCGACAATGCATTCGATTTGGGTGCTGTGCTTAACCGCAGCGGCTGACAGATTGATCACATTTTCAGGGTCATCCACACAGCATAAAACGCGTGCACCCAGTTTTGGCATTCGTGCTAAACGGTCAATTTTTGCAAGTGCCGTTACTTGGTTGGACACCATCACGTCCTTGATGCCCCCGCGGGCGAACACTTCGGCCTCCGAGACTTTCTGGCAGCAAACACCCACCGCGCCGCCAAGCTTTTCTTGCAGCATCGCTACATCGACGGATTTGTGCATCTTGCCGTGGACGCGGTGACGCATTCCGTGGGCTTTGGCATAATCACCCATCTTTTTGATGTTACGCTCAAGGGCTTCCAAATCAAGCACAAGGCAAGGCGTTTGGATGTCTGCTTCATCCATACCTGGTTTTGCGGGAATGTCGTAGCCCACTTCATAGTCGTCAAATTTTACATGTGTGTTCATATGTTTGTTTCCTTCATTGCATCCAAGGCAGTTTGTCGAGATCGACATTTCCGCCGGTAACTATGATACCCACCCGCTTACCCGCGAACCGGTCTTTATTTTTCAAAATTGTAGCTAAAGGAACGGCACAGCTGGCTTCCATGACGATGCGCAGATGTTTCCATGTCATTTTCATCGCATTAATAATTTCATGATCGGACGCTGTCAGGATGTCTGTGACGTGATTAGATACAAAGTGCCATGTCAGCTCTTTAAGTGGAACGAGCAAACCATCGGCGATGGTCTGAGGGGCATCATCGGCGATGATGTAACCCGCCTTAAAGCTGCGGTAAGCGTCGTCGGCCTGTTCTGGTTCAGACGCAATGATCTGTACCTCTGGCGCCATGGTGGACAGCGTCAGGCAAGTGCCTGAAATCATGCCACCACCTCCGATGGGTGCAACCATCATATCCAGACCGTCAGTTTGTTCAATGAATTCGCGCGCGCAGGTGCCTTGGCCTGCAATCACGCGTGGATCATTGTAGGGGTGCACAAAATCACCACCTGTAGCGGACTGCACTGTGGCGAATGTTTCTTCGCGCGATGTGGTGGATGGATCACATTCGGTGACGATTCCGCCGTAGCGTGCGACTGTGTCTTTCTTAGCCTGTGGTGCAGTGCGCGGCATTACCACGTGGCAAGGAATACCACGACGGCTGGCCGCATAACTAAGACAAGATGCATGATTGCCGGATGAATGCGTGCAAACACCCAAATTTGCCTGCTTTTCACTTAGTCCAAAGACGGCGTTGGATGCGCCACGAACCTTGAATGCGCCCGGCGTTTGAAAGTTTTCGCACTTAAAAAATAGTTGTGCACCAGTTAATGCATCGAGAAATGCAGATGTCAGAACAGGTGTGCGATTAATATAAGGCTGGATACGTTCATGCGCATCAAGCATGTCTTGGAACGTTGGGATATACATTGCTGGCATCCTTATGGGATCTTTGTGAACAGGCTCAAATGCCATGGCGGTAGAATTCTTGTGCAGCGGCGACACCTGAACCCAGCTTGACGTTAAGGCCTAGGTCAACCATCACCATCTCGGCTACGCCTAGCCCCGATAACATCATCGCGTCGGTCAGCATGCCAAGGTGACCAATGCGAAAAACTTTTTCAGAAACTTCGCCAAGGCCGACACCAAATGCCATGCCATACATTTCGGCAGCGCGTGTCACGATATCAGTCGCGTTGAACCCTTCGGGGGTTTTGATTGCCGAAACTGTGTCAGAGTAAACGTCAGGTGAAACTGCGCACAGATGAAGTCCCCAAGCGTTAACCGCGTGGCGAACGCCAGTTGCAATGCGGCGGTGGCGTGCGAATACGTTCTCAAGACCTTCTTCTTCAATCATCTCAAGAGCAAGTTTTAGACCGTTCATCAAACCAACGGGTGGTGTGTAGGGGAAGACGTTGGTTTTGTAGCTTGTCTGCATGTCATGCACATCAAAAAAGGTTCGCGGCAGATTGGCTGTTTTGGTTGCTTGCATAGCCTGGTCAGAAAAACCGACAATTGCCAGTCCCGCGGGCAGCATAAATCCTTTTTGTGACCCAGTGACAGCCACGTCGACGCCCCATTCGTCCATGCGAAAATCTATCGATCCAATGGATGACACACCATCCACAAACAACATTGCGGGGTGGTTAGCTGCGTCTAACGCTTTACGAACAGCTGAAATGTCTGATGTAACACCTGTCGTAGTTTCGTTGTGGGTGGCAAGCACCACCTTGATGTCGTGGTTTTTGTCGGCCTTGAGGATGTCTTCGTATTCAGCGGTGGGCAACCCGTGGCCCCAAGGGGTTTCAACGATGTGAACATCCAAACTGTGCCTTAGGCACATGTCGATCCAGCGGTGTGAAAACATGCCGTTGCGAGCCGCCAGAACTTTATCACCAGCGCTTAGGCAGTTGGACAGTGCCGTTTCCCAGCCGCCGGTACCTGTGGATGGAAAGATAAAAATTTTAGCAGTTTCAGATTTCAGAATCCGACGCACGCCATCCAGCACAGGGTGTAAAATTTTACCAAATATTGGTGAACGGTGGTCTATTGTTGGCATATAACAGGCTTGGCGGATAGCCTCTGGCATGTTGGTTGGGCCAGGGATGAAGACTGGGTTCTGAAAGCTCATGGCGTACCCTTTCTAGGATTATACTATGCTTACGTTGGGTTACACATTGTGGCAATTTTTTCGGAATGGTTTTTTAGAATTCGATTTGTAGATAAAAGTTATTACTTGTCAGTTGGTTGCATTTTTTCATATACCAAGACTAAATTTTAAAAAGTGAAAAGCTATGCCTGATGAAAGTGACTCGATGACGACCCTTGCTCATTCGCGTTCGCGGGGCCGCCCAAAAGCCTGGGTCGATAAGACGGAACAAAACACCATCAAATCGCTGGATCGTGCACTAAAGGTTTTGTCGCGTTTGGGTGATTTAGAAGAGGCGACGTTAAGTGAGCTTTCAAGTGATCTGGGCCAGTCCCCCGCCACGATCTATCGGGTTCTTACGACCTACCGCGCCCATGCGTTCACTGATTTTGACGAAGCGCGGCAAGTTTGGTCGGTGGGGGCAGGGGCATTTTTGACAGGTGCAAAGTTCTTGCGCCGCACGTCGATAGTTGAACGCGCAAGGCCACACCTGCGCCGTTTGATGGAAGCCACAGGAGAGACTGCTAACCTTGGGGTGGCCAAGGAGGCGGATGTATTGTTTCTTAGCCAGGCTGAAACTCACCACGCTATTCGCGCATTCTTTCCCCCGGGAACGTTGTCGCCCATGCATGCGTCAGGGATTGGCAAGGCACTGTTGGCGCAATGGTCGCAAAAAGGAGTGGATGCTATGCTTGCCACGCGCGCACCTGAGAAGTTTACTAAGTTCACATTGGTCACGCGAAATGACCTGATGAAGGATCTGCGTGAAACGCAAAGACGCGGCTATTCGTTTGATGCTGAGGAGAAAAACATCGGTATGCGCTGCATCGCTGCACCCGTGTTCGATGTCTATGGTGATGCGGTGGCAGGACTTTCAATATCAGGTCCTGTTGCGCGGATTACCAACGAAAGGGTTGCCAAAATTGGGTCTCTGGTGCGTTCAGTTTCTGATGTATTGACCTGCGAATTGGGCGGTGTGCCACCACCGCTGCCCAGCTAATTTTGCATCTGATTTAAGTTTTAATCAAAGACCAGGGTGTCGGTTCACGTCTTTGTATAAAAGATAGCGGAATTGACCAGGTCCACCCGTGTAACATGCCTGTGGGCAGAACGCGCGCAGCCACATGAAATCACCAGCTTCAACTTCAACCCAATTATTATTTAGATTATAAACTGCTTTACCTTCAAGTACATAGAGCCCGTGTTCCATAACGTGTGTTTCAAGGAATGGGATTACGCCTCCCGGTTGGAACGTCACTATTGTTACGGCCATGTCGTGGCGCATGTCTGTCGGATCGACAAAACGCGATGTGCCCCATGCACCGTTAGTTCCAGGCATATAATTGGGTTCAATGTCAGCGTCATTGGTGACCAGAGCAGGTGGTGCTTGGATGCCCTCAACCCATTCATAAGCTTTCCGTATCCAATGAAAACGACATGGTGAGTCTGTGTTGTTCAGAAACGTCCAATGAACGTTGACTGGGATGTAGGCAAAACTGCCAGCTGTTAGTGTGCTGGCTTTGCCATCTATGGTTAGCGTTGCGCCACCTTCGACTACGAAAATGACTGTTTGCGCCTCAGCATCGGTATCGGGTATCTGCGATCCCCCACCAGCGCTGACTTCAACGATGTATTGGCTGAACGTTTCGGCAAATCCCGAAAGTGGCCGCGCAAGGATCCAGGCGCGGGTTTTGTCCCAGAACGGTAGGTTTGAAGTCACGATATCGCGCATCGTCCCCTTTGGGATGACAGCGTACGCCTCGGTAAAGATTGCGCGGTCTGTGAGGAGCTGAGTTTGCGGTGGATGACCACCGTGCGGGGCATAATATTTCGGTTTTTTCATAAGACTGTGATAAGCTGCTTGACACTGGGTGTAAGTCACCAAGTTTCTAAAACACTCGTTTGAAAAGATTGATAATCAGTGAAGCCAGTTTTCTATTGCTGTGCGTGTGATGTCGGGTCTTTCGAGGGGAGGAAGGTGGCCTGCACTTGGGACTACTATCAGCTTCGCTAGTGGTATCAATTCCACCATGAGTGTGTGGCGATGCATGGGGCATAGTCGGTCATATTCACCGCATAGAATTAAGGTCGGTTTATGCCAGTTTTTGAGTGTTCTTTTCTGGTCGGGGCGATCGCGTAACGCGTGTGATTGCGCTGCGAAAACGTCTGGCCCAAGGTCCATCGCCATATCCATGCAAAGGTCCAAAACCTCGGACTGGTTCGGTCCGTCGGCGAGATAATTTGGTTTCATTTCATCGCGCATCACATTTTGCAGGCCGTTGTCCAGTGCACGTTCGATTTGTGGCTGACGTAACGCTTTGATCCTATCGCTCTCGGCTTCGCAATTGGTGTCCATCAGCGCGAGGTGTGTGATGCGCTCAGGAGCTTGTCGGATGACTTCCATTGCGACGATACCACCCATAGATAAGCCTCCTAGAGCAAAGGTGTCAGGAGCATTTTGCAGCACGTCAGTTGCTATGGCTTCAATGGTGTGATGGCCGGTAATGGGTAAATAAATGTGGGGGGGCATGTGTTTAAACAGCCGAGCGTCACACATCATTCCGGCCAGCAGCACAAGGGGGCTACGCGGTGTCATTTGACTTGCGAGGCACCTTGGGACAACGCGCTGAGTTTTGCATAGGCAATTTCAGGATCAATGGCACCAAATCCTGCAAATGTACCAAATCCGCAGTCACTTCCGGCGATGACTCGGTCGTGTCCAACGATGTTCACAAAGCGCTCTATGCGCTCCTGCACGAGGTCGGGGTGTTCTACAAAGTTAGTTGTGGTATCAACGCATCCAGGGATAAGGATTTTGGTGTCTGGAATATCTGCCGCGCGGTCGCGAAATACCGCCCATTCATGGCCGTGGCGCGGATTTGATGTTTCGAACAATAGATTGTCTGCACGAACATTCATGAGGGTATCGAACATTTTGGACATTGGGATGTCGCAGGTGTGTGGGCCTTCATAATTGCCCCAACAAATATGAACCCGAACGCGGCTGGGATCGATGCCGTCCAGCGCATGATTAAGGGCCTCGACATGACTGCCGGCAACCTTCAGAAATTCGTCATCGGAGAGGTCGTTGAACAGCATATGGCGCGACAGTGCTAGGTCGGGGCAATCGAGTTGAAGCATCAGCCCGCTATCTACAATCGTATGATATTCGGTTCGCATAGCATCCGCTAATGCCGCGAGGTATTCATCTCGCGTAGCATAAAAATTATTTTGTAAAAATAAAGAGATAACTCCAGGAGAGGCCGCGTTCATAAAGCCCCGTTCGAGTTTATGTTCTGCTAAGCCTGTCTTTAAATTAGCGATGTCCTTTTCAAGCTCGCCTTGGCCTTTCGATTTTACCTCACCGACGCACATTGGCCGTGAGTATTGTGGGGTCCCGCCGTCGTCTGCAAGGCGTTTAAGGAAGGTTGGAAACTGTTTGAGATCGGCTGGCGCATTGCGTGGGCTGTCACCATCAAATCCTGTGTAGCGGTCTTTGACGTAGGTGGCATAGCTGATTTTTGATGTCTCTCCATCGCTGACGATATCGATTCCAGCGGCCACCTGTTTGGCCACAGTTTCGCTGACTGCGCGATTCATGCAGGCATCAAAATCGGCCTGTTCAAACGGCGTGTTATTTTCGCGAGCAAAAATGAAATCTACAACCTCTTGGGTTCGTGGGAGGGAGCCGACATGGGACGTTAAGATCTTCGACATTTGGGACCTTTCAAACAGTGTGTTTTGCTTACACACATGTACATGGCGTTTATGTACAGGTGTGCAGATTAGGAAGTGTTAACCTTTCCAAGTCAGGCCTGCTGGATCGCTGGTTGCTCTGACGTGATAGAGGCTGGCTTCGCCCATCATCGATGGCATGACTGAGTGGGCAAGGTTTTCGGGTACCGACATGGTGTCACCGGGGGCAAGGGTCGCTGAGCCGCCCTGCCATGTGACGCGCCAATGGCCACGCATGGGCATCAGGACGGACGGGGATTTGTGGCTTTGCATCTCGGCGGTTGCGGATCCACGGTTGATAAAATCAACCACAAATCCTGGTTTGTCTCGCAGCATAGCGGATTCCCCTATGACTTTGGCAGGGACTTTGTCCGCTAACGCCATCATGTCCCAATAGCGCGCGACGTAGTGCGGGACAACATCGGCGGTTGTGGGTTCAGGAAATGCCTTGAGTTCATCGACATTTAAGACGGGCATAGGTGCCACGTCGTTAGGCAATGTGGCACCTGCTTTGCTGTCGTACAGTTTGCCATTGTCACCCAAGATCAGCCCATGATTTTTTGCGTCTTCAATTACCTGTGGTGCCCAGACAACGCCACCACCCGCATCATCACCGCCAAGGATGGCCATGATCATTCCATAATTGGTGCCGATGTTTTCAAAACCGCGAAATATACCCGTGGGGATGTTGATGATGTCGCCTTCTTCAAGTGTCACCTCACCCGCGTCACCGTAGCGGCCCCAAAAGAAACGCCACCGACCTGAGAGTACGAAGAAAACTTCAGCGGTGCGATGAATATGCAGTGAGTTACGGCATTTCGGCGGCTGGCCTGCTGCACCAATATTGAACCCGTGGGGGATGGCGATGTGAACGTGTTGATCAGGGGATTCTGAAACGCCACCGCCTATGATGGTGAAGTTTTCCTTCGTATTACTGCCTGGTGTATGAGCGTCGATAAAAGCTGTCTTGCACGGTTGTAGATCGCCGTAGCGAACAATGCGGTGCTCCATGTCTGAGGGCGTCATTTGGTATCCCTTTGCATTAAAATCTGTTTCCAGATCGCGACTTCATCATAAAGTGCGCATTCGCGCCGGATGGTGGCGTCTTGTGGGCCATCTTTGTTGACGAAGGGTCCATATTCTGCGTGGCTCATGCCCATGACATGGACGTTTGCTCCTGTGGGTTTGCCGAAAGCCCCCCAACCGGAATGAGTTCCATCAAGCGACCAGCGGATAGATGCGCGGGGTGGTAACATGGCATTGTCCATACCAATCTGGTGGTGAATTTTGAACTCTGCATCTGGGAATGACGATCGCAAGCCGAGCCAGAATTTAGTCACGGTATCATGGCTATAAGCAGAAATACCGCCTGCGTAGTGACAGCCAACAGCGCGGTCATAGTCTTTAGCGATGACGTCAAAATCCAAGGACATGATTTTTCGCACGGTCTCACAGTAGCGCTGGCCCCATGCATTGTTATTGCCACGCGAATTATAGCCGCCGTCGATGTCTTGGTCTGGCGTGAAGGGTCGCAAGGCGGTTTTTGGCCCGCCTTCGGCCTCAATCAGGGCCGCAGCGTATGTCGCAGGGTCAAACCCGAGTTGACGCACTATGGCGCCGTAATCGCGGATAAGCCATTCATCATAAATTGTGCCGTCTTTTGCAGCGCAATCGGCAATAACCCATGCGTTCCAAGCCTTGCCCGTTGCAGCGCCAAATTGCCCGTCGCGGGTATGCGTGGCGCGGGTGTTCAGGCGGTGTGACGAAAGCAGCCCAAACTCTGGATCATCCGACCAGATCACATCATCGGCCAGCAGTTCACGATCTGGAAATTCATTGATTGTTGCCATTGTTGCTGCCATGACTGCCTCATTGCCGCGCTGGATACCCATTGGAGATCGCACAACAATATCGTCACTGTAATATTCTTTCAGGGTGCCAATGCCGCGGTTCTCCCAAATCTCGCGGGTGATGGCGATGATGTAGTCTGGGAAGTCTTTCCAGCGGTTTGAGAAGCCTTGCATTATAGTTGTCCTTTGGCTGGTTTTGAAGATCCACGTTGAATGAGTGGCCCCTCAATTTCAATGGTTTGAAGGTATGTCTCGTCACCTTCAATCTGGTTGATCAGTGTGGTGACGGCTGCTTGGACCATGCGGTTTACCGGCTGGCGCACCGTTGTGAGTTCATAGGCCGCCCACGCCGCAAGTGGTACGTCGTCATAGCCGATAATACTGACGTCTTTAGGGATCGTGAAGCCCATGGAACGAATGGTATCGATTACGGCAAAGGCCATGTGATCATTGCCAACAAAGATTGCATCGGGGCGGGTTGCGCCTGACATCAATTGGTGTGCAGCTGCGGCGGCGATGTTGCGGTCGTACATTCCATCCACAATGGCAAACGGTTTTAGGTGCGCGTCGGCTATCGCATTTTCAAATCCTTTTTGGCGATCTGTCCCCGTTAGTGATCCATTCCAGCCTGCGATATGGGCGATGCGACTATGGCCCGCGTCAATCAATGCTTTTGTGGCACTGTAACCGCCTTTGACATTGGCTGATGTGACCGCAGAAAGCCCGCTGCCAGGCTGTCCTCGGTTAAACAGCACTACTGGGATACCGGCTTTTGCACAAAGGGCTGCCAGGCTGGAGGACATCGAAACCGAGGCGGCGATGATGCCGTCGACTTGGTAATCCATCAAGTCACGCACGACACCTTCGATGCCGTCTCCAGAATTGGGTGCTGTGAAGATTAAAATATGATAACCCCTAGCCTGCAAGGCGTTGGACAGGCGTTCGAGGGCTTCGGGGTAGAACTGATTGTCAAGGTAAGCTACGACCAAACCGATTATATGGCTTTTGCCAGTAATCATGGCGCGGGCTAATACGTTGGGCCGATAACCCAGTTTATCGGCGGCCTTTTTAACCTTTTGCGCCGTGGCGGCGGAGGCTGATGCACCTTTGGTGAAGACGCGGCTGACCGCTGATTGGCTAACGCCTGCTAATTTTGCAACTTCTAGTGAGGTAATTTTAGTGGATACCTTTTGGCCCATCAGTCTGCCGTCCAACCCCCGTCAATTAACAGGGATGTGCCAGTGATCAGAGCCGCCGCATCCGACGCAAGAAATACGACCGCGCCCATAATATCACTGACTTCACCGACGCGACCAAGTTTAATTTTATCTTCAATCCAAGCGCGACGTACAGGGCTCGCGAAAGTTTCTATGGTGAGCGGTGTGCGAATGAACGTCGGACAGATTGTATTAACGCGGATTTGGTGTGGCCCCCACTCGATTGCCATGCTTTTGGTCATGCCTTCTAACGCGTGTTTGGTGGCCGAATAGACTGCACGATCGATGCCGCCAACGTGACCCATTTGAGAGGATACGTTAATGAGAGAGCCAGATTTTCCACAGGCAATCAGTCTTTGGGCGACAGCGCGCGTGATAAAAAATGCGGCTTTAAAGTTGAGGTCGCTAGCGGCGTCAAAATCAACTTCAGTTGTTTTAATAGCAGGTGTGTGACGTGCAAGGCCCGCCGCGTTTACTAGAATGTCAAACGGCTCAGATTCGGATATTGCAGCTTGCGTTGCGGCAATGTCCGTGATGTCGAGTGGCAGAGCTGTGGTCTTCCAGCCATGTGATGCAAAAGCTGTGACTTGTGTGTCCAATTTAGCCGCTGTTCTCGCAACCATTGTGACATGCGCGCCGGCTTCGGCCAATGCCACGGAGCAGCCTTCACCGATGCCAGATGTTGCACCAGTCACGAGGGCGCGTTTGCCAGTGAGGTTGAAAGAAGGAGTACGTGGGAGGGTCATAAAGGGCTTACCTTGCGGTTGCGGCCAGCTGGGATGGAACTATCCCCCGACGCTGTAAAATCCTTTAGGAATATTTTAGAAGTATAGACGTTAACAAGTTTCATCATCTGAATTGACCTTCAGGAAGGTTTACAGGGCCAAGATTGCGGGCTTTGTTAAATTCACCCATGCGCGCGAAGACGTCGACACCGCATTGCGCGTAAAGGTCAAGTATATCGACGAGTACCCAGTTTTCACGGATCAGTCCGTCTTCCATGCGCCAGAAATCGAGTGAGCG
>JBLILC010000039.1:0-22139 GCA_047635635.1 Octadecabacter sp. | reverse complement strand
TTTTATCATGGGGCCAACAATATGTGCCGTCGGCGTTTGCAGGTATATCCATGGCAGTATTACCACTGTTCGTATTGCCGTTAGCGCATATTTTAAGCGACGAAAAAATGACAGCCCGGAAAACTGAGGGAGTCATTCTTGGCTTTATCGGCTCCGCGGTATTAATTGGTCCAACAGCGTTTGATTTCTCAGAAGGTAGCCTAGCCCTTCCCCAGATGGCCTGCATAGGAGCGTCAATTTCTTACGCCATCTCAAGCGTTCTAACCCGAGTTTGCCCACCAATTGACAGCATTGTAATGGCCGCATTGACGCTGGTCGTTGGTTCAATCTGCCTAATCCCTGCAATGCTAATTTTTGAGGGTTTACCGGTGTGGGTCGAAGGACGTGCGGGCTATGCAATTGTCTTCCTAGGCCTGATACCCACGGCTTTTGCTGCTCTGCTGAGGGTACAAACCATCCGTACCGCCGGATCAGTCTTTATGACATTGGTAAATTACCAAGTCCCTGTTTGGTCAATGATTTTCGGCGTTTTAGTTCTCTCAGAAGTTCTTCCGTTGAGATTTTTTGCAGCATTAGCATTTATCATGTGCGGCCTCACGATTAGTCAATGGGCGAGCCTTGCAAAGCTGCTCAAACGTTAACCTTAGCCACCGCTTCGACCTGCGCCACGATACCGTCCACTACCTGTGCCAACAACATGTCATCTTCACATTCCGCCATAACGCGAATCAATGGTTCGGTACCAGACTTACGAATTAACAGGCGACCTTTGCCTACAAGTGATGCTTCAGCCTCTGCTATAGCGGCCTTTAAAGGCTTCTGGCCCAACGGATCTGCACCGTCACTGTAGCGAACATTTTTTAACATCTGCGGGACCGTTTCAAACACATGGATAAGTTCCGAAGCAGGTTTGCCAGTTTCAATCATTGCCGCGAGGAATTGCAGTCCCGCTAATAAACCATCACCTGTGGTGGCAAAGTCCGTCATTACAATATGACCCGACTGTTCACCCCCAAGATTAAACCCACCTGCGCGCATCGCTTCAACCACATAACGGTCACCAACATCAGTACGATGAAGGGTCAAACCCTTGTCATTCAAAAACCTTTCCAGCCCAAAGTTGGACATAACGGTAGCCACCAACGTGCCCTTATTTAGACGATTTCTTTCGGCCCAACGGTTAGCAAAAAGCCCCATAATTTGGTCACCATCTGCGACATTTCCGTTTTCATCTAAAATCATCACACGATCAGCGTCGCCATCTAGACAAATTCCAATATCCGCACCGTGATTAAGGATGGTTTCCGCAGCCATATGCGGTGACGTAGACCCGCAGGCTTCGTTAATGTTAAAACCGTCAGGGTTTGTGCCAACGGGTATGACCGTTGCGCCAAGTTCCCATAAAATCTCAGGTGCAACTTTATATCCTGCCCCATTCGCGCAATCTATTACAACCTTTATCCCGTCCAACCGCATGCCATGTGGGAACGTCCCCTTTAGGCGTTCAGCGTAGCGAAAACGGCCATCATCAATACGTTTTGCTCGACCAATATTGGACGCTTGAACAACTACAAGTTCGCCCTCCAAAAGACGCTCAATCTCAGCTTCAGCCTCATCAGACAATTTGAACCCGTCAGGACCAAAGAATTTAATGCCATTGTCTTCGGCAGGATTATGACTGGCGGAAATCATGATGCCCAAGTCTGCGCGCATGGACGTGGTTAACATCCCAACGCCTGGTGTCGGAATCGGGCCAAGCAGGAGAACATTCATACCCGTGCTTGTCAGACCTGCTGTCAGCGCAGATTCGAACATATATCCCGACAACCGCGTGTCTTTGCCAATTACAACACGGTGGCCATTTAATCCATCGTTACGGAAATAACGGCCTGCAGCAGCACCGATCTTTAAGCCAATCTCTGCAGTCATAGGATATTTATTGGCCATACCACGCACACCATCAGTTCCAAAAAATTTACGTGCCATAATGTCCAGCCTAACTTTCTAGACAGCGCTAACTCACTGCCATATGCAGGCTCAACGCCTGTCTTGTAGCAAGCGTATCATGGACCCGCAGGATTTGCATACCCTGCCGGATCCCATGCAAGGCGATGGCCACAGACCCCGGCATACGGTCACGTGCGATTGGTGCGTTTCCAAGAGCACCAATGAACCGCTTACGTGATGCGCCAAGCAAAATGACACAGCCAAGCCCATGAAATATAGATAAGTTTTTTAAGAGGGTAAGATTGTGATCTTGGGTTTTTCCAAAACCAATTCCCGGATCAACAATGATTTGGTCGCGGCAAATTCCTGCCTCCTCTGCCTTTTGAATGCGTCCTTCTAGGAAATCATAAACATCTAATATGACGTCATCATATGTTGGCGAGACTTGCATTGTAGCTGGATCGCCTTGGGCATGCATCAGGCAGCACGGTGCACCCGCTAAGGCAGTCACACGGGCCATGTCTGGATCGAACAAAAAGGCCGATACATCATTGACCATCGACGCCCCAGCATCGAGTGCCACCTGCGCAACGCGAGCCTTACGGGTATCAATTGAAATGGGCGTTGCGACATCCGCACGGATTGCGGCAATCACTGGCAAAATACGCTCAATCTCTTCATCGACATTAACTGTTACGGCACCGGGACGTGTGCTTTCACCACCAATATCGAGAATATCTGCCCCATCCGCTACCATGTTACGAGCCCGCTTGCGCGCAGCTTCAAGGGCAGCGAACAATCCACCGTCAGAAAAGCTATCAGGTGTAACATTCAATACGCCCATGATTTTGGGCGTGTTCATGTTGAGCCCTGCTACAGGCGCACGACGAGCTGTGAGACGTTTTAAGACATCATCAGGAATGTCAGCTGCAAGGACAAGTTCATTGGGCCGCTCACGTTCCAAACGCTCTGCATGGGTGAACCAGCACCAGCCCCCGGCAAGCGCTCGCGCAGCATCAGGGCGGTGTGCGTCACTCATTGCAATGGCGCGATAATAAACCATCAGATTACACGAGTTGGAATATCACAGACAGGTGCTTCAGTACCAACTACTACCAGTTCTAATGCTTGTAATTGGCCCGCTAACCATGCCGCCAATGATAGCGCATCATGAGCATTAGCGCCGGGACTGTCCGCCGCATCAAGAATAATTTTAGATGGTGCCCAAACGCAAATCTGACCATTTTTCATCGCCCAATCAAGTTCAGTACGCGTACCAACTACGACGCAGCGCTTGTCACGTCCTGCCAAAACCCACGCGTTTTGTTCAATCGCCAGCAAATCAATGCGCCGTTGTGCCATAGATATACGAGTTTGGGGCGTTTGCACATCAGCGACACCAACACAAAAAATTAGTGGTATTTCGTTTACCGAAAAATCATCAATTAAATTTTTTAAGCCATCTGAAGCAATAATTTCATTCGATAAATAGACTATACGTGGGTGTGGGTCCTCAACAGTTTCTACCGCCGCGTCCTCACGTCCACCTTGTTCGCGCATGATTTCAACACCAAGGGAATATGGACCACGGTCAATTTTTTCGATCCGCACAAACACCCGCAATGCTTGGGGTTCCAACAAGATGCGTTCAGCAACCCGAGCGGCCAGAGTTTCAAGCAAGTTAAGCCGTTCTGCACCAAGTTCGGCCTCAATCGCTTCAGTCACATGATCGTATGACAGGATGCGGTCGACATCGTCATCAATGGGCCCTGTAAGGGATTCTACTTCAACTACCACGTTAAACTTAATACGCTGAAGGTGGCCTCGTTCTTGTTGAAATGCACCTATTTCAACCTCAGTGATAAAATCTCGCAGGGAAATTCGGTCACGTAGGCCAACTTTTTCACGTGGAGTGGTCGCCACTGCACGCTCGGATGGGTGGGCAAAGGCCAATTTGGTGTCGCTGCTCATGCTAATCCCGCCTTGTATCATTGCGCAGTTGTAATGAGTGGATACTAAGCAAATACGGAAGCGACAACCGCCTGTTACGCCGCCTCTTAGGGCACATGCGACGAAGTGGTGTTAGCCCTCACGATAAAAATAATGCGATCCTATCGAAGCTGTGCGAGGGAAAATACTTGCCCAGCGTGGATTAACAGCCCGTGTATGATAATGTGTGGCTCCATTTGTCAGTTTACGTGGAGCCCCATCAAGTAACATGCGCGCAACTTTGCCAACCTGCATCCATGCAGCCGGTTCGTGAATTTGTTCGGCAGCCCCATCACATGTGTACGTAAACTGGCAGGCGAACTGACGGCCAGTACCTTGGTTGATGACACCACAGAGCGTGCTCGGATAACGCGCAGAGTCTAGGCGATTCAATATTACTTCACCAACAGCAAACAATCCACGCACATTTTCGCCACGTGCCTCAAAATACAAAGCTTCAGACAGGCAGCGCCATTGCTCGCCCCCAGATGCAGCTGGCTGAGACGCGAGGAAGGTTCGATCATAAATAATGGCGTCTTGAGAGACCGGAATGTTGTGGGCAGCCACAGTGGGTATGGCTGACAAAGCTGTTACACGGGCACTGGGCACCTGCTGTATGGCAAGCCTTTCTTGTCCAAGCAGCGTGAACAAACGGGCCGCCAACACCTCGTCAGCTTGCAAGCCACCTACGGCAACAGATATAATGCTCAATGCAGCAATCACCAAACGCATTCCAAAACAATTTAACATTCTTGTCCCCAAGAAGACGCGTGATCAGCCTCACACAAGCGTCTCGGGCCATAAGGGATATTCTTTGATCAGTCTAGCCAGCCACATGCGGTGCGCCGTCGCAGAGATGTGCTTAAGACACAAATCTAAAAAATTAATTAAACATGATTGAAGTGCTAAGAGTGAGAAGTAGTCACTTACAATGCTATTTAAGTGCTTAATTTATCTTTGAGTGCCAATTGAGCAGCAGAAAGACGCGCAACCGGGACTCGAAATGGAGAACATGAAACATAGTCGAAACCTTGGGCACGGCAAAATGCAATTGTGGCAGTATCACCACCATGTTCGCCACAGATCGACAACGTCACGTCTGGACGCCCCTTGCGGCCACGTTCTGCACCCAATTGAAGCAGTTCACCAACACCATCCAAATCGAGCGTGTGAAACGGGTCTTCAGGATAGACATGCAGCTTGACATAATCAGACATGAATTTGCCAGCGTCATCTCGTGATAAACCATATGTCATTTGGGTCAAATCGTTAGTCCCGAACGACAAGAACGCAGCGTGTTCAGCAATGTCTTCTGCACGCAGCGCGGCACGCGGAGTTTCAACCATTACGCCAAGGCGATATTCAAAATTAACACCAACTTCCGCACGCACAGCTGCGGCAACAGCATCAACACGTGATTGCACCAGCTCAACCTCGCGTTTCGCACTGACAAGCGGGATCATGATTTCGGGTACCAAAGCGATACCATTGGCGCTGGACGCAACCGTCGCCTCAAAAATGGCACGCACCTGCATGTCGTAAATTTCTGGCACAGTAATGCCCAACCGCACACCGCGCATACCCAGCATCGGGTTGTATTCTGACAAATCATCTACCCGCGCGGTCATCTGCGCCAATGGCACGTTCAGCACTTCAGCCAAATCACGCATACCCTGCTTGCCTGCAGGCAAAAATTCGTGAAGCGGCGCATCAAACAACCGGATGCAAACAGGCTGATCCTGCATAATTTTAAATATCTCAGAAAAGTCAGCTCGTTGCAGCGGTAAAAGACGCTCCAAAACTGCAGCAAGGGCGATTGGCGTTTCCGCAAATATCATCTCTCTCATCAAATCAACGCGTTCACCCTGAAAGAACATATGCTCTGTGCGGACCAAGCCGATACCTTCAGCAGCAAAGTTACGGGCCGTTTGTGCGTCTGCAGGAGTGTCAGCGTTAGCGCGAATACCAATATCTCGAACTTCGTCAGCCCATGACAACAAGGTCTGGAAAGCGTCATCAAGGGCAGCCTCAAGCATGGCTGGTTCACCAACCAACACCTGCCCCGTACTGCCATCGACGGTGACCATATCACCAGCTTTAAATGTGCGCCCGTCTTGACCCGTAATCGTGCGTTTACGTTCATCAACTTCCAATTCGGCAGCACCTACGATACATGGCAGGCCAATGCCGCGTCCAATCACAGCCGCATGGCTGGTAGTGCCACCACGCAACGTAACGACGGCGACAGCGGCGTGCATACCGCGAATATCTTCCGGTGTGGTTTCACGGCGCACCAGAACACATGCCTCGTTGCGCGCGGCACTTGCCTGAGCTTCGATTGCGGTAAACACTAAACGCCCGCTGGCTGCACCAGGGCTGGCTGCAATGCCGCGCACGAAAACATCACGCTCTGCATTTCGATCTACCTGGCGGTGCAACAATTCTGACAATGTGGCAGGCTGCACCCGCATAATGGCGTCTTCTTTCTCGATAACACCTGAACTTGCCAAATCAACAGCAATGCGTACTGCGGCGCGGTTAGATCGCGGAATACGCACAGCATCCAGAATTGTCAGCTGACCGTTTAGCAGGATGAACTTGATTTCCATCTCTTCGCGCAGCTTAACGCGCACTAAGGCTCCAAATTTCAAAAGTTTAGAAAACGCATCCTTTGCCTGTTCTTCCAACGACGGCCCCCGCGGATCGCGGGTTAAGTAAAGCGCATCTTTGCTGTCGCGCAGCCCCTCGCCATGCGATGCTTGTGGCACAAACCGCCCATTAATCTCAGGCGTGCCAGTTGTACCAGACGCAAATTGAATTACGCCAGACCCAGAGATCCCCGCCCCTACCGCCAAAGCCATTTCTTGTACAACCAACCCTAGCCCCGCGTCGGGCGGCGCACCCTTAGCTTGACGCAGAAGCCGGGCGGTGGTGCCTTCCCATGTCCGCGCCATAGACCGCAAAACCTCAGCTAATTGCGCGCTTACGTCTTGTGGGAATTCAGCGTCCATTTCTGTTTCGTAGTTAAATAACATCATTCGCAGCGCATCGCGCGATGGGTTATCGGGAAGGTAAAACTCTTCAGGGTCTAGCCGGGCCACTTCAACAGCAAACGTCTGAATATGACGCATGTAAAGCCGAGTTGCAGTATCCTCGCCTAAGACATCACACAAGGCAGCGTGCTTTGCGTCATTCATCCCAATGTTCAGCATGGCAACCGGCCCACCCCAGTCAGGATCCATACTGCTCGGGCGGACCGACAACAAAGGATTGAAACCAAAATGACGTAAAATTTGTTGCGAGTCAGGCGCCTGCCCAGCCGCAATCTCACGCACAGCATTAAACGACATCGCTACTGTCGTCGGCACAGGCATGTCCAAACGGATCAATCTTTGCAGGCACTTTGCCCGCCCACCATGAACACCCGCTGCCATTGGCGCGGTTTTTGTTACAAGGCACATATCCTTAAGTGTGATGACTTTCTGCACTGCGGCATCCCTTTTGTGCGCACCATAGAGGGGTGTCTGGACAGAGCAAGGATAACCGTAACAGGTGGTTAACCCTCAAGTTTTCGCAAATCAGCAACACTTAGACATATTGTACGGATCCGATGCAACAAGTTTAGACGATTTCTCCGCAAAACTGCGCTATCAGCATTAATCTGGACGGTGTCGAAAAATGCGTCAATCGGCACGCGCAAACTGGCCATAGCAGACATTGCTATCGCAAATTCTTCAGCCACCATCGCAGGCGCGATCTTAGCATCTGCCACATCAAGGGCAGTAAATAACGCTTTTTCCTCGTCCCCTTCAGCAAATTTGATATCCGCGCCAAAAGAATATTCGACCCCGTCTTTGCCTTCAGCTTGCGACAAGATGTTGTTGGCGCGCTTGAAACCTTGGATTAGGTTCACCCCGTCATCAGTTTTTAAGAATGCAGCAAGTGCAGGAAGCATTTTTGAAATCTTGAGGAGATCATCTGCACCTGATGCACCGATGCAGGCATCAACTAAATCTGGTTCATAACCATCCCCACGAAGAAAGACTTTTAAGCGCTCATGAAAGAAGGCGAGAAGGTCTACCGCGACAGCCTTTGTTAAAGCTTCATTATGCCTGCTCCTAAATTCGTCGCGAAATCCATCAAGACCACTCTTCCCACTTGAGTACACCGGAGCACTTTCTGGAACATTTAGCTGCTCTTGCGCCCACCCAAAATAAATAAAGTTTTCAACAATTGACGGCCAAAGGATTGCTTCAAGCGGGCACCGCAACTCATTCTCCAACACCAACCGAATAACTCCCAATGCCGCGCGACGGAGCGCAAACGGATCTTTTGATCCTGTGGGTTTCTCATCAATTGCCCAGAAACCTGCCAGCTTATCGATCTTTTCCGCCAAAGCTACAGCCACCGAAACGGGCTCAGTTGGCACGTCGTCAGACGGACCCAACGGCGAATAATGTTCTTGTGCGGCAAGTGACACCGCGTGAGACAATCCAGCCTCACTCGCATAATAGCTCCCCATCAAACCTTGAAGGTTAGGAAATTCAAATACCATTTCCGAACTCAGATCCGCCTTCGCAAATCGAGCCGCGGCTTCAACTTCATCAGGATCTGCCCCAACCAGCGGAGCAATTTCCCTAGATAGTATGGCCATTCGATCGACCAGTTCGGCAACTGTGCCCAACTTATTGTGAAATGTCACCTTTGCAAGCGCATCCAACCACATCTGCCCACCACTTTTGGCAACCCGCAGATCGTTTTCCCAAAAGAATTTCGCGTCAGAGAGTCGGGCAAACAGTACCTTCTGGTTGCCCGCAAGAATTGTTTTGCC
This sequence comes from Octadecabacter sp., assembly GCA_047635635.1. Lineage (GTDB taxonomy): Bacteria > Pseudomonadota > Alphaproteobacteria > Rhodobacterales > Rhodobacteraceae > Octadecabacter. The sequence continues at coordinate 13,372 of JBLILC010000039.1, read as the reverse complement.
ACTATCGACCGTTTCACGATTTGCAACAGTTATAAAACGTACAATCTGGCCAGCCTTATCGCGGACCGAAAAGAACTTTTGATGTTCTTTCATCGACGCCGTCAGAACCTCTGGAGGCAAGCTCAAGAAGTTGTTCGCAATGGTACCCATCAGCACAACAGGCCATTCAACAAGGCCTGCAACCTCGGCCAGCAGCCCCTTGTCTTCGACTAGCTCCAGACCCGCAGCAAACGCTTGGTTGGACGCTTCCGACCAAATCAAATTAGAGCGTTCTTCGGAACGCAAAATCACCTTGGCGCGCTTTAGCTTCGCTTCGTAATCATCAAACGAAGATACAGAAAATTCACCTGGAGCCATAAAGCGGTGTCCACGCGTTATATTTCCAGCAGCGATACCATCAACAGACATCTTAACAATCTCAGTCCCGCTATCGTCTGTCAGAATGCATACTATAGAATGTAGTGGGCGCACCCATTTTAGTGCCCCAGTGCCCCAGCGCATGGATTTCGGCCAAGGGAAGTTTCTAATAGTGCTTTCAAGGACTTGCGCAATAATTTCAGCAGCTTTAAGGCCAGGTTTTTGGATCACCGCGAAGAAGACTTCACCCTTTTCAGTAACGCGGGCCTCTAAAGTGTCACGCGACACGCCTGCGCTACGACAAAATCCGTCAATAGCGCCATCAGGCGCGCCTACTTTCGGACCTTTGCGCTCTTCGCTGGTGTCAAGAGACTCAGACGTCAGACCTTCGATTGACAAGGCCAATCGGCGCGGAGTGCAAAACACCCCAGCACCTGCGTAGGTCAGGCCAGCGTCGACTAATCCATCGGTGACAAGTTTCTGCAAGTCGGCGGCAGCTTTGTCCTGCATGCGGGCAGGAATTTCTTCGGAAAAAAGCTCTATTAGAAGGTCAGGCATTTAAAAGTCCTCCGGCAATTCTGGGCAGCCATCTGGGGTTGGATCGCCAGCAAAGACTGCATTGCCGCAAGTGTTGAGTTGGTGCCATACAAAGCCATGTCCATTTGGCAGCACAGCAACAACGCGATCAACACCAAATGTGATGTTTTCTTGGCTCATGAACGCTATCGACTCACCATCTTCAAGCGATTGGCCGATTGCACGGGCATCAAAGCAATCAAACCACGGCGGCGCTGTTAATGGAACAGCATCGTCAATAATCACATAAACTTCCATCAGTTTGGCTTGACTTTGTTGTGTCTGAAAACAAGCACGGTATGACACACTGCTTGACAGACGGACACCATCTACTACGGAGTCTATACCCTTTACATTTCCCAATAATAATGGCTCTGGATTACCAGTTGTAACGTTAATTAATTGGATTTCTCCAACCTCGGCCTTTGTCAACTCGACGTACCCCGCGTAGACAAGCTGATAGTACATCAAAGCTCCAAAAATCACAGCTGAACCCAATATGGCAACTATGGCGAAGCGGGTAGCGTTCATGCTACGTCCTCCGTGTGTCCGCCAGCTGCTGTTTTCAAAAAAGCGTCAGCGCAGATTTTTGACAATGCGCGAACACGACCAATATAGGCTTGGCGCTCAGTAACGGAAATTACACCACGCGCATCAAGCAGGTTAAAAAGGTGGCTGGCTTTGATCGCCTGATCATAAGCGGGTTGCGCCATGATTATTTTATGACCCGTTTTCGGATCAAGATGATCATGGGACAAGATTGCAGCACATTCGTATTCAGCGTCTTCAAAGTGCTTAAGAAGGATATCGGTATCCGCTATATCAAAGTTAAAGCGTGAATATTCTTGTTCCGCTTGCTTAAACACGTCTCCATAGGTCAGCGGAATCCCCGAAGCAGGGTCATTATAAGGCATGTCCATGACATGGTCTGCACCTAGAACATACATTGCGAGGCGTTCTAGCCCAAATGTTAATTCACCTGACACCGGATGGCATTCGTGGCCACCAACTTGTTGAAAGTACGTAAATTGTGAGACTTCCATACCATCACACCAGACTTCCCAGCCAAGACCCCAAGCGCCTAAAGTTGGGCTTTCCCAGTCATCTTCGACAAATCGAATATCATGCAAATCCATGTCCACTCCAATGGCTTTCAATGACCCTAAATAAAGGTCCTGCAAATCGGGTGGGCTGGGTTTAATTAAGACTTGGAACTGATAATAGTGTTGAAGGCGATTCGGATTTTCGCCGTAGCGTCCATCCGTTGGTCGGCGAGATGGTTGCACGTAGGCAACGGCCCACGGCACTTTTCCAAGACTGCGTAGCGTGGTGGCGGGATGGAACGTACCTGCGCCTACTTCAAGGTCATAGGGCTGCATGATAGCACAGCCTTTCGATGCCCAATACGCCTGTAAGCGAAGGATAATTTCTTGAAAACTGCGCGGTGTATCGGCCATTGGAGCCCTCTTGCTTAACTGGGGCTTGCATAGGTTGCTGCGTAGCGGGGGTCAATGTGCTCAAATGTCTATGTTCTGGAGCAAATCGGCGCAGATTTTTTACAGATTAGACCACTTCGAGTGTGTGTTTTGGGCTAAAATTGATAAATTGCGCAAAACGCGTGATTGAAGTAGCAACTAGTAGACACCTTAGGGACGAATACAAAAATATGACTCGCATTTTATCAGCACTACTTTTTAGCACTTTTATGACCTTTCCTGCGGCAGCACAGCAAAGCGTTTGGGTTCAGGTCGAAGCACAACAGACACTTACTGGCGCTCAGGACGCCGCGCGTGGTTATGCATCCTCAGGTGTGCTGGACGTGACAGGTTTTGCTTTGCCGGGGAACTGGTATGGTATCGCCCTCGGCCCCTATTCGCTAAATGATGCAGAAAGTCAGCTGAGCCGACTGCGCTCTGAGCGTATAATCCCTGCTGATAGTTACATTGTCGACGGCGAACGCTTTTACACTCAATTTTGGCCTGTTGGCGTCACAACGCCAAATGATCCTGTGTCTATCGAAACGTCCGATACAACTGCACTGGATCAGATGTCGACTGCAGCAATTGATCCAAACCCTATCCTGACCTCCAATGAAACCCTGCGTGAGGCGAGATTCAGTGAACAAGCACTTGATCGCAATGAAAAGCAGCTCTTGCAAACGGCAATGCGATGGGGTGGATTTTACAATGGTGCAATTGACGGCCTTTATGGGCGCGGTACTCGGCAATCGATGTCATTGTGGCAAGAAGCGAATAACTATGAACCCACGGGTGTTTTGACAAAAAGTCAGCGGGCCGAATTGCTTGGCGCATATAATTCCATTCTCGATGGCATGGACCTGCAATTGGTACGCGATGTTGCGTCCGGTATCGAAATGCAGATACCAACTGGCGTGGTAAGGTTCGCCGAGTATCAGCCCCCGTTCGCACGTTTCGATGCGTCGGGTGATGTAGCGGCTCAGGTTTTGCTAATCTCACAACCTGGAGACCAAACACGGTTGTTAGGACTCTTCGAAATACTACAATCACTCGCGATCATCCCACCTAATGGAGAACGCATCCGTCGCGACCGCAGTTTCACCATCGAAGGCACAGACGCCACGGTTAAGTCCTTTACATCAGTTCAATTAGAAAATGGAGAGATCAAAGGTTTCACACTGGTCTGGCCAGCAGGGGATGACGAACGCCGCCGCCGTGTGCTTGGCGAGATGGTCTCAAGTTTCACGACAATCAGTGGAGTGCTTGACCCATCTATCGTGCGTCCAAACGAAGATCAGACTATTGATATGATTGCAGGTTTGGCCTTACGAAAACCAATCCGAGATCGTTCCGGTTTTTATATAAACAGTTCAGGTGATGTTTTGACCACGCTTGAAGCAATTGACGAATGCACTTCAATTACCCTTGGGATGGAACATGACGCGACAGTGGTACACCAAGATGTGGCGCTAGGACTTGCCGTCTTGCGCCCAATCACACGCATAGCGCCCCCTGCCATTGCTCAATTTCAAACTGGCGTGCCACGGATAAACGCCGACGTTGCTGTTGCGGGTTTTCCTTATGGTGGTGTCTTGACAACACCTGCACTCACGTTTGGGACACTTGCAGATATTCGCGGGCTGAACGGCGAAGTCGAGATCAAGCGCCTATCAATCTTCGCACAGCCTGGTGATGCAGGAGGGCCAGTCTACGACAACGGTGGAGCGGTAATGGGGATGTTGTTGCCAAAGATACAAAAGAACGGCCAGAACCTGCCACCAGAGGTTTCATTCTCTGTGGATGCCAACCAGATTGTGAAGTCAATTACCAACGCGGGCCTGGACTTGGTTACAACAGATACGATGGTCTACATGACACCGGAATCCCTGACATTGATGGCCGCCAATATGGCTGTTCTTGTCAGCTGTTGGAGCGACTAGGCTTCCTTAACTGACAAGCTCTGGAGTCAGGCGAATAACCGTCGGAACGTTGGCTTTGAACGCAGTATCTAATGCTGGAGCAATATCTGTAAGCGTTGCAGGTTGCGCCGCAAGCGCGCCATAAGCTCTGGCCAGCGCCAAAAAGTCAGGATTGCGCTGGACTACTGCATTGGGTAAAATCTGAGCTTTTATCATTGAATCCTCAATCTCGCCAAGTTTTCCATTATCCCACAGAATAATGACCAATGGCAGCCCAAGTTCTACGGCAGTGCCAATTTCCGCAATCGTATATTGCAACCCATAGTCACCAATGATGCAGACCGTCGGCTGACCTTTGCGAGCAACCGCGCCACCGATGGACGCTGGTAACGCATAACCAAGCGTGCCGAATCCGAATGGGTGGTGCCAATGACCGGACTGTTTCATCAGCCAAATGTCTTTTGCGGCGTAGGCAAAGCCCGTCATATCTGAATAAATCATCGCGTCATCCGGCATTGCAGCGCGAACAGTTTCAATAATTTGCGGCAAACCAGGGCGTTCCACTTCGATCTCTGCGCGCCAGCCAGCGCGGGCCTGCGTGACCTCTACCGCTGTCCATTTGGTTGGAGCTTTACGCTGAATTTCATTCGTGAGCGCAAACAAAGTCATCGCTGCATCAGCACAAAGCACCACATCCGTGCGTGGTCGAGATGTCAGCATCACTGGATCGATATCAACGCGAATGAACGTTCCTGTGTGTCCCAATTCAGGTCGCCAAATATCGACCTCAGCCAATTCGGTTCCAATAGCAAGAACAACGTCCGCCTGCCCGATGATAGCTTGCGAGCCTGCTCGCGACAGGTTGGAACCAAAGTGTAGCGGGTCATCATGCCCAAACACGCCACGACCTGCGTAGGTACTGAAACTTGCTGCACCAGTCACTTGCGTTACAAATCGCAGTGCCTCATCTGCGCCAACACAACCACCACCTGCAATGATCAGAGGACGTTCAGCATTCTGTAACAGAACCACTATGTCATCTATGACAGAGGTGGAAACAGCATTGCAGTTCCTCTTAGGTACGGCAATAGGCGGCACATTGGATCCCGCTTCAAGCAGTTTAATTGGCACATGGATAGCTTTGGGGCGTTTTCGCTTGGTCGCAAATTCAGTCAAAGCACGGTCGATCAAACCATAAACCGCGTCAGCCGTGCGCGCGGTAACGGACCAATCGGTGACGCTTGCAGCAGCGCCTTCTTGGTCATTCATTTGGTGTAATTGGCCCTTTTCGAATGCAACCTCATCCAAACAGGATGCTAACATCAACACAGGGACACTGTCAGAATACGCCTGCCCCATCGGGGTCAGCGCGTTCAGAACACCTGGTCCGGTGATCACGTAACACACACCCGGTTTATTGGATGCGCGCGCGTACCCATCGGCCATAAAGCCAGCGCCTTGTTCATGGCGCGCCAGAACATGAGTAATGCCCGCTTCTTCGATTCCACGATACATTTCTTGATTGTGGACACCGGGGATACCAAAAATTACATCAATGCCACGGTCTTTGAGCATGTGGGAAATTTGGGCGCCTAGAGGTCTTGTCGTCATTATCATTCTCTCCAAAAATGCCAGCTAAGGATGGTGAACACGGCCATAATTTCAAGCCGTCCTACCAGCATTGCAATAGCCAAAATCCACTTTGCGGTATCGTTGATGCCTGCAAAGTTGCCTGCTGGCCCAATTTCTGTGCCCAATCCCGGTCCCACGTTAGCCAACGCAGTTGCCGCACCTGAAATCGAAGTGATAAAATCCAAACCCGTTAACGCGAGCGCCACGCCCACGACGCCAATCGCAACCATAAACGCCACAAAAAACGCCATGACTGAGTTTAGGACATCGTCACTGACCGCGCGCCCCTGATAGCGCGGGGTAAAAACACCGTGGGGCGAATGAATGCGGCGAATCTGTGCTTTGATAGAAGTAAATAGCAACTGATAACGGAATATTTTAACGCTACAGGCCGTTGACCCAGCGCACCCACCTATCAATCCTATAAAAAAAAACATCGTAACCGCAAATGGACCCCATTGCATGTAATCCGCGCTGGCGAAGCCTGTTCCAGTGATAATGGATGTGACGTTAAAAAGAGCTTCACGAAAACCTGTTTCGCTAAATCCGTGAAACGTACGCCACAACCACAGCGTCATCATCATCACCAACACAAAAACTACAACAAAGAAGGTGCGGATTTGGCTATCATAAATCAGCGGCTTTGCGCCATTGCCCGAAATGAGTTGCACGTAACGCACAAATGGGAGGGCTGCGAGAATCATAAATATGCTGGCGACGTAATGAGGTCCCGCGCTGAACGCTCCAAACGAATTGTCGTAGTTGGCAAATCCCCCTGTCGAAACAGTTGTCATTGCGTGGGTAATTGCGTCGAATGAGTTAAGTCCAACAATAGAATAGCAAATCGCACAGGCAAGTGTGATTGCGACATAGATAACTGAAATACGGCTTGAGATTTCAGCGGCTCGGGGCAGAATTTTACCCATAGTGTCAAAAGTCTCTGAACGGAAGATTTGCATGCCACCAACCCGTAATTCGGGAAGAAATACCATGGCGACAACAATGATACCTATCCCGCCAAGCCATTGCATAATGGCTCGCCAAAGTTTCAATCCTTCAGGAAGGTCCTCGATATTAATGATAACCGTAGCACCAGTAGTTGTAAGGCCTGACATCGCCTCAAAGAAGGCATCAGTGAAATTCAGTTCAGATCCACCTAATATAAATGGCAAAGATCCAAATAACGGCAACGTCAGCCAAACAAGTGTCGTCAGCAAAAACGTCTGACGGATAGTCAGGCCCGATGAGACACCATTCTGACAAGCAAGTGCCACAAGCCCACCGACCAGAATGGTTATAACCGCACTTTCAAAGAACACCGCCCAGTGGCCATTTCCAGCCACTAAATCAGCTAACAAAGGCGCAAACATAGTGACCCCGAGGGCCGCGACCAAAAGGCCAATCACATATCCCACAGGGCGCACATCAAACATAGAGTAACGGTTGGCGTGAGGGGGGCAAAGTGTCAAGCGACACGATGTCTGCTACCGCTGACAAAGTATGCATTCGCTGAAGTTGCAGCGATGGCAGCTTTGGTTTTTTTACAAAAAGTTTCTGAGAGGGTGGAATGGGGCAAATATAAGCTCTTACTGACGGATCCTAAAGCCGTCCCATTTTGATACTGAGGGCCAAAAACAGACTTTAACTGCGGTCGTGACCAAGGTAGATTGAGCATATAAAGTGAATTATGGTATCAGTAGGTCTAATGGCCAATTTTCCAAAATGAGCACACAAGCCCAACTAGCGTCTATCACTTTAATAAACATTAGCTCTGCAAAGTTTCTTAGAAGCTACAAGAGGCTGGTTGAGATTTATAATCATCAATGACTGCTTCCGTGTTCAGAATTCGATCACTATAAAAATTAACGGTAACTTGCATCTACAATTAATGACTTTACAGGTAGTTACCTATTATTCGAAACGAACTTAAAACAGTGATGTTAGCCTATGCAAGTAGAGTATAAAGTCCGCCTAGTACCCAAGATGAAACTTCGCACAAGCCACGCTTTGTTGAACTCCTTCAAGATATTCTAAAAAGTCAAAAAGGAACATTCTTATCGCTGACACTCAAGCTCCACATAAAGACCCGTTGCATCGAGATAATGTTCTGAATCTTTAAAAAACACATCAGCAATTACCAAATTTTGCCTCATAGGACTTATACCAATCCCAGAAAGGTGCATCACTATTTACTAGTCACAAATTAAAATTTTACTTTATCTTCTAACCGCTGCATCGATGTGCGGCGCGTGATAATCTGGCGTCTGATAAAGGCAGCAATGAACACTGCCGTCATGGTCAGTATGATTGTTGGCGCGGGTGCACTGTCGAGGAAGAAACTAGCATAAGTGCCCAGCAGCATTGACGCCATACACACAATTACCGACACCCAAAGCATCGTAGAAAATTTGCGGACCAACAGAAATGCAATCGCGCCCGGTGCAATCAGCAGACCAATCGCAAGGATGAGCCCCGCAGCAGAAAGAGTGGCCACGATGGTGAGCGACAAAGCCGCCAGCAGCCCATAATGCAAACAGTTTACCCAAAGTCCTGATGCACGTGCCTGTGCTGGATCAAAACTGTGCAGTAACCAGTCCTTCCACTTTAGCGACAGCATCAAACCAACGATCGCAGAGATCAGACCAGCAGTCCATAGCTCGTGCGGCTCAACGCCAAGCATGTTGCCAAATAGAATATGATCGAGATGCATTGCCGTCTCGATCGACGTATACAGCACGATGCCAACACCAAACATGCCCGAAAACACGACACCCATGACAGTGTCCTGTTTCACCCGGCTGTTCGTGGACAGATAACCAGTCGCAAGCGCACAAGTCATGCCAGCGGCAAACGCACCGACGATTAGAGGGATACCAATGACATAGGCCAGAACAATGCCCGGCAGCACCGCATGACTGACGGCATCCCCCATCAACGCCCAGCCTTTCATTACCAGAAAACACGACAATAAGGCCGTTGGAACAGACACAATCATAGAGATGTAAAACGCGTTCTGCATGAACGCGAACTGGAACGGCAAGAGAAGAGCATCCATCATTTAAACTTCGCTGCAAGATCACTGGGACCACGTTCAAGCGCCTGTTTGGCTTTGCGTTTGGCGGCTAGTAGTCCGTGCTTGGGGGCAAAGACAAACGCCACAAGGAAGATAAGGGTTTGTAATGTCACTATAATGCCACCTGTAGCACCGTTAAGGAAATAACTGATATACGCACCAACAAAACTAGTGATCGACCCGATGGCGACGGAAGTGATGATCAATCGTGGAAACCTGTCGCACAGCAAATAGGCAGTGGCTCCGGGTGTAACGATCAAGGCAATTACCAGAAATGCACCAACGGTTTGCATGGCGGCGACGACAGACGCAGACAACAAAATGAAAAAGATCGCCTTGAGCAGACCTGGACTCAAACCAATCGTACGGGCATGGTTTTCATCAAAAAATGTGACCATAAGGTCTTTCCATTTGGCCAACAACACGGCCAGTGACACAAACCCAATGATAGCCAATTGTAGTGTGTCTTCCGGTGTAATGGCCAGAATATTGCCCATGGTGATAGTTTGTATCGACACCGACATCGGGTTGATCGACACGATAAAAAGGCCCAAACCGAAAAAGGACGTGAAAATCAAGCCGATGATCACATCGACCTTAAGGCCTGATCGCTCTGAAAGGAACAACATTGCGCCCGCGGCAAGGCCGCCCGCAATGAACGCACCTAATGCAAACGGTAGGCCAAGAATATAAGCACCTGCGACCCCCGGAACTACCGAATGGGACAACGCATCTCCTATCAAGGACCAGCCCTTGAGCATCAGATAACACGATAAAAATGCACATACACCACCCACGAGCGCGGAAACCCACATCGCGTTAATCATAAACCCGTAGGTAAATGGTTCGAGCAGATAATCCATCATTTGCCTCGCTTAGCATGCTGTGTCTTGTCGCCGTATTGAACCAAAGGGCGTTCGTCATCAGTAATAATCGTGATTGAACGCGCGTCTTCATCATCATGCAGCGCATCGCCACCAAGCGTGAAATGCCGCAGTACACCACCGAATGTTTCTTCAAGGTTTTCGCGGGTGAACGTCGTTTCCGTCAACCCATAACTTAGGACGGTGCCTTTAACTAATACAGTTCGGTCGCAAAATTCCGGCACTGAACCTAGGTTGTGAGTGGAAACCAACATTACGCGCCCTTCATCACGCAATTCGCGTAGTAGGCCAACAATCTGTTCCTCAGTTTTCACGTCTACCCCAGTGAACGGTTCATCCAGCAAAATTACCTGCCCGTCTTGCGCTAAGGATCGCGCCAAAAATACCCGTTTACGCTGTCCACCAGATAATTCTCCAATTTGGCGGGTTCTAAAGTCCTGCATATTGACGCGGCGCAGAGCCTCATTCACTAGTTCGTGGTCAATTTTCTTGGGGCGACGCAAAAATCCCATGTGGCCGTAACGGCCCATCATCACAACATCTTCAACCAGTACAGGAAAGGCCCAATCGACCTCTTCAGATTGCGGCACATAGGCCACAAGATTCTTAGCAAGGGCTTCTTTTACATCAAGGCCAAGGATTTTGATCGTGCCCCTTGCTGCAGGAACAAATCCCATGATAGCCTTAAACAACGTAGATTTACCCGAACCGTTCACCCCGACAAGTGCGGTGACTGTGCCGCGCGGAACCTCAAAACTCGCATTCCACAGCGCGGTATGACCGTTGCGATAGGTCACAGTTACATCCTGTGCTGAAATTCCTACTTCAGCATCAGTATCGCTGTGTTTGGCAGAGTTTTGACCGTCAAGCATGTTCGTTCCTTTGGCCATAAAGCCGTTGCATTTAAACGCAAGTGACCTGCAGCATAAAAGCCGCAGGTCGATTTAGCCCCACTTGTGTGACCTAGTTTGTTGCCGACGTAAGGCCAACAACAACTGTACGCGATGTCACGGTGAGCAGGTCAAGATAAGTTGGCACCGGACCATCAGGTTCGCTCAGGCTATCGACATAAAGAATGCCACCGTAGGTCACACCAGTTTCGCGAGCCACCTGCTCAGCCGGGGCTGTGTTGACAGTACTTTCACAGAACACGGCAGGAATGTCGTTATCATTGACACCGTCGATCACAGCACGAACCTGTTGCGGTGTCCCCATTTGGTCGGCATTCATCGGCCATAGGTACAATTCCTTCATGCCGAAATCACGGGCAAGATAGCTGAAGGCACCTTCGCATGTGACGAGCCAGCGGTTCTCTTCTGGGATTTCCGCAACGGCAGCACGCAACGGCTCTATGGTACTGCGCAGTTCATCTTTGTAGGCCTCGGCGTTCGCTGCGTAAATTGCGGCGTTATCAGGGTCTTGTTCGGAAAAGGCCGTAACAATATTGTCGATGTAGATCAGTGCATTGTTCAAACTCATCCAAGCATGCGGATTTGGTTTGCCATCATAGCTGCCGCCTGAAATTGAAATCGGATCGATCCCGTCCGTCAACGTCGCAGACGGCACATCGTCCATATTGCTAAAGAACTGTTCGAACCAAAGCTCCAAATTCATACCATTCCACAAAATCAGATCGGCGTCGGATGCGCGCACGATGTCTTGCGGTGTCGGCTCGTAGCCGTGAATTTCAGCTCCAGGTTTGGTTATCGACACAACGTCAGCCGCATCGCCCGCAACGTTCAAAGCCATGTCCGCAATCACAGTAAAGGTTGTAACAATCTTCATACGTTCTTGGGCCGATACGCCTGACGCAAATAAAATAGAAATAGCAGCAATAGATGATGACTTTAAGAAGCGTGATTGCATTAAGTTCTCCTTTGGGTAAATCTTTACCCTATAAATGCAAGTCAGTCGCAACTCTCAAGTGCAATCAAGAAATATTTGCAATCAGCACTGCAATTACATTACATCTTATTAAGCTTCCTAAAAGATAACTATGATACTCCGGTTTGACGAAATTGAAAGAAAGCTACATCGTGCGAAATTCACAAAGCTGCACAATTATTGCAGTTTTGGTCTAGAACCACGATCACCCAACATAAAAAAGACATATATGCCCGCATCAAATCAGTTGATAGCAGCGTATCTTTTGCCAAAGTTTATCACGCGGTCCCTACCCTCGGGGATGAGAATGTCGATCAACATGTTGAATTAAACCATGGTCCAGCCCATTTTGAAATAGCACCCAAAACGGAATACGATCATTTGGTTAATTTAGACAATGGCGAAGCGCTCGAACTGGCATTTGATGACTTGATCGCCTTAAGATCACGTCTGATTGCAGAGCTAGGTTACGACATCCTCATTTAGCGTTCAGTTTTAAGGGTGCATAAACTCAAAAATCTTGAATTTAACAAACTTGAACTTGCTATCAAAAACCTTCCCCAATTAGATTTTCTACATTTTTATTTAAATACAGCTTTTAGCAAAACCACTACCACTCTTGCTCAAGATCTGAACCACAAAGCGACAAAAGATTGAGCAGCATTCTGCTGAGAATTGGATACAGAGCGATACGAAGCTCTCTGGGACAAACACAGAATGTGACAAAGATGATTGATTGTAACTTTGGTGTAAACGTTTCAAAAACGACTTAAACATTCACCAGCTAAAAGAAATAAAGATGATGACTGTTAACACTTGCACTACAAAATTTAAGGCAATTTTCCAGTTTTACGTAAAGACTGCAGTTACTAACATTTTTGACGAAGCATTAAGCGCGTACACAAAGGGTTGGAACGGACTTGGGATGTGTATTTGCCATTGGTAGGATTACCCTTTGCAGGCGCACCAGTTTTCACAAATACAAGGTATGCGCATAAGAACAGACACCATTCGTTTCGGGGATTTAAACATCATCTGCCAGGAAATGGGTACCAAAAAATCTGGCAGTTATGGGGAGTACATTTAAGTAAGGGCCAAACGGTCCGGCCACAAAAATACAGCACTATTTGAGGAAGCTGCGCTCATTTTGTTTTGGATTAATCAAAAATTGAAACCGCAGGTTGAGCTGTCTGAAGACTCAAGCCCCAGGTTGACTCACTTAGTAGAATTTTCAATCGATTCCAACAAATTAGTCTAGTATGCTCTGTTAGCTTTTAATAGACATGCCCGAGTTCGGGAGTATAGATACAAGGCAGGTAGCTAGTTTGATTAAGCTGTTTCCCATCTCACACAAGTAACCAAGAATTGCCCGTTTCTTAACAAGCCTTTTTATGAGCCAAAAACAGAACCGTGAATGACTAGTTCGTCAAAAAAAATAAACTGGCTTGATGGTAGTTTGGTTCAACCCTGATCTAGAAAAATAATTAAAGCTTGCTAGAAAAAGAGCGGCTTAATCAAAACACTCTTTTTTTGTAAACGGCAACAAAGCTATTTACCGCCAAACTTACC
>JBLILC010000038.1:0-22152 GCA_047635635.1 Octadecabacter sp. | reverse complement strand
ATGCGCTCATTGCAGCATACAATCCAGCAAGATCTTGAGCTGCATGTGCGGCATTCCGCGCAGCGCTTATCTGATTGATGTCTTGTTCTGCAGCGTGGATGGGTGGTGATGCAGGCTTTGTCTGAACGGGTTTGGGCGCGGGTTTGACGTCTTGCAACCCGTAGCGGTCGACAGGTTCGTCACCAATTGCCTCATTCACGCCCATTTCTACCTGCCAGTCGAGCAGTGCTTTGGCCGTCCAATATTCTATACACGATTCCATACTGCACTCTACCCCGTTGAAATGATGAGATCACGCACTGATCTTGCTGCTGCGGGTTACCCTCCATATAAGCACTCCAGAATATCTATTCAAAGAACAATTCCAGTCAGATCGGAGTTACTATGACATTTCGCGCATCGCACTTGCTCGGTATTGAACATCTTCATCCAACCGAAATTACCACGTTGTTGGATTTAGCAGACCAATACGCTGAGGATAACCGTAAAGGTCGGGCGCATCGTGATGTGCTTGAGGGCTTGACCCAAATTAACATGTTTTTTGAAAACTCAACCCGAACACAGGCAAGTTTTGAGATCGCAGGTAAGCGCCTTGGCGCGGACGTGATGAACATGGCGATGCAGGCGAGTTCGATCAAAAAAGGTGAAACTCTGATTGATACAGCGCTAACGCTGAACGCGATGCGGCCTGACTTGTTGGTCGTGCGGCACCCTCATTCAGGCGCCGTTGATTTGTTGGCCCAGAAAGTTAATTGCGCGGTTCTAAATGCAGGTGATGGGTGCCACGAACACCCAACACAGGCGCTCTTGGATGCGTTGACTATCCGCCGTGCCAAGGGACGCCTGCATCGCTTATCGATTGCGATCTGCGGCGATGTGGCGCACAGCCGCGTCGCGCGATCGAACATCATGCTGCTTGGCAAAATGGAAAACCGTGTACGACTTGTCGGCCCACCAACGCTTTTGCCGGCTGGCGTTGACGAGTTCGGTGTTGAAGTGTTCAACGACATGTGTGAAGGCTTGAAAGGTGTCGATGTGGTAATGATGCTGCGTCTTCAAAAAGAACGTATGGACGGTGGATTTATCCCGTCAGAACGCGAATATTTTCACCGTTACGGGCTGGATGCTGAAAAGCTGAGTCACGCCAAACCCGACGCAATTGTCATGCATCCCGGCCCGATGAATCGTGGGGTTGAGATCGATGGATCAATCGCTGACGACATTAACCGCAGCGTGATCCAAGAACAGGTCGAAATGGGCGTCGCGGTGCGTATGGCAGCGATGGATTTGTTAGCGCGCAACCTTAGGGCTAAGCGTGGTACAGAAACTGTGGGGGTGATGGTTTGACGGACGCGCCACCGCTTAATGACAATGAAGTCATTTTATACAACCACCTGCCTAGCCTTCGTGTTTATAAGCGAATGGCACTGTTCCTTTTGGTATTTAGCATGTTACCGACATTAGCTTTTGCGATCATTTTTCCTGATACATATTGGCCGATTGTACCACTCTTCATAACGTGTTTTCTCTTAGTCCAAGAACGTTTCACGCTTGGCCGACATCGCGCGTGGATCACCAATCAGCGGATTATCTTGCAGGGTGGCGCGGCCATCGCGCTTGGGTCCATCGACAGATTAAAATCCAAAACCGTTGCTGTGCAGGTACGCCACAGTGGTGGCACCAGTCCCTTGCAATTGGTTTACCCAAACGACGGGCCTGCAATGACTCGAACCATTCAAATAGCACTAAAGGCAGTGATATGACTCAGAGCGACCCCAATACCGTCATGGGCAATGAGCACGGTGTAATTCGCATATATGCAATTGATTTACCTACCGATCAAATCTCGCTGTTTACACAACGACAGCAAGTGGCTGGCAATGATCCGTGGCCGTTGAAGGATGCCTTGGGAGCAACGGTTAACTTTAACGAAGATTTTATTAAGATTGTAGACGTTGCGGCACTGGGTGAGATTGGGTTGGTTGACTACTTAACACTTGGCAATGGTGTCTCTGCGGGAGATGTTGCGCCATACAGTGATGTGTTGACCCGTGTTCAGGGACACATCGTGATTGTTTTTAGTTCTGCGTTTAGAGGGGAGGCGCAAACCCTTGCAATCAAGCGTCCGTTGCGTTTTATTGCGGCGTTTCGCGAAGAAAGTGCAGCTGTGACGTTTGAACCACTGCCAGATGGAAGTGCTAAAGGAACCCTTGCTGGGAAGGTGCCGCGAAAGAAGCCCACATCTGATGCTGCCATGTCAGGCCGTGTGGCGACGATCGCGTTGCTGGTGATGGCGCTGTTGGTATGGTTGATGATTAAGGTTTCAGGATGAGGGCAGTCTCGCCCCTTAAAAAAGTTTGTGTGTGCTGCAGCGCTGCTCAGAAAAGGACGTCATGAGATTGTATTTTAAGAACGCGCGCTTGATTAATCCTGAAACAGGTACGGATGAGCTTGGTGACCTGTTTGTGGTTGACGGGCTGATTTCTGACGCGATCGATGTGGACAGGGTGATTGATTGCCGAGGCAAATGTCTTGCGCCTGGCATTGTGGACATTGGCGTTAAGGTGTCCGAACCAGGCGAGCGGCATAAAGAAAGTTTCGCATCGGCTGGCCGCGCTGCCATTGCGGGTGGTATCACCACAATAGTGACGCGGCCAGATACGGTCCCTGCCATCGACACCCCTGAAACGCTAGAATTTATTGAACGTCGCGCGTCGATTGATGCAGCGGTCAATGTGCTGCCCATGGCCGCCCTGACAAAAGGTCGTCTTGGGCGCGAAATGACAGAGATTGGGTTCTTGCTTGACGCAGGTGCGGTGGCCTTCACTGATTGTGATCGTATCGTCACGAACACCAAAATTTTCTCTAGGGTCTTAACCTATGCACATTCGCTTGGTGCATTGGTCATCGGTCACGTGCAGGAACCCGGTCTGTCGGATGGTGGATCAGTTACATCTGGTAAATTTGCAACTCTGCGTGGGCTTTCTGGTATATCACCAATGGCGGAACGCATGGGACTGGATCGTGATATTGCGCTACTGGAAATGACAGGGGCGGCTTATCATGTCGACCAAATCACTACAGCGCGTGCACTACCTGCGTTGGAACGTGCCAAGGCCAACGGGCTGGACATCACGGCAGGAGTTGGTGTGCACCACCTCACGCTGAATGAGCTTGACGTTGCTGATTACCGCACATTTTTTAAGCTGAAGCCGCCATTGCGGTGCGAGGATGATCGCTTGGCCGTTGTTGAAGCTGTGGCGTCAGGCTTGATCGATATCATTTGTTCTATGCACACCCCACAAGATGAAGAATCCAAACGCCTACCCTACGAAGAAGCCGCAAGTGGGGCTGTCGCGCTGGAAACCCTACTTCCAGCGGCCCTGCGTCTTGTACATGCGGGCCATATGGATTTGCCGCATCTGTTTCGGGCATTGGCCTTAAATCCAGCGAACCGTTTGGGTCTTCCATGTGGGCGATTGGCGGTTGGCGCACCTGCAGATCTAGTGCTGTTTGATCCTGATGCGAGCTATAGGCTTGACCGTTTTTCACTGTTTTCGAAATCTAAAAATACACCATTTGATGGGGCAATTTTGCAGGGCAAAATTATTGCTACTTATGTTGGTGGTGTGAATAAAACCAAAGGCTTAGCCAATGCCTAATATTGTGAGTTCCGGATCGACGCTGCTGCTTTGGGCCACTATTGCCTACATAATCGGGTCAATCCCGTTTGGCCTGATCCTCGCTAAGGTCATGGGGCTTGGCAATTTGCGCGACATCGGATCAGGCAACATCGGTGCGACGAATGTGTTGCGCACAGGGTCAAAAAAAGCCGCTGCTTTAACGTTGCTGCTTGATGGTGGCAAAGGCGCGACTATGGTTTTGTTTGCACGCACCTACGCAGCACCTGACGCGGCACAATTTGTGGCGCTAGCAGTAATGATTGGCCATTGTTTTCCGGTCTGGCTGAAATTTCGTGGCGGCAAAGGCGTAGCGACGTTTCTTGGTGTGCTTTATGCGCTGTCCTGGCCCTTGGGCATTGCTGCGTGTTTGACGTGGTTGGCAACGGCGTTGGTTTTTCGGTTTTCATCACTCGCAGCCTTGGCTGCTGGGGCGTTTACTATTGTATGGGCATTTGTTTTAGGCTTGCCACAAATGTTTATGTTGTGCTCTTTTCTGACTGCGCTGATTTTTGGGCGCCATTCAGCCAATATCCGCCGTCTGTTTACGGGAAAGGAGAGTAAGATTGGTGACTAAAACCCCCAACACCAAAGATCTCCAGGATGTAAACTTGCACGTTTGGCGGCAATATGTGATGCAAGAATTACATCACCACCCAATACTTGGTATCAGTTGGTAAGGGCGAAAAGCTTCTGGCAGAGGCGTTTGATGGGTTGGACTACATCAGCCTTAATGTGTATTAAAAAATCCGCCGATCCTTTGAAGCCATATAAAATGTCTAAAAACAAAGTCTGGGTGTTCGTGCCAAACTAATAGCTAAAATCACCGTAAATTTTGCTTAGATCTCCTTCCCATGCACCATTAAATTGATCCAAGAGTTCATCGGCAGGCGTCTTGTTTGTTTCGATGCTGTCTTTTAGTGCGTTTAGGAAGTGCGTTTCATCAGGAATCATATCGCCTGCACCGGGCATGGCACGATTCTTTAGACCCAGTTCAGCAATGTTGACGCATTCCCGTGCGATGTCGCGCATGGATTGGCCACCTACCTTGGCTTGCAAGCCATCAACAGATGCAGCCACACGCCATTCTTCACGAGTTTCTGCATTCCAGTTTTTGCACAGGTCAAAGGCGGCGTCCAAAGCCTCTTGGTTGTAAGTCATGCCAACCCAGAACGCAGGCAGGGCGCACAAACGGCGCCATGGGCCACCATCGGCCCCGCGCATTTCAATGAAACGCTTTAAACGGGCTTCGGGGAAGGCGGTTGTTAGATGATCTGCCCAATCCGAAAGTGTTGGGGCTTCTCCAGGGAGAGCCGGTAGTTTGCCTTGTAGGAAATCGCGGAATGACTGGCCCAACGCATCAATGTACTTACCGTCACGATAGACGAAATACATTGGAACATCGAGCATGTATTCGACGTAGCGTTCGAAACCGAAACTTTCGTCGAACACGAACGGCAGCATGCCGGTGCGTGAATCGTCCAAATGGCGCCAAATGCGCGCACGCCAGCTTTTATGGCCATTCTGCTTGCCATTAAAAAACGGTGAATTGGCAAACAACGCAGTTGCTACAGGTTGCAGCGCTATCGCGACGCGCATTTTCTGGATCATGTCGGGTTCGCTCGAGAAATCGAGGTTCACTTGCACAGTACAGGTCCGCCGCATCATCATTTTGCCTGACGTGCCAACCTTGTCCATGTAAGCATCCATCAGCTTATAACGGCCTTTTGGCATAAGGGGCATTTCATCGTGGGACCACGCCGGTGCGGCACCAAGGCCAATAAAGCCAACGCCGATTTCGTCTGCGATGGATTTCACTTCTGCCAGGTGGACGTTCACTTCGTCACACGTTTGGTGGATCGATTCCACAGGTGCACCAGACAGTTCCAGTGCGCCGCCAGGTTCCAGCGATACGTTGGCGTCGTTTTTTTCCAAGCCAATCAGAAAACCGCCTTCGGTTACAGGTGTCCACCCATAACGGTCACGCAAGCCGTTTAGAACTGCTTCGATGGATTTTTCACCTGAAAATGGCAGTGGTTTGTGAGTGTCTTTGCAATACCCAAATTTTTCATGCTCAGTGCCGATGCGCCAATCTGCTTTAGGCTTACATCCGTCCGCTAGATATTGCGCGAGCTGATCATGGTGTTCAATTGGACCGCCGCCGGTTTGTGGAATGGACATGGTAAGCGCTCCGTTTGCGAGGGTAGATTCATGACGTGGCTTAGGTCGGGGGGCGTGTCAATGCAACTGAGTGTAAGGCTTGTGATCTGGGGCTATCCATACGGTCATTTTTGCAGGTCGTGGGCTGTTAAGGAGGGACAACATGTATTCTACTTTGATCTCAGGAAGAGCCGTAAATACATCAAAAAGAACCTCAACCCCAACAGCATTTGTTGGGATGTCGAGGTACTGTCCGCCACCGTTAATCAGCCGCCACGCCGGTGCAGGGGTGATATCCAGCTGCACCATTAGGTCAAGATCGGCTACGCCTCCGTTCAGCGGGCCGAGGTATGTAACACGCCTTTCATCCAAGGTCACGACGCCGGGGCCGTTGCCGTCTGGGCGAAAACGAACTTTTTGTGTAGCCGCAATTGCGAGGATTGCACCCAGTGCCGCAATACCCCAGCCAAGCCATTGTATGATCCCGAAGGACACAAATCCCCACCACAGCCCGATAGTTGTGAGCGCAAGTGATGCAATAACCTCGCGCCAACGCCATAGCCCTTCGCGAATTTCGGGTCGGATGCTTAAGTTTGTCATAGGCGTACCTGTGGGGTTTCAAAGGTGGAGAGTACCCAATTCCTGATCTGTTTGAATCCAACCGTTTGGTAAGCAAAAATTGCATTTGGGTAGCTGGTGCACACGGTGGTGTGGGGTAAGTCTTGAGCATCAACCTCTAGAGGATGTAGGGCAACGGCGCGGTGAGCATGATCTTTGCTGCGTAGGTTAGGCAGTGTGCTGAACGTGCTGATCTGGATGATATGCGCTTCGTTGGAAACAAGTTTCATGTCGGTCATTGCTAAGCCTAAGGTGATTTGTGACACGTAATACGGTGCGGCATTAACCATACTCACGTCCAATCCCCTAGCGCCTGTTGCCAAAGCGTCATTGCTGCCACGGCTGCCGTATCTGCTCGCAAAATTCGTGGTCCAAGGCTCATGGCGTGCCCACACTCCATATCGTTAAGGCGGTCGCGTTCTTTGTTGGAAAATCCACCCTCAGGGCCGATAAAAATGGCCCATGGTCCTAAGCTGGTGGGCAAAATCAAAGGTTTGTCTACTATCCTCTCGTCACAAAACAAAATCCATCGCTTAGGATCCCATGTGTCAAGTATTTTGGTAAGCTTTTGTATTTCGGTTACTTCTGGCACATAGGTTCCACCGCATTGTTCCGCCGCTTCAAGCGCATGAGCTTGTAGCCTGTCTTGGCGCACACGATTGGCGGATTGGGTGTATTCTGTCTGCATCGGTATGATCCGTGCTGCCCCAAGTTCCGCCGCCTTTTCGACTATAAATGATGTACGGTCTTTCTTGATAGGGGCGAAGACCAGCCACAAGTCTGGGGGTAATTGTAACTGTTTGGTCTGCACTTTGCATTTTAAAATTCCGTTCTTTTTGGATGCGACAATGACCTCAGCGTGCCACTCCCCGTCGCGCCCGTTGAACAGGGACACATTCGCGCCAACGTCTTGCCGCATTACCCCAAATAGATAATGAGCCTGGTCCCGGGATAGGGCTACCCTTTCTTGCCGGCCTAAAGGGTGTTCTACATACAATCTAATTTGTGCCATGAGGTAAACATATGACTGACGCCAACCAGACACCAGAGGTTGAAATTGATGATGCGGTGCCAGACGCAACAAAAGGAAATTGGGTTGATCGCTATGCACCCTTGGGCAGCCGCCCATTTTTACGACTTTCTCGCGTGGACCGACCCGTAGGGACTTGGCTTTTATTGTTGCCATGTTGGTGGAGTCTGGCCCTGGCCATGTTGCACACGGGCCGCGCTGGTCTGTTTGATCTTTGGATTGTAATAGGTTGCGCTATCGGCGCGTTCTTGATGCGTGGAGCAGGGTGCACATGGAACGATATTACCGACCGTGACATTGATGGGTTAGTTGAGCGTACCGCGAATCGTCCTATCCCGTCAGGTCAGGTCGGTGTGCGAAAGGCGTTGACGTGGATGATGCTGCAAACGTTTTTGGCGTTACTAATTCTGCTTACTTTTAATTTAAACGCAATCCTTCTGGGCATGCTCGCGATGCTACCGGTGGCTATTTATCCGTTTGCAAAACGGTTTACGTGGTGGCCGCAGGTGTTTCTGGGGTTTGCATTTAATTGGGGTGCTTTGCTGGGGTGGACTGCGCATACGGGTTCGTTAGGATGGCCAGCCGTTGCACTTTACTTTGCTGGGATTTCATGGACGTTATTTTATGATACAATATATGCACACCAAGACGTGGAGGATGATGCGCTCATAGGTGTTAAATCCACAGCGCGCTTGTTTGGGGACGCGACGCCGCTTTGGTTGACGTATTTTATGGTTGCTACGGTTATATTGTTAGTGCTGGCTGTTATTCTTGCAGGGACAAACGCGAATGCCTTGGCATTAGTTGTCGCCCTTTGTGGGCCGTTGGCCATGGGCTGGCACCTTGCATGGCAACAGCATGGATTCGACGCAGAAGACGGTAGCAAATTGTTGCAGCTATTCCAGTCTAACCGAGATGCAGGCTTCATACCCATGCCGTTTTTCGCTGTAGCGCTGTTAGTGTGATTGAACCTTACGTCCCAACGGCCTATAATATAAATATAACCGTTCAAGGACGCCGCAATGCGCCTCTCTGCCTTTTTTATTCGATTTGCTGCGTTTTGCCTTGCAGTTATAGTGTGCATCTTCTCATCACGCGTCGTTGTGACAATTGTTGAAACCCGATCCATTGAGGCTGTTGGCGTTGCGTTGGAACAACAAGGCCATGAATTCGCGTCCGTTCTGGGCGATGGTTTGCAAGTAATTCTTGAAGGCGAGGCCGCGAGCGAGGCAATGCGGTTTAGGGTGATTTCAACAGCAGGTGGTATGATCGATGCAAGTCGTGTGATTGACAATATGACTGTGCAAAACAGCGCAGGTATAGTTGCTCCAGAATTCTCGTTGGAGATTTTGCGAAATGACAGTGGTATCTCGGTCATTGGTCTAATCCCCGCATCTTCTGACCGCAACGAAATCACCGAAACGCTTACTGACATGGCAGGTGAAAACAGTAACTTTGCTGATTTTCTTACAACTGCAGATTATAGTGTTCCGGAAAGCTGGGACCGCGCGGTCGAATTTGCGCTGCATGCGCTGCGCCAATTACCTCGCTCAAAGATATCAGTGCGGGCAGAGCAGGTTTATGTTGAAGCGATTTCAGATTCATTGGCACAAAAGGCCCAGCTGGAAACCAGCTTGCGCCGCTTTAGCCCTGAAGGTGTGCTGACCACTCTTAATATTTCAGCCCCTCGCCCTGTCGTATCGCCATTTTTGACACGTTTTATTATTGATGAGAACGGCCGACGGTTTGATAGTTGTGTGGTTGATACCATAGCCGCTGAATTGCTTGTCGTTGCAGCAGCTCAGGCTGCTGGGGTCGAAGGCCAGATTGGATGTATGGTGGCGCTTGGTGCCCCGACGACGCGGTGGGCCGATGCAGTGATGATGTCCATTGCGGCGCTTGACGATTTGGGTGGTGGTACCGTCACGATCTCTGACGTAGACATTATTTTGGTGGCTAATACGGGCACTGCTGAAAGCAACTTTGATCGGGTGGCCGGTGAACTTGAAAATGCACTGCCTGAAATCTTTGCACTTGAAGTTTTTTTGCCCGCAACGCTCACTCAAAACGATGAAAGCCCGCCACAGTTTATTGCAACGCTAAGTCCTGAAGGATTGGTGCAACTACGTGGCCGTATTTCGTCTGACCTTCTTAATACTACAGCCGAAAATTTCGCGCATGCGAAATTTGCGGCTGCTGATGTTTCTATGGCGACGCGAGTTGTTGATGGTCTACCCAGCAGCTGGCCCATTCGAGTGTTGGCAGGCCTCGAAGCGCTATCGCAGCTTTCTAATGGATCGGTGATTGTTGAACCTGCCAACGTGGTAGTGCGCGGTAACACTGGTATACAGAATGCGGGTGGGGAGATCACACGCCTACTAATCGAAAAGCTGGGTGAGGCTGAAGATTTCGAAGTCAGCGTCACCTATGTTGAAAAACTCGACCCGATTGCGGCTTTGCCGACCAAAGAAGAATGTCTGAACCAGATTATGGTGGTGACGGGGTCCCGCAAGATCACTTTTGAGCCAAGCTCTGCAAGGATCACAGGGGCGGGCGCTGCTATTTTAGATGACATTACAGAAATTCTTCAACGCTGCGCAGACTTACGGATCCAAGTCGCGGGTTTCACAGATAGCCAAGGTTCTGAGGATGGCAATCAACGCTTGAGCCAACAACGGGCCGACGCGGTTCTTGATGGTTTGCGAGTTCGACGAGTTCCAGTAGCAAATTTCCAGTCTATGGGTTACGGCGAAGCTGATCCTATTTCCGACAATGAAACTGCTGATGGCCGTGAGGCAAACAGACGAATTGAATTTAGCTTAATCGTTCCTGAAAGTAACGAGCAACTCACTGGTTTGGATCAGATTGCAGCAGAATCTGCAGCAGAAAAAACCGCACTAGAACACACCGCTGCACCCGAGGACGAAACAGAATGAACAGAATAGAATTTATTGTCGTAACTGCGATTATCCTGTTTGTAGCCTTTTGTTTGGGCTGGTTTGCAAGTTGGCTGATTAATCGTTTTACCCGCGTGTCCAAAGCTGAGGTCGGTGAATTAGATCGTATGGCGCAGTTGTTGCACGAAGCTGAAGAAACTCGCGATCAAGCAATTACGTATTTACAACAACGAGAGTCCGAGATCACCAATCAGCTGAGCCAGACAGAAGCAGAATTGCGTGCCGCAATGGATGGCTTACGCGTTGCACGTCAAGAAGCTGAAGAAATGCGCGAATATATTGAACAACAAAAAGTAGGCTGATGACTTGGGCTAACTATTCTTCCAACAGCGCTGTCAAAATCGATTTGGCGCTGTCGCCAGCCCAGTCTGCATCACCGATTAGCCGCGCGATTTCTTGACCTTGAGGATCTATAATCAACGTAACTGGTAAGCCAACCACGCCCATATCGCGGGCGAGCGCGCTGTTAGCATCCGTATGCAGCGGCAGATTATCGACGCCGATCTCTTGAAAGAACCGTTCCATTGCGGGCTGTTGGTTTGTTCCTGTTGCAATTGTCACGACTTGCAGACCTTTACCTCTAAATTCGTTCTCAAGCTCTGACAAATGTGGTATTTCCTTGCGGCACGGCGCACACCACGTGGCCCAGAAATTTAAAACTACATAGCTGCCCTCAAACGCGGCTAAGGTCAGGTTAGACCCGTCTTCGTGGCTGAATATCACATCTGATCCACGATCTGCGCCAAATTGCAGCTTCATTAAGTCTCCGGCCCGTAATTCCTCAAGGGCTGTGAAGTCGCGTTGGATAACCGTAGGGCTTTCGCCTTCGTCCAAGGCAAAGTATAGCCCACCACCAATACCGATGACTGTGGCGGCTGCAAAAATCAGTACTTTTTTCATCGGGCAATCCTAAGGTTGGAGAAAAGTGCTATGTCGGATGATAAATCCTCAAATGCAATGTGGGGCGGGCGCTTTGCCGCAGGTCCGGATGCCATCATGGAAGCGATCAACGCCTCTATCGGATTTGATCGTCGATTGGCAAAACAAGACATAGAAGGCTCCCGCGCGCACGCCGCCATGTTGGCAGCACAAGGTATCATCAGTGATAGCGATGCTGAGGCGATACGAGAAGGCCTCCTCACGGTGTTGTCAGAAATTGATGGTGGAACTTTCCCATGGCGGGTTGAGCTTGAAGACATCCACATGAACGTCGAAGCGCGCCTAAAGGAGATCGTAGGCGAAGCCGCAGGGCGTTTGCATACTGGTCGGTCGCGCAATGATCAGGTCGCCCTTGATTTCCGTCTTTGGGTCCGAGATCAGTGCGATGCTGCTGATGGCGCGCTTGTCGCGCTCATGGAAGCGCTGATCAGTCAGGCGGAAGAAGGTGTTGATTGGGTCATGCCGGGATTTACCCACTTGCAAGTCGCGCAGCCTGTTACTTGGGGGCACCACATGATGGCCTATGTGGAAATGTTTGCCCGTGATCGTGCTCGGTTTACTGATGCACGTAAACGTATGAATGAAAGCCCATTGGGGGCTGCGGCCCTGGCTGGTACGTCTTTTCCACTTGATCGTCACGCCACCGCGACCGCGTTGGGGTTTAGTCGCCCGATGGCCAATTCACTCGATTCAGTTGCCGCTCGTGACTTTGCACTCGAATTTCTTGGAGCAGCATCGATCTGTGCTATGCATTTGTCTCGTTTGGCCGAAGAACTTGTGATCTGGTCGTCAACGCAGTTCCGGTTTGTGACGATGTCAGATCGCTGGTCCACTGGATCATCCATCATGCCGCAAAAGCGCAATCCGGATGCAGCGGAATTGCTTCGATCCAAAATCGGTCGGATTTTTGGCGCTAATGTAGCGTTGATGATGGTGATGAAAGGCTTGCCTCTGACCTATTCTAAGGACATGCAAGAAGATAAAGAACAGACGTTTGATGCAGCTGATAATCTGATGCTTGGTCTTGCTGCTATGACAGGGATGGTTGCAGATATGAAAGCTCGGCCTGATGATTTGCGCGTAGCAGCGGCAATGGGTTTTTCCACTGCCACTGATCTCGCAGATTGGCTTGTGCGTGAACTTGGCCTGCCGTTTCGGGATGCACATCACATTACTGGATCACTGGTCGCGATGGCCGAAAAGAAGGAATGCGACCTTCCCGAATTGACATTGGCAGACATGCAATCTGTTCATGTGGGCATCACCAACACAGTTTTTGAAGTTTTGGGAGTGGACAATTCCGTACGCAGCCGTACTTCATACGGGGGTACAGCGCCAAATAACGTGCGAGCGCAAATTGCTCGTTGGAAAAAGGATTTGTCGTGATGCGATCCATAATTGTTCTATTTTTGTTGACATTTACTGCGGCTTGCGGTGCCAATGATCCTCCGTTTCGCCCTACTGGTGAGGCAGGCACAAAAATCAGGCCCAAGGGCGTCAGTACAAATTCTGGGGTTGTGGCAACGAACGGTACCTTCAAAGTAGGGCTGGGGCTTTAGATGCGCTGGATTTTTGCAGCACTTGCAGTTTGGGGCACGATCCATCCAATGTTGTATTTTATCACCTGGTTTCAAACTAATACGTGGGACATAATTGCGATGGTTGATGCTTGGCATGCGAATGCTGCATCGTCTGGATTAGTTTGGGATCTGACAATTGCTGCTTTCACACTGATGATCTGGGTAATTGTTGAGACCTTTCAAACTAGTCATTGGGTACGCCTAATTGCAATTCCTGCCACTTTTGGCATCGGTGTCAGCTGTGGTTTGCCGCTTTATATTTTTATCCGCATGGGCCAAACCGACACCAAGCGCAGTTAAATTGAGAATCTTATGGACCATTTCTTATATCATGACGGCCAGTTGATGGCTGAAGACGTCGCCATCGCTGAGATTGCGGCGCAGGTAGGCACTCCGTTTTACGTCTATTCAACCGCAACATTATTGCGCCATTTTCAACTTTTTGACGATGCTTTAAACGGTATGGACCATTTAATTTGTTTTGCTGTGAAATCGCTTTCCAACGTGGCGGTACTTAAGCTGCTTGGTGATGCGGGTGCTGGCATGGATGTCGTATCTGGTGGCGAATATCTGCGTGCCAAGGCTGCGGGTGTCTCTGGTGATCGAATCGTATTTTCTGGTATAGGAAAAACCCGCGAAGAAATGCGACTTGCGTTGGAAGGCGGTATTCGGCAGTTCAACGTTGAAAGCGAACCCGAGATGGAGGTTTTGTCTGAGGTCGCTGTGTCCCTTGGTAAAATAGCACCAATCACCGTTCGGGTTAATCCAGATGTCGACGCTAAGACCCATGCCAAGATTTCGACTGGCAAGAAAGAAGATAAATTCGGCATCCCGATCATCCGTGCGCGTGATGTCTACGCAATGGCGGCTAAACTCCCGGGCCTCAAAGTTATCGGCATCGACGTGCACATCGGATCACAGTTGACTGAATTAGAACCGTTCCGTTTAGCGTATCGTAAGATTGCTGAGTTAACTGAACAATTGCGCAGTGATGGGCACGAAATCAGTCGCCTTGATCTTGGTGGTGGGCTTGGCATTCCATATGCGCGCGATAACAACGCCCCCCCCCTTCCCATCGAATACGGCGCGCTGATTAAAGAAGAAGTTGGGCATCTTGGGTGTGAGATTGAAATTGAACCGGGTCGTCTAATTTCGGGTAATGCGGGCCTACTGGTGTCAAAAGTGATCTATGTAAAATCTGGTGAAGGCCGTGAATTTTTGATTGTGGACGCTGCGATGAACGATTTGATCAGACCCGCAATGTATGACGCGTGGCATGACATTGTTCCGGTGATTGAACCTGCTGCAGGTGCGGATCAAAAACCTTACGATGTGGTTGGGCCGATCTGTGAAAGCGGCGACACTTTTGCAAAGGGACGGATGTTGCCGGTACTGCAGTCAGAAGCGCTTGTTGGCTTTCGGTCTTCAGGTGCCTACGGCGCTGTTATGTCAAGTGAATATAATTCGCGACCGCTTATACCAGAAGTTTTGGTCAATGGGGGGCAGTATGCTGTTATCCGCCGACGTCCGACCTTTGAAGACATGATCAATCGCGATAGCATACCAGAATGGACATAGCCGTTCTGCGGTTATCAACGTGACAGGAGAGGCCAGCTGAAACCCAGAGATCACACACTGCGGCATTTAAAAATGCCAGTCTTGCTGACTCGTCTCGGGCTGATCACAGAACGTGTGACCCAAGAATTCTGGCAGACCTTGACAGTAATCTTTTTTGCGTTTGCCCCATTTATTATGGGCTGGCAAGATTTTCTGCCGCTGGAGCTTGTGTGGGGTTACGGGGTAGTTTCGCTCATGGGGCTATTGTGGACACTGTACCATGGTATGCGGGCCATTAAATGGCCGAGTGAAGCTGAGGCTATTGCTCGTGTTGATGCACGTCTTCCTGGACGACCGATTGCAGCTCTGAATGACGTGCAAGCAATTGGTGCAGGTGACACAGCATCTGAAGCTATCTGGAACGTCCATCTTGTCCGTATGCAGCAAAAGACTTTTGATGCGCGGGCGGTAGAGCCAGATTTGTGTCTTGCGTCCAGAGACCCGTTTGGCATTCGATATATTGCCATGTTGGTTATGATATTAGCGTTGCTGTTTGGGTCAATTGGGCGTGTCGGGTCGGTGGCTGATGTGGCAGATGGTGTGGATTTTCTCGCTACTGGGCCAGTGTGGGAGGGCTGGATTGAGCCGCCCTCCTACACTGGAAAACCAACACTTTATCTTGCTGATATTATCGCCAGTCGCGTGCAGGTGACTCAAGGATCATTTATCACACTTCGGATTTATGGTGATGAGCGAGCGCTTAGCGTATCAGAAACTGTATCGGGACGGACTGAGAATTTAGTCGATATTACGAATCCACAGCTGGGATTTAAAGTTATGCAAGAAGGCGAGGTATCAATAGTTGGGATTGGCGGTAAGACATGGGAATTTCTACTGCTCAAAGATAACGCACCAAATGTCGAATTGAGTGGACCTATTGAAGCTGACGAAAGAGGTGAGATGTCCCAGCTCTTTTTTGCCACGGATGACTACGGCGTCGTCGCGGGCACGGCGACGATTGAATTGAACCGAGCAACGTTGCAACGTTCTCACGGGCTGGCGATTGATGGCGACTTGCGCGATACTATTGTTATTGACTTACCTATGCCGTTTTCTAATGACCGTGCTGATTTCGAAGAACTGTTGATTGATGATTTCAGCGAACATCCGTGGGCAAATATGCCTGTGATGATGACGCTGCAAGTCGAAGACGCGCTTGGGCAGATCGGATTCAGCGAAGTGGAACAAATGACCCTCCCTGGACGGCGGTTTTTCCAACCCATCGCAAGAGCCGTGATCGAACAGCGCCGGGATATTTTGTGGGCCAAGGCAAACGCACCTCGCGTGGCACAAGTATTGCGCGCCGTGTCGAACCGCCCTGATGAACTGTTTCCTGATGAGACAACGTATCTGCGTCTGCGCCATATCATCCGGAGGCTCGAAAATATGGAAATGATTGGGCTAACCGACAACGTTCAGGCTGAAGTCGCGTTGGCACTGTGGGATCTTGCCGTGCAACTTGAAGAGGGATCACTGACAAGTGCGCGGGCCCGACTAGAGCGCGCCCAGGAACGGCTTGAAGAAGCCATGCGCAACGGTGCGTCTGACGAAGAGATCGCCGAATTGATGCAAGAACTACGTGAGGCGACAAGTGACTACATGCAAATGCTGGCGCAGAATGCTGAACCTAACCCGAATGGCATGGATCCGCCGGACAGCAATCAAGACAGCAATTCCATCAGCCAAGAAGAATTACAGGCGTTGATGGACCGTATTCAAGAACTTATGGAAGAAGGCCAGATGGCAGAAGCCATGGAGCTGATGGAACAGTTGAACGAATTGATGGAGAACCTGCGCGTCACCAAGGGTGAAGGTGGCGAAGGTGGGCCCCAAACTCCAGGTGAGCGTTCTATGGAAGACTTAGCTGAAACATTGCGCGATCAACAAGACCTGACGGACGAAGCATTTCGCGAGCTGCAGGACCAGTTCAGCCAAGGCCAACAAAGTGGGCAACAGAAAGGACAACAACCCGGGCAGCAGGGCCAAGAGGGAGAAAGCTACCAACCCGGTCAGGAGCAAGGCCAAGATGATAACATGCAAGGTGGCCTCACCGATGACAACCTGCAGGGCAGTGAAGATAACGGCGCGCCGCAAAGTCTCTCTGAACGCCAACAGGCGTTGAGTGATGGTTTAAATCAGTTGCGCAACGGTCTGCCCAGCTTGTCCGGTGACGCGGCTGACGATGCAGAACAATCTCTTGAACGTGCGGAGGGTGCAATGGACGGTGCTGAGGATGCATTGCGTAATGACAATTTGGCTGAAGCGATTGATCAACAGGCCAAAGCGATGGATGCGCTGCGCAATGGACTGCGCCTTTTGAATCAGGCTTTGGCCGAAAATCAGATGGATGATTTAGAAGAGGGCCAAGATGCGCAAATGGGCAATTCCGAAGGCCGGCCAGAACCTGAGCGGCGTGATCCGTTAGGTCGTCAGATAGGCAACTCTGGACAATTTGGGTCCGAAGAATCTATACTGCAGGACGAGATTAATCGCCGAGCTGAAGAACTGCTGCAAGAATTGCGCAATCGTTCTTCAGATCAAAAACGTCCACAAATCGAACTTGACTACCTTCGTCGTCTGCTGGAACGGTTTTAGGATTAGTTATCTTAATTAGGGTCTATTGTGGTTTCTGATTGTGCACTTTCAATCAATGCCTGAAGGTGCCGGTCAAGCCAGATGCGTAACTCGTCGACCCATTCCACATAGGACGTCAGGTAGGGCTCAATTTGGGGCACTGCTAAACTGATTTGTGGAGTAAAAACATAAATTGCGAGTGCAGTCAGACTTGTAATCGTTGCATATACGAAGCCGCGTTTAAACCTGCTGCGAGAAAGCGCCTTATCAGTATTCTCGTTCACAGTTGTGTTTACGTTAGAGTTAGACAGCAGGGTAGAGTTTATCTCTTCGATGTCGGGCAATAACTTACGGCGTGAAGCGCTGGATTTTTGCTCCATAACTGTTTCCACATTGGCTCTGGGGGTAGCAGAGTTTTCAGCTTTGCCTCGTAGATGGGCCAAACTGTCGTGCGCATTGATGCTGCGACGGTCCTCGTTGGGGGCATGTGATAAACCTTGATCCGGCTGCGTTTCAATGGTGTTCGTGTCTGCCTCGCGGGCAGATTTTTCATATGCCGCCTCTTGGCGTAGGATATCTGTGACTTCAGAACTTATCTCACGCTGCGTGGGCGCTTTTTGATTTGGCTCAAGGTCTGGTAGAGGGGATGCAACTAGATCGGCCTCAGAAACTGGCTCTGGCAGGGGGGCAGTCGCTGCGCCCAGTACGGCTGCAAGGGATGCACTGGGTTGTTCGAACCACGTATGTCCACAATTGGAACATTCAACGTCACGTCCATCTGTCGGAATGACATCCTCCGCGACCTCATATTGCGCACCGCAATTTGGGCATATCAGCCGCATAAATTTGTTCCTCTGCCTCAAAAGAGCATTCTGCCCGTGTTGTATGAGGAATTCTACCGCTCCTGACGTCTAAGCGCAAAGGTTTTGCAAGACCCCAGGCACAAGCGCAGATTGCATGTGGCACGGCTTTGCGCCAAAACCATTAAAACAAACGGAGGCAACCGTGATTGAGTTGGACAACGTGGCCTATAATTACGGCGGAGCAGAGCTTTTCTCTGGGCTGAATTTGCAGCTTGCCCCGGGGTCTTTTCATTTTCTGACTGGTCCTTCTGGTGCGGGTAAAACCACGCTGTTGAAGCTATGCTATGGAGAATTGGTCGCGACCAGTGGGCTTGCGCGTCTGTTCGGGCAGGATGCTCGTGCGTTGGACCGGGACGCGATAGCGCAGGCGCGGCGTCGGATAGGTGTCGTGCATCAGGACTGTCAGTTCCTCGATCATTTGACTTTGATTGAAAATATCGCGTTGCCGCTGACCGTGTCGGGGAGCACGGCATCGTCTGCTGATCTCGCGGACTTGCTCGGCTGGGTGGGGCTCAGCAGACAAGCCACACAATTTCCACCACAGCTTTCTGGTGGAGAACGCCAACGTGCGGCACTGGCACGAGCAGTCATCATGTCCCCAGAAGTAATTTTGGCGGATGAACCTACAGGCAATATTGATTGGGAGATGTCGCAGCGATTGCTGTCATTGTTGGTCGAACTCAACAAGATGGGCAAAACTGTGCTGATCGCAACCCATGATATCAGCCTCATTCGTGCAGCCAAGGCGCAGGTGTCCGCCAGGGTATTGCGTTTAAAGGATCGACGCCTGCATCTGGCAGGTGCGGATCTATGATGAATATATTGAATCGCTTTCTGGAATTGATTGTGGGCGATCCGCAAGCTGATCGTACAGTTCCACCCACAGGTTTCACTGCAAGGCTGACAGTCTTGTCGGCGGCTGCAATGGCATTTTTAGCGGTCTTTGCTTTGGCGTTATCCCTTGCAGCTGGGCGGCTGGCGGATCGTTGGTCAACAGAACTGGCAAAGACATCGACGCTGCGGATTTCGGCTCCGCAAGACCAAATGCATGCGCAGACCAGTATGGCGCTGACGGTGCTGCAATCCACACCGGGTGTCGCTGAGACAAGGCCGTTGAGCGCGGATGAGCAACGCGAACTGCTTGCGCCGTGGTTTGGGCCAGACTTACTTGTTGAGAACCTGCCAATTCCGCAGCTCATTGAGATTATCGCAGAGGAAGAGGGCTATGATGCCACAGGTCTTCGTGCGCGTCTTCAGGCCGAAGTGCCCGGTGCAATATTGGACGATCACACGCGCTGGCGTGAACCGTTGGTTGAAGCCGCGTCGCGCCTGCGTTTGCTCGGGATCGTTTCGATGGTTTTGATTGCGGCAACAACGGCTGCGATGATCACGCTTGCGGCTCATGCAGCACTTGCGGCTAACGCCCAAGTTATCCGTGTTATGAGGCTTGTTGGCGCGCGTGATGTCTACATTGCCCGCGCCTTTGTGCGTCGTTATACTTTACGCGCGCTTTTGGGAGCTGCGACTGGCACACTGCTGGGCACTCTTGCAATATTGATGCTGCCACGTGTGGACGCCGCTGGTGGGTTTCTGACCGGATTGGGTTTTCAAGGCTGGCATTGGCTGTGGCCACTGGTTATTCCTTTTCTAGCATGCCTTGTGGCATTCGTTGCAACGCGACAAGTCGCATTGCGCACCCTCAAGGAGCAGTCATGACATACTCGATCCAATGGGTCCGGTCCTTAATTTTTGTGGTGCACATGTATTGCGCGATGGCTGTGGTTGGAATTGTGTTTTTTATTCCTGTTATCTGCTCTAGGCGCGCTGCCATCTTCGCATGTCGGTTCTACTGCTGGTGGGTCCAGTGGACTGCTGGTTGGATGATTGGTTTAAAGTGCGAAGTTCGCGGAACCCCACCCAATGACGAGGTACTTGTTGCAGCGAAACACCAATCATTTCTTGACGTAATCATGATTTACGGCGCCTTGCCCACTGGTAAATTCATTATGAAAAAAATTCTGATGTATGCGCCAGTTTTGGGTCAGTTTGGCCTGCGCGTTGGCTGTATTCCTGTCGAACGTGGCAAACGTGGGATGGCGATCAAAAAGATGGTTGCAGACGTCGCGGCAGGTCGTGCATTGCCGGGCCAGCTGATTATCTATCCCCAAGGCACACGCATCGCACCAGGTGTAATTGCAAAGTACAAAGTTGGCGCTGGCATTCTATACACCGAACTTGGCCAAGATTGCATTCCTGTTGCTGCTAATGTGGGGTTGTTCTGGCCCAAGCGCGGTATCTACCGCACCCCTGGTACTGCTGTGATTGAATTTCTGCCTCGTATCCGAGCCGGAATGGAGCTTACGGCCTTCACTGCCAAGCTCGAAGAGGTGATAGAGACGCGTTCAAATGAATTGATGCGGGAGGCGGGCTTTACCGCATTTAAGAAATGAATATAATTAACGATATTGCATCACTTGAAATGCTTTATGGTGTGGCGTCGCCAGTGTCGTTGACCAAGGTCGTAACGCGCCTGTCGCCGCAATACGTGAAATGGATCAATGCAGCGCGGTTTTGCATTCTGACGACTGTTGGACCGGAGGGCAGCGACGGTAGTCCGCGAGGTGACATTGGATCCGTAGCGCGTATTGTGGACGACACAACACTTTGGATGCCGGATTGGCGCGGCAACAACCGAATGGACAGTTTGCGCAACATCATACGTGACGGACGGGTAAGTTTGATGTTCATGGTGACGGGGTCAGCCAACGTAATCCGTTTAAACGGATCGGCCGTTTTGTCTGTTGACCCCATGATTACAGGTGCGTTTGAACAATCAGGCAATCATCCTAAATCAGTGATAGTTGTAACTGTGTGTGAAGCGTATTTCCAGTGTGCCAAATCTATCCTGCGTTCAGAGTTGTGGACAAGTGACTGGGCCGTTGATCTACCAACTGCAGGTCAATTGTTGAAAGAGCAGCAAGCTGAATTTGACGCGCAAGCTTACGATGATGGTTATGCAAGGAATGTAAAGGCGAAGATGTGGTAGCTAAGGTTTACGGGTTTTTGACAGGCGCAGGGGTTACGGCTGCTGCGATAATTGGGTTTAACGCATGGCGTAATGTTAGTGATGAAGATCGACTTACTTTGGTAATTACGGATCATTGTCTGCCATATGTCACTACGGGTGAGCTTCCCTTTGATGGGATGGGGCGTGCGATTGGTGTCTATGATGGCATTACTTTGGATGAGGGTATCATCAACGGTGGCGCAGCTGTTATCTTTGAAGCGCGGTTTGTTGCTGAATGGGGTGTGATTGCTGAACCACCTGTGCGAATTTGCATGATTTATGGTATCAAGAAAGATGCCACGCAGCAGGTTTTTGAAGTTGTACCGGATGGTTTTATTGACCGCGTTACCCACATGATGGAACCGTTTGATGAACTGCGCCCTGATGTTTTGGAACTAGATATGACGAACGGCCGCGAAACTCTTGTGCTGCCATTCGCATGGCGGGAACACAGTGGAACAGAAAACAAAGGGCTAAATGTAACCATTACTACATCTGGCCAGCTTATCGCGGGCGTTATAATTTTTGATGAGCTCGCGCCGAAGCCCTAACTGAGGGGGCAGTTCGCTACGTCCACATTCACAACAATGAACGTATGTGGTCCAAATTCGAGGCCTGACATATCGACGTACAACTTTGATCCTTCAACGAAAATTGCATCATCAGCCAAAATCACTGATGAATTTTCTAAATCTTGATCAGCAGCGTTGAACAGCATGCAATCGGTTAAGAGATCCAGCACATAGCCGTTGAATTTCTATGCTGGAAACGTTCCGCTAACGTTGTCTGGATAGGTCACAACGATCTGTTGGTCGCGAATGTCTATTATGGCAGGCACAATGTCCCAGCCGTTTTGCACGCCTTCTGGCTTTAGCCCGTATTCTATGCTGTTCTTTACTACTGATGAATGACGTGCCCCAACAAAGGTTGGAGCAGCAGCGTCGTCATATGCTAGTGCGCCAAACGTCACTGTGCTCTCCATCAATCCGTCCGCGGCAGCCGATTGCGCCGCTAGCACCAAGGGGAGTGCTAAGCGAATCAAGCCGTCAAAACTTTTGAACCAAGGT
>JBLILC010000037.1:0-22881 GCA_047635635.1 Octadecabacter sp. | reverse complement strand
TGCAATAGTTTCTGCCTGCTCAACAGCTCTTTGAATTGCTGTCATGTCCCTTGGACCACCTCGATCCATCGATAGGCGTGACAAAGCGCGATCTAAATCAGGCACTTCACGCAACTTATCTTCTAACAAGGTGGCCATATTACCGTTGTCTAAGCACCAAGCAATTGCATCCTGTCGCGCACTTATCTCGGCTAAATCGCGTGAGGGTGAGGACAGGCGGCGTTCTAACAATCGCGCCCCACAAGCTGTTTGTGTACGATCAATTACTGATAACAATGATCCAGCGCGACCACCATTAATTCCACGTGTAAGTTCTAAAGATTTTCTAGTTGATGCATCAATTTGCATCGCAGCATCCCGTTTTTCGCGCACTGGTGGACGTAGTAGGGGCAACTTTCCTTTTTGTGTAATATCAAGGTATTCGACCACCGCTGCTAACGAAGCCACTTCTGCCCGTGTAAACGCACCAAAGCCATCCAATGATGAAACTGAATAGACATGACATAAACGTTTTTCACCGTTTGTGCTGTCAAATGCAGCATTCCCAAGCAAGGTTACAGCCGCTCCAGAGTACTCAACTATTATACCAAAGTCTGCTTCACCCGCATCGTTCAACAGAACTTCTTTTGGATTTAAACGTGCCAATTCTGGCCCAAGCTCTGCACCATCACAACTAAGTACTGAAAACGCACCCGTTGAAATATCAACCCACGCTAACGCCCCTTCCCCACGAACGTTTGCATAAGCAGCCAGAAAATTGTGCCGTCGTGCATCAAGTAAGGAATCCTCTGTTAGTGTGCCTGGGGTCACGACACGTGTGACACCTCGATTAACGATAGATTTGTACCCGCGCTTCTTCGCTTCGGCTGGACTTTCTAATTGTTCACAAACAGCAACGCGGTGCCCTTTGCGGATCAGCGTCAACAAATAACCCTCGGCGGCATGATATGGGACACCGCACATAGCGATATCTACGCCCAAATGTTTGCCGCGTTTGGTTAACGCAATATCTAATGCTCCGGCCGCTGCTATGGCGTCATCAAAGAACAGCTCATAAAAATCGCCCATCCTGTAGAATAAAAGTGCGTTGGGGTGATCTATCTTGATTTTAAGATACTGCGCCATCATCGGCGTAACATTGCTATTCATAAATCCCCCAGATGTTGTCCGCGTAACCTACTGGTCACATGTTTGTGGCGAAAGCGCAAAAACCGCCCATTGCGGGAACCATGCCTCACCCTTATCAAGGCTTGGAGGCAAAACTTAAAAATAGTGGTGAGTATCAAATGGCAGACACAAAGGTTACGCGTGAAGACGCACTCGCATTCCATATGGATCCAACCCCTGGCAAGTGGGAAATTCAGGCGACTGTCCCGATGACAACCCAGCGTGATTTGTCACTTGCCTATTCTCCTGGTGTCGCGGTGCCATGTGAAGCGATCGCTGCCAATCCTGAACTGGCCTATGATTATACTAATAAAGGCAATCTCGTTGCTGTAATTTCAAACGGCACGGCAGTCCTTGGATTGGGAAATTTAGGTGCTTTAGGATCTAAACCAGTTATGGAAGGCAAGGCGGTTTTGTTCAAACGTTTTGCTGACGTGAACTCTATCGATATTGAACTCGACACTGAAGATCCTGACGAATTTTGTAAAGCTGTACGCCTAATGGGTCCAACATTTGGAGGCATTAATTTAGAAGATATTAAAGCGCCAGAATGTTTCATCATAGAGCAACGTCTTAAGGAAGAGATGGATATTCCAGTGTTTCATGATGACCAACATGGCACAGCTGTTATCTGTGCTGCTGGTTTGATCAATGCGTTAGAGATTTCTGGTAAAAAAATTAAAGATGTAAAAATCGTGTTAAACGGTGCTGGCGCTGCAGGTATTGCTTGTCTTGAATTACTTAAAACCATGGGCGCAACTCATAATAACTGTATAATGTGTGATACAAAAGGTGTGATTTACCAAGGTCGCACAGAGGGTATGAATCAATGGAAATCCGCCCATGCTGCCGCAACGGATACCCGTACTTTGGCAGAAGCGATCGACGGGTGTGACGTTTTCCTTGGCGTGTCTGCCAAAAACGCTGTCACACAAGAGATGGTTCAATCCATGGCGCCGAACGCTGTTATCTTTGCAATGGCAAACCCTGACCCGGAAATCACTCCAGAAGAAGTTCACGCAGTTCGTAGTGATGTTATCGTTGCAACAGGGCGTAGTGATTACCCCAATCAAGTGAATAATGTCCTCGGATTTCCTTATCTATTTCGTGGTGCTCTGGATATTCATGCGCGCGCTATCAATGATGAGATGAAAATCGCCTGTGCTAATGCTTTGGCGCAGCTCGCCCGTGAAGATGTGCCAGATGAAGTTGCACTTGCTTATGGACGAAAGCTAACGTTTGGACGTGATTACATCATTCCCACGCCATTTGATCCACGTTTAATCCACGTCATTCCACCTGCAGTTGCAAAAGCTGGTATGGATACCGGCGTCGCACGACGCCCAATTGTTGACATTGAAGGTTACGAAGAATCTCTAAAGACTCGAATGGATCCTACCGCCACAATTTTGCGCGGTATTAACGCGCGAGCGCGAGCGAATCAGCATACTATCGTCTTTGCAGAAGGTGATGATCCACGCATTCTACGTGCCGCAGTTTTGTATCAACGCTCTGGCTTTGGTAAAGCGCTTGTTGTTGGGCGCGAAGACGATGTCAAAGCCAAACTTACTCTCGAGGGTCTTGATGATGCAGTGTCTGAGCTGACAATTGTTAATGCGGCGAACACTGAACACCTAGATGAATATAAAGATTTTTTATACCATCGCCTCCAGCGTAAGGGCCACGACAGCAGTGACATTCATCGTATGGCGACCCGTGACAGGCATGTGTTTGCATCCCTCATCTTAGCGCATGGCCACGCTGACGGAATGGTAACTGGCGCTACTCGTAAATCTGCGCATGTGCTAGAATTAATTAACCACGTTTTTGATGCTGGCCCACACGACGGCGCAGTAGGTGTGACGGCGGTTCTGAATAAAGGCAAAATTGTGTTGATAGCAGATACTCTGGTTCATGAATGGCCAGATGAAAACGATCTCGCAGACATTGCGGAACGTGGTGCTGACGTCGCGCGCCAACTTGGATTGGAACCGCGCGTTGCATTCTTATCGTTCTCAACTTTTGGATATCCAGTTTCTGAGCGAGCAGAAAAAATGCACAAAGCGCCAGAGGTTCTCGATCAGCGAGGCGTTGATTTTGAATACGAAGGAGAAATGACAGTTGATGTTGCGCTCAATATTAAGGCGCAAGAAGCTTATCCGTTTTCGCGCCTTACAGGACCCGCTAACATCTTAGTCGTTCCAGCTCGCCACTCTGCTTCAATTTCCGTAAAATTAATGCAAGAGATGGCAGGTGCGACTGTAATCGGTCCAATTCTCGCGGGGATAAATAAGCCGATCCAAATTTGCTCAACTGGCAGTACGGTGAACGATATATTAAATATGGCTGTTCTCGCCTCGAGTACAACAAAATAAACCAGAAAGATTATTTATGACCATCTGGAACTTAGGCTCTATTAATGCGGATTTTGTCTATTCTGTCCCGCATATTCCAGCTCCTGGTGAAACGCTCGCTAGTACAAGTCGTTCAGTCTTTCTTGGTGGTAAAGGGGCAAACATGTCTGTTGCAGCAGCCCGCGCCGCTGCTCGTGTTGCTCATATTGGTGCAGTTGGTTCAGATGGGCGCTGGGCAGTTCAGCGGTTGATTGAATATGGTGTAGATACGCGCCATGTTGCTGAA
The DNA here is from genome assembly GCA_047635635.1 of Octadecabacter sp. Lineage (GTDB taxonomy): Bacteria > Pseudomonadota > Alphaproteobacteria > Rhodobacterales > Rhodobacteraceae > Octadecabacter. The sequence goes on along the minus strand of JBLILC010000037.1, from coordinate 19,074 downwards.
ATTGATGTTGAAACAGCGCAAGCAATTATTGCTGTGGATGCAAGTGGTGAAAACAGCATCATTTTGCATCAAGGCGCTAATGTTAAAATCCCATTACATGTGTTAGAACAGGCTCTAACAAAGGCTGAAACTGGTGATACATTTGTTTTTCAGAACGAAACTAATTTGCAAGTACAGGCGGCAAAACTTGCAGTAAAGATGGGCTTGCGCGTTGCTTATGCGGCTGCGCCATTTGATTCTGGCGCAATTATGGGAGTTCTCCCTTATCTAGACTTCTTAATCTTGAATGAAATTGAAGCTGTGCAGTTCAAAAATGCAACTGGACAAGGCCCGCAAGATATTCCTGTTAAAGATGTTATTGTCACGTTGGGCGATAAGGGTGCGACGTGGTTTAGCCCTGATGGTCCAATCGACGTCCCAGCCCATAAAGTCACGCCTATAGATACCACTGGTGCAGGTGATACCTTTACTGGCTACGTTCTTGCGTGTCTTGATCGGGGCCAACCCATGTTGCAAGCTATGAAAACGGCCTCAAAAGCCGCTGCAATAATGGTCACGCGCCACGGTACTGCCGATGTAATCCCTGATTTGGCAGATGTTCAGTCTTTTAGTGGTTAATAAACGGCGCGTCACTGCCCCAAAGCTGTTCAACTCTTGCATCACGTCCACAACTGTCACGATAAAACGCGTAGGCTTCTGCTTCGGTCTTGATACCGCGCCGTGTGATGACCCGTTTCTGCCCTTTGTAATAATCCTGATGGTACTCTTCCGCATTGGTGAAGGTCGAAGCAGTTAAAATTGGAGTCACAATTCGTTGTCTTAATTCTGATTGCGCGGTTAATAACGCAGCCTGAGCAGCATCTCTTTGTCCTGCGTTAGAGACAAAAATAGCAGTACGATAACTGTCGCCTCGGTCACAAAATTGCCCGCCTGAATCTGTTGGATCAACAGATCGGAAAAACAAATCATAAATTTGACGTGCAGAAATTTGATCGGCATCATAGTCAATTTTGACAGCCTCATAGTGACCAGTACTGCCGCCTGTAACTTGGCTATATGTTGGGTTTGCTGTGGTTCCGCCTGTGTATCCAGATATGACTTCAGACACCCCAGAAACTTTTTCAAAATCGCTTTCAACGCACCAGAAACAGCCTCCCGCGACCGTAATCGTTTGCATGTCCCTCGCTTCCACTTTGCCAGCATGTATCAATGTCCCAGCTCCGATCAATGCCGCAAGCGCCACAGTCTTCATATATTGCAAAACGTTTGTCATTTGGTGTCTCCTTTGAAGTCACCTTTACGTCCAACATACCCACGTGCAATTCACTGGTCCGTGTCTTCACGCGTTATTTACCACTTGGAACAATTCATGTGGGGTCGTAGCGTCGCAATATGACTGATAAGATTACAACCCATACCGCTGAGGATGACCCTCGCAATCGCGACATTCAAATTTGGATCAACGGCACTTTGAAGCATCGTGCGCAAGCGATGGTTAGTGTGTATGATTCTGGCTTCATGCTTGGGGATGGCATTTGGGAAGGGATGCGGCTTTATAATGGTAATTGGGCCTTCATAGACGAACATATTGATCGCTTGTTTGAAGCGGCCAAAGCTATTGATCTTGATGTTGGTATGAATCGAGATGGCGTAATTTCCGCCGTGCTAGAAACGCAACTGGCTAACTCTATGAGCACTGACGTCCACTGCCGCCTTATGATCACGCGCGGTATCAAGACCTTACCGTTCCAGCATCCATCCCTCAGCCGTTCCGGCCCAACGATGGTTATCATTATGGAGCACTCTACCCCAAAATTGCCGCGCCCAATCACTCTTGCAACTGTCCCACATCAACGTGGTTTACCGATGACGCAGGACCCAAAACTTAATTCTCATTCCAAGCTTAATTGCATCCTTGCCTGCATTGCAGCTGAAAAGGCTGGCGCTGATGAAGCCCTGATGCTTGATGTTCATGGGTTTGTGAACACCACCAATGCTTGTAACTTTTTTATTGTCCGAAAAGGTGCTGTTTGGACAAGTACTGGGGACTACTGCATGAATGGGATCACCCGCCAAAAAGTAATTGATCTGTGCCATTCTAACGACATTTCTGTGTTTGAACGTAATTTTTCTCTGGTAGACACTTATGGTGCAGAAGAAGCGTTTTTGACGGGTACTTTTGGGGCACAGACCCCCATCAGTAATATTGATGGTCGTCAGATCGGTAATGGCGAGATGGGACCAATCACAAAGCAGATCCGTGACCTTTATAAGTCGCTAATTCTAACCAAAACAGTGAGCTAAATTTTTGCAAAAACCATTCAAAATTCTTATCTAAGTGTTTATGGATTTGAAAGAAATATGAAAATTGCCGCCTGGTCTGGCCCGCGCAACCTTTCGACTGCGTTGATGTATTCTTTTGCAAACCGCGCTGACTTTACCGTAATGGACGAACCGTTTTATGCGCCCTACCTCGCATCGACTGGGCTGAACCATCCGATGTCGGATAGAATTCTAGCAACTCATGAGACTGACGCTAAACGGGTTGCGATTGTCTGTGCGAATGACGATAAAAAACTGCATAAGTACATGAAACATATGCCACATCATATGCTTGATGGTTTTCCACTTGACTGGACTAAAGCCTGTGTAAATATCCATTTGATCCGCCATCCTGCCCACGTTATTGCCAGTTACGCCATCAAACGTGAAAACCCTACTCTCGAAGATATTGGATACCCACAGCAATTGGCCTTATACGACCGTATCGGTGGGCTCGTTGTTGACAGTTCTGATATTCGCCAAGATCCTGAAAGCGCGCTGAAAAATTTATGCGCTAAGATAGGTATTTCATTTGATCGTGCGATGTTGTCATGGTCTGCTGGACCCCGGCCCTTCGATGGAGTTTGGGCATCCCATTGGTACCAAGCAGTGCATAAGAGTACTGGTTTTATGGTTTTTGAAAATAATTTACCTGTCTTGAATGAAAGTCATATTGTGCTGTGCAAACAAGCAATGCCCTATTATTTAGCACTTTTGAAAAAAAATATAAAAGTTTAGACATTACTTCAATGCGCTTATTATCTTGGTCAGCAAAAAGCTCAGAAATAATGGTACATCTGAGCCTCTTAATCTTATTAGAATCGCTTGTTACGTGCGGCAAGAAGTTTAAGACGAAGAGCGTTTAGTTGAATAAATCCTGCTGCGTCTTTTTGATCGTAAGCACCAGCGTCGTCTTCAAACGTGACGTGTGCTTCCGAATAAAGTGAATGATCAGACCAACGACCGACTGTTCTGGCTGACCCTTTGTAAAGCTTAAGCTTTACAGTTCCGGTTACATGCTCTTGCGACTTATCAATAGCGGCCTGTAACATTTCGCGTTCGGGCGAGTACCAGAAACCATTATAGATTAGCTCTGCGTAACGTGGCATAAGCTCATCTTTAAGATGCGCAGCGCCACGATCTAGTGTGATAGATTCAATCCCACGATGCGCCTCAAGAAGTAGCGTGCCACCTGGCGTTTCATAGATGCCGCGGGATTTCATACCAACAAAACGACCCTCAACCAGGTCAAGGCGGCCACACCCATGATTACCGCCTAATGTATTGAGTTTGGTAAGAACTTCTGCGGGGGACATTTCAGCGCCGTTAATTGAAACTGCATCTCCTCGCTCAAAGCCAACCTCAACAAACTCAGGTGTATCAGGCGCATCCTCGGGGGCAACTGTGCGTTGATAGACGTAATCTGGTGCCATTTCTGCTGGATCTTCTAGAACCTTACCTTCGGAGGAGGTATGTAGCAGATTTGCATCGACAGAAAATGGGGCTTCGCCACGCTTGTCTTTGGCGACTGGGATTTGATGCTCCTCAGCAAATTCTAATAATTTTGTGCGACTAGACAGGTCCCACTCACGCCATGGCGCAATGACTTTGATGTCAGGGTTCAGGGCATAGGCGGCTAGTTCAAACCGCACTTGATCGTTGCCTTTTCCGGTAGCCCCATGTGCTACTGCATCCGCACCAACTTCTTCTGCAATTTCAACTAAACGTTTTGAAATCAATGGTCTAGCAATAGATGTTCCAAGTAAATATAGTCCTTCGTACACTGCATTTGCACGAAACATTGGGAACACAAAATCGCGTACGAATTCCTCACGGACATCCTCGATATAGATATTCTTAGGAGGTATACCCATCAATTCAGCCTTGGCACGGGCAGGTTCAAGTTCCTCGCCTTGGCCAAGATCAGCAGTGAACGTCACGACTTCACAGCCGTATTCTGTCTGCAACCATTTCAGAATGATTGACGTGTCTAATCCGCCAGAATAGGCAAGGACGACCTTTTTGGGCGTAAATTCGACGGACATTGTGGTGCTCCTGATATTGAATTGTAGGCGAATTAACGTGATTTAACGGTCAGAGCAAGCTGGCCACGAACGTTGCATCACCATCATTGGACAACAGGGCAGGAGCGTCTCTCATTGGAACCCAAATAGCTGTATGTCCGTCTTCTAAAGGGGGACCCACACTAAGCGTTGGTCGTGATCGATAAATTGTGCAAATCTTCTCAGCCCATAAGTCGTAATCTGGCATAAAGACAAAGCGTTTGTAGACTCCTATGCGACGTGGTTTGTCCATCTTCCAGCCAGTTTCCTCCAACACTTCACGATGCAGCGCAGGCAAGACTTGCTCACCAGCATCGATTCCACCTCCGGGCAGTTGTATTTCAGGATGTTCAAGCCGCTTTCCATCTTGCAAGGTCAGCAGTAAATCATGCCCATGCTGCAAGATCACATAGGCGCCTGGACGTGGCTTATAATATATAGCGGGATCAACCCGTTCGCCGTACCTTTTAATCATGCCCTTTTTCCTAACCTTGTGACACCTATATGGACGCGGTATGCCAATCTTGCACTTGTTAGGAAACCCCAATGACTATCGCATCACATATCGCTTGGGATGACACCGTCCTGCCGTTTCAGCTTGACCGGTCAGACATCCGTGGGCGCATCGCGCGGCTTGATGGCGTGTTAGACAATGTTCTGGCGCAGCACGATTACCCTCCCGCCATTGAAGCATTAGTCGCAGAGATGGCGTTGTTAACCGCCCTAATCGGTCAGACGATTAAGTTGCGATGGAAGCTGTCATTGCAAGTGCGTGGCAATGGCCCTGCGCGTTTGATTGCGACGGATTATTATGGCCCTTCGAAAGATGGCAAGCCTGGCCGCGTGCGCGCCTATGCGAGTTATGATAAAGAGACTATTGAACCGACTGGACATCCTTTTAGTCAGGTGGGTAAAGGATATTTTGCGATCCTGATTGACCAAGGCGAGGGTACGGTTCCCTATCAGGGCATAACACCAATCGCGGGTGAATCGTTGTCGGACTGTGCTGAAGCGTATTTCGCGCAATCAGAACAATTGCCGACCGCGTTCCAGCTGACATATGGTAAAGCATCTGTTCCGGGAGGGACGGAGTCGTGGCGTGCTGGTGGGATTATGTTGCAGGCAATGCCTAAGGCGTCTTTTTCTAACGTAGACGGGCCTGTAAGTGAAGATGGTTTGCTGACTGCTGCAGATATTCTGGATGATGATGAAGGTGAAAACTGGACCCGAGCTACCATACTTTTGCGCACCGCTGAAGAAATAGAATTGATTGGGCCAATAGTGCAGCCAACTGAGTTACTAGTGCGTTTATTCCATGAAGAATCCCCGCGCGTATTTGATCCGCAACCGGTGGAATTTGGTTGCTCTTGTTCGCCCGACAAAGTGCGCCAGTCTCTGTCAATCTATTCTGCGAAGGATATTAAACATATGACTACTGAAGAAGGTACAGTAACTGCTGATTGCCAGTTTTGTGGTTCGCATTATGTGTTTCAACCCAATACGCTGGGTTTTGAAGCAACAGATGGACCGGATGCAAAGGGATCGGATGCAAAGCCTTGATGACCTGAAAAAGTCACTTCATCGCTGTATTGAAAATGCAGGTAAAGCGTCGTCAGACTTTGATCTTAATCCAAACGTGATGTTTTCTGAAGGCCGCATTTTAAAACCAGCTGCTGTCCTGATCGCAGTGACAGAAGACGGTCAGCTTATTTTGACAAAACGTGCTGCCCATTTGCAGCATCATCCTGGGCAAATTGCGTTTGCAGGGGGGCGCAAAGACGAGACTGATTGCGACCTTTTTCACACAGCCTTGCGTGAAGCTGAGGAGGAGATTGGGCTCAATCCTGAATTTGTAAAGAAGCTTGGTCAATTACCCTGCCACGACACAATTACTAATTATTCTGTAACACCATTTGTTTCAATGGTACCTGCTGATCTGACGTTTAAACCTGAACCAGGCGAGGTTGAGGAAGTGTTCATTGTGCCACTGCGCCACGTCTTGACTTTGGATAATTATCGTATTGAAAGTCGTTATTGGTGTGGGCAAAAACGCTTTTATTATGTAGTTCCCTACGGTCCATACTATATCTGGGGTGCAACCGCGTGTATTCTGCATGCGATGGCAGAGGCATCGAGAGAATGAAGCTTACCGCAAAATGGTTGAACACGCAGGCCTCTAAGGCAGTGACTGAGATGCTGGTGGTTGCAGGCTATAAGGTTTATTTCGTCGGTGGTTGCGTGCGCAATGCTTTGGTTGGTATTCAAGTTGTAGACTTGGACCTTGCGACTAATGCGTGCCCTGAAATTGTGATAAGGCTGGCGAAAGAGGCTGGGCTTAAGGTGATTCCAACAGGCATTGATCATGGTACAGTCACGGTTGTTGCTAATCATAGACCATTTGAGATCACGACGTTCCGAAATGATGTTGAAACTGATGGCCGCCATGCTGTTGTGGCGTTTTCTGATACCCTTGAAGTAGATGCTATGCGCCGAGACTTCACAATAAACGCGCTTTATTGCGCGCCAGATGGCACAGTCATCGATCCCGTTGGTGGAATTCCTGATCTGCATGCACGGCATGTGCGGTTCATCAATGATGCCGACATGCGTATTCGAGAAGATTTTCTCCGTATTTTGCGGTTTTTCCGTTTTTATGCTTGGTTTGGCGATCCTGAACATGGAATAGACGCAGACGGGCTTGCGGCTTGTGCGGCCAACCTTGACGGACTGGAAGGTCTTGCTAAAGAACGTATCCAGACTGAGCTTATGAAAACTCTTCTTGCGCCGAATCCTGCACCAGCAATGGCGTCAATGGCAATGTGTGGTGTATTACTCCGTTTGCTTCCAGGTGCGGATGTATCTGCGCTCGCACCGCTTGTCAGTCTTCAAGAACAACTTGGACGCTCTGTCAATTTTCATACGCGTCTTGCGGCCATAAACCCGGGTGATACGAAAGCTTTGCTGCGATTGTCCAAGGCTGACACCCTCGAATTCAAGCGTATTCGTGACGGCGCGTTATCGGGAATTGATGCTGCACCATTGGGTTACGGTTTAGGTCAGAATGTAGCTATTGAAGCGTTGATGTTGCGGGCGGCATTATCTGGTGGTTTAATAACAAATGTCGATATAGATGCTGCGAAGTTTGGTGCTGCACAAAACTATCCTGTAAAAGCTAAAGACTTGATGCCAACCTACACAAAAGCAGCATTGGGATCTCGACTTAAGCTGCTCGAATCCACATGGATCGCATCAGGTTTTACACTTACAAAACCTGAGCTTCTGGCGCTTCCATGATAGCGCTCATTGGATTTGTTTTTCTGGGCCTGTTTTCCCCAGGACCCAATGTTATTCTTCTCACAACATCTGGGGCGCGGTTTGGATTTCTCGCAACGCTACCACATCTGCTGGGTGTGGCGCTGGGCGTTGGCTTTATTGCCTTCTTCACGGGCTTGGGGTTCGCGAAACTGATTGAGACGTTTCCAATTTTGCGCAATGTTTTGATGACTAGCGCTTCATTGTAGATTCTTTGGATGGTATGGAAGCTTTGGCATGCGAAACAGGCGCGAGCCTACAATACAGACCGCCCTTTTACGTTCATCCAAGCGATCCTGTTTCAGTGGTTAAATCCAAAAATATGGGCTGTTGCAACATCAGCATCCGTGATGATCGCAGACCTCCCACCCATGGTGCAGGCGACCACTCTCGCTATCACGTTCTCGGCCACCAACCTTTGTGTTTGCTTGTTTTGGACTTATGCGGGCAGCTTGCTAAAAAACATTCTTGTGGACGCATTTAAGTGGCGGGTTTTTATGCGTTTGACGGCTGTCGCATTGGCGACCTTTTCTGGGTTGGTTTTCCTATAACTTAATCCGGTCTATATCGGGGAATGAAGGGAGTCTGCCGTGTTCTGCTTTTTTGAAAATCTTGTCGATCCGTATGAAGAATATGCCGATGACGACGTCCCCCCAACGCGTCTCTGGCCATTTCTGCTAACTTTTGTGCGGCCATTCAAAAAAGTGTTCTGGGCTGCGGGTATTATGTCCGTCATTGTTGCATTTATTGAGATTTGGCTAATATCTTACATGGGTCGTCTTATTGATCTAATCGCTCCGGGGGCCGAAGGATCCATTTTGGCGAACCACGGTTGGGAATTTTTCTTTGTCGCCTTGTTCCTGCTGACGCTGCGACCGCTTTTGCAAATTATTGACGTAGCGTTGCTAAACCAATCCATTATTCCAAACGTTGGAACTATTGTGCGTTGGCGTGCACACCGTCATGTGTTGCGCCAGTCAGTAGGTTGGTTTGAAAATGACTTTGCGGGCCGCATAACTAATCGTATTATGCAGACGCCCCCCGCCACCGGCGAGGTTGCATTTCAGGCGTTTGACGCGGTCACATTTTCACTCGCCTATATTATAGGTGCAGGTGTATTGTTGATAGGAGCTGACCCGCGGTTATTATTGCCGCTGGTGATTTGGTTTGTGCTTTACATAGTCTTGATGCGTTGGACTGTTAGGCGCGTGGGTCCCGCGGCGAAGGCATCTTCTGATGCAAGGTCTGAGGTCACGGGGCGTGTCGTGGATAGTTACACCAACATCCACTCAGTCAAAATGTTTGCGCACCATGATCGCGAAATCAACTATGCGCGTGAGGCGATTGAAAACACACGTTCAGCTTTACAGCGCGAAATGCGAATTTTTTCAATCATGGACGTCTCCCTTGTCCTGCTAAACGGCATCCTGATTGTCACAGTTGTTGGTTGGGCGCTATGGCTCTGGTCAGGCGGTTTGGCGACTGCGGGTATTGTTGCGACGGCTGCGGCATTAACTCTAAGACTTAATTCGATGACGGGTTGGATCATGTGGGCAGTGACGAACTTATTCCAAAACCTTGGTGTTATTTCTGAAGGTATGGAAACGATCGCTCAACCGATCACGTTAATTGATGTGTTAGACGCTAAGCCGTTGCAGGTCATGGGTGGCGGTTTAGACATTCAATCCCTAAGACATCATTATGGGCGTGAATCCGGAGGGATTGATGACTTGTCGCTGACAATTGCACCGGGTGAGAAGATTGGTTTGGTCGGGCGGTCAGGCGCGGGTAAGTCAACGCTCGTGAAGTTGTTATTGCGGTTCTACGACGTTGAGGCTGGGCGCATTCTGGTTGATGGTCAGAATATAGCTGATGTCAGTCAAGATTCTTTGCGTCAAGCCATTGGAATGGTACAACAAGAAAGCTCACTATTGCATCGATCGATACGTGACAATATTTTATATGGCAATCCAAGCGCGTCTGACGAGCAGGTTGTTGCAGCGGCAAAACAAGCTGAAGCTTATGAGTTTATTCTTGATCTTGAAGACAGCCAAGGTCGTACTGGCTTTAATGCTCATGTTGGGGAACGCGGCGTAAAATTGTCGGGTGGCCAGCGCCAACGCATCACGCTTGCGCGGGTGATCCTTAAAGATGCCCCGATCTTGTTGTTGGACGAGGCAACGTCAGCTCTAGATTCTGAGGTTGAGGCTACGATCCAAAAGACGTTGAAGGGGCTAATGAAGGGTAAAACTGTTATCGCAATCGCACACCGCTTGTCTACAATTTCTCAGATGGACCGGATTGTTGTGATGGATGGCGGCAAAGTTGTGGAAGAAGGTAAGCATGACGCCTTGCTTGCATTGAACGGGCAATATGCTGGCTTTTGGGCGCGTCAGTCTGGTGGCTTTATCAGCACAGACTTCGAGGATAAAAAATGATTAAAACTTTGTATCAAAAGCTTATCCAGCAATTAGGTAATCTGATTGACAGCCGTATGGAAGCTGATGGCCCGCCGCCAGATACCCTCGCTCGTTTTTTTAATTGGGCGTTGTCGGGTGCGTGGCGTGTCATCGGATTGGCTGCTTTTGTATCTGCATTGGCGGGTACGACAGAAGTGTTGGCAATGTTTTTGCTTGGGCAAGTTGTTGATATTGCAGCGTCGTCACAACCTATTGGAGACAGCGCTGGGCTGCTGGTCAGTGCTATTTTTTTACTGTTGATTTTGCGTCCAACACTGTTTGGATTGTCTGCGTCGTTTCAATCTGTTGTGGTTGGGCCGAATTTATTCACGCTCGTTGTTGGACGTTTGCACCGCTGGACATTGGGACAGGCAGTCACGTTTTTTGATAATGATTTTGCGGGGCGCATTGCACAAAAGCAAATGCAGGTGGCACGGTCAATTACTGAAACCGTCATTGAGACTGTAAATGCAGTTTTGTTTGCACTTGCGACAGTGATTGGCACTGCGTTTTTGTTAATTACAATCGATGCGCGTCTTTTAATTGTTCTGTTATTTTGGTTTATGAGTTATGTCGTTTTTCTTTTGGTTTTCTTACCCCGCATTCGGTCGAGATCTAGGGCTAGGGCAGGCGCTGCGGCGATGCTGACTGGGCAGGTTGTTGATACGATCACTAACATCAAAACGGTCAAATTATTCGCAGGGACGCTGCACGAAACTGACGCTGCCCAAAACGCGATGCAAGACCTGCGTTATTATGCATTGGCATATGGAGAGGTTGCAACGCTTTTCCGATTTGGTCTTATCACACTCGCTGGAGTTTTACCGCTTGCGATGGTGGGTTTTGGGCTGTCTTGGAGTGATCAGGGTATCACACCTGGTGATTTGGCAGCCATTGGTGCTGTGTCTATTCGGCTTAGTCAGATGACTGGGTGGGTTAGTTTTGTTTTGATGGCAGTGTTTAGTCACATTGGTGAGGTTGAGGACGGGATGAAGACCTTGACCCCACCGCATCAATTAATTGACGATGCAGATGCCAAACCAATAAACGTTACTATGGCTGAGATTGAATTTCGCAATGTGTCATTTCAATATGGTGGTGCCGCCGGGGGAATTAATAAAATTAATCTGAGGATTAAAGCGGGTGAAAAGCTTGGGATTGTAGGGGCTTCTGGCGCAGGTAAATCTACGCTTGTGGGGCTGCTACTGCGGCTCTACGACCCTGAAGATGGTGACGTTTTAATCGATGGTCAGGCCGTGCGTGGCCTAACACAAGACAGCCTTCGTGGGGCTATGGGAATGGTCACGCAGGAAACGGCGATGTTTAACCGATCAGCGCGTGACAACATTATTTACGGGCGACCTGACGCAACAGAAGAGCAGATGATTGCTGCTGCGCTTAAGGCTGAAGCACATGACTTTATTGGTGAGCTTCGTGACAATGTTGGACGCACGGGTTATGATGCCCACTTAGGTGAACGCGGTGTAAAATTGTCTGGAGGCCAACGTCAACGGATTGCATTGGCCCGTGCAATGTTAAAGGACGCCCCAATTTTAGTGTTAGACGAAGCGACATCTGCATTGGATAGTGAGGTTGAGGCTGCGATCCAAATCGCACTGGATCATGCTATGGAGGGTAAAACAGTTGTAGCAATCGCCCACCGTCTATCAACGATTTCTGGTATGGATCGCATTATTGTGCTGGAAAAAGGTCGCATTGTAGAACAAGGGACGCATGAGGACTTGCTGAAACGCGCAGGTACCTATGCACGATATTGGAATCGCCAATCTGGTGGGTTCAACAGCACGAAAGATGCGGCGGAATAAATGGGTCAAATAGTAGAGCGGCTTAATCAATCAGGGCTTGGTCAACTGGCGGATGGTACACATCTTGAACGGGTTTTACCCGGTGAGGAAGTTGAGCCGCTGCCAGACGGAACCGCGCGTATTATCACGCCTGTGGCTGACCGAGTAAAACCACCTTGCCGTCATTTCAAAAGCTGTGGTGGTTGTGCGGTTCAACACGCGTCTGATAATTTTGTTTCTGCGTGGAAGACGAAAATCGTTGAACGCGCGATGACCGCCCGTGGTTTACCGTTTCCATTCCGTACGATTCACACGTCACCGGCACAAAGCCGCCGTCGTGCACGTTTGTCGGGACGGCGCACCAAGAAGGGCGCCATGGTTGGCTTTCATGCGAAAGCCTCAGACGCTCTGATTGATGTCCCAGACTGTCAGTTGTTGCTTCCCTCAATTCTTGCTGGCTTTCCAGCACTCGAGGCGCTCACAGTTATCGCAGCTTCACGCAAGTCTGAGGTGAACCTGACTGTGACAGATAGCCTTGGAGGGCTGGATGTTATGGTTGAGACTGATCGTGAATTGACTGGAAAGCTACGGATTGAATTGGCGGTATTGGCTGAAGGATATAATTTGGCACGATTGGCGTGGAACGATGAAGTTGTCGTGACCCGCAAGTCGCCGCATCAGGAATTTGGCAACACCTGTGTTGCTCCTCCTGCTGGAGCCTTCCTGCAAGCAACTCGTGAAGGCGAAAAATCAATTATTTCAGCTGTGTTAGAGACAGCGTTAGGCGCTAAACGCTGCGTCGATCTATTTTCTGGTGCGGGTACCATTGCATTGTCCCTTGCGGAAGTTGCTGAGGTTCATGCCGTCGAAAGCAGCTCTGATATGTTGGAAACGCTTGATCGTGGTTGGCGCCATGCCAAGGGGCTCAAGACGGTAACAACTGAAATTCGCGATTTGTATCGCCGCCCGCTGGAACCTGATGAATTGAAGCGGTTTGATCTTGCGGTTCTCGATCCTCCGCGTGCTGGAGCTGATGCTCAGATTGCAACGCTCTGTGCATCAAAGGTGCGTGCAGTTGCAATGGTGTCATGTAATCCTGTGACGTTTGCACGTGAAGCGGCTGCGCTTATCGCAGCGGGATTTACGCTGCAATGGATCGATATTGTTGATCAGTTCCGCTGGTCGCCACACGTAGAACTCGTGGGATCGTTCACTCGACCTTGATTGTGTCACTACTATTAATTTTAGAAAGTTGATCAGACTAAGGTTAATCGAGCTTTCAAAAGGTTATGTTAAGTAAAAGAACAAGTAGGGCAGTTTTTATGATGAACCGAAGAACATTTACTTGTGCGGCAGCACTTTTCTCTTTGACAGCCTGTTCAAACAAATTTCGTGTTTATACTGGACCCGCTGTAACTGGTATTGTGGTTCAAAAGAGCCAACGTAAAATGTTTTTGTTGCACAACACTAAGGTGCTTAAGCAATATGACCTCGAACTTGGCTTTGCTCCTGTCGGCCATAAAGAAATTGAAGGTGATGGGCGGACACCGGAAGGTAGGTATTTTATTGATCGTAAAAACCCAAACAGTAGCTTTTATCTTTCCATAGGTATCTCATATCCTGATGAGGTAGACCGAGCTCGTGCTCATGCGATGGGTGAATCACCAGGTGGAGATATATTTATTCACGGAACACCCCGTCTAAAGTTAAGACGCGATGATTGGACAGCGGGTTGTCTTGCAGTAGAAGACCGTGAGATGGAAGATATTTATGCGATGGTTAATATTGGAACACCAATTATTTTAAAAATTTGAGGGTTATTGTAGAGGAATAGTATTTTCCAGTGCAAAAATCCCGCGGCGATTTGAATTGGCAAGAACCAAAGTCCACCAAATCTTTCCGTTGTCTTCTTGAAACCAAGCAATACCCGCTTCTGTGGCGTCAGTATCTAATAGTACGGCCCGCGTGTTAGGATCACTAATCCACGCAGCAAGCGTTTCAATTTCGGTCTCGTAGGTTTCGGATATGGTTTCACCAGTTAAGGATCCATTGTAACCAATGCGTCGAAGACGATCGATTGGTGATGATCCATCAGAGCCAAAGTGCCATGGGCGGTTTTGGACCGACATATCGCGTGAGTGCGTTGCGGCGGCTGCAGTTAATTTTGCATTTAACCTAACAGGTGGAGCGCCAGCTGCCACGCGAAGCGCATTTAATCCATCTAACATACGGAACTGAATTTTATCAGCGTCCTGCGGCCCGATGCGATAGACCTGTGATAGTGGTAGCCCATCAGGGCCGATTGTCGCAAGAGGAGGACCACTACAAGCAACCAAGCCAAAGGTTAAAGAACCAAAAATAAATGAACGGCGAAACATGTGATTACCTCTGTCAATTTGTTTTGCCGTACTCGCTCATGCGTTGTGGATCAAACCCACATCGATGCAATGCGGCCTAAATAGCGCTAATTTGATTTTGTGCGTGCAAGAAGTTTTATGCTAGACTCGTAGTGGAATGAAGAACTGATTTTAGATAAAAATTATTGTCACTGCGTCAAATTACTGAACTTCTTGTGTCTGTCCAATGTTGTAAAATTGAGGTGAGGAGTTTTAAGCAGAACGGTATATCAAGGATGATTAGCTGTTATGTTACAGTTTTTCTTATATGACTTATCATAAGCACCTTAGCAAACGAGCACTTGCACGATCTTTGAGTTTCTACAGTTGCGAGCGAGGCGTTGCTTGAATTCAAGCCGGTTAGTCGACAAAATTTACCAAGTTTCTTATTTTATTTACGACTAATTCGATTTTAAAGTCGAGGCAAAATTTAAGGACTAACTTGTTGGTCTTACACTTTTAGTTTTTCCGTAAAAATACAAAATGGCGTTAATTTGTATTCTGCCCCTAATAAGTAATTTAGGTTTTATCAATTTTATTAGACTTATGTCTAAACCCCATATCTAAGTAACTACCAAATGTTTGAATTAGTTTTGAATTATTAAATATACACATTAATCATTACTATTAGCACGTTTCTGAACTTTTTGTGATGGTAAATGTCAAAATATAAGTGTTGCTAATTTGACGACAATGTTGTGATGTTGTGAGGCTCAACTCACTTATATCTTTGCAATGTCATTGCATTTATGATCTTAAAATTTGAGAGGGACATATTGGGTGCTCATAGATTACACCTCGCTTATTTAATCTTGAGCAATAACTTGGAGTAATAAAATGAAAAAATTCGTACTTGCAGCCGCATTCGCTGGCACAGCTTCTACTGCTTTTGCTGGTAACGTCGCAGAACCAATTATGGAGATGGCACCCGTAGTTGTGATGGAAGAGACCTCTGGTGCTTCTTCTTCCGCAGGCATTATCATTCCAATCATCTTGGTAGCGTTGATCGCTGCTGCTCTGTAAGCCTTAAAGGTTCAAATTACAGTTATATTGAAAAAGCCACTCTCTTGAGAGTGGCTTTTTTGTTTCTAACATTTGTTTTGCGTAATTTTAAATTTGGCCTCATGCATCAGTCATTTTTATAAACAAAGGTTTCTTAACTCTGAGTTTGCTTTTGAAGCTGTTTTTGTGATCAGTTGGGAAATGATAAATATTAGGAGTTCATGCCCAAAAGCCTACTTATGTTATTCCGGACTATTATATGGAAAAATAAAATGAAAGAAATTCGCGATTGCCGCTGTATTCGCTGGTGCTAGTATTATCGTTGTTAAACTGGCAAAACGAATCATAACTTTCACATGCTAGAGTGAACAAGAGACTACTGATTATTTCACTGATCTTGGTCTTGATGCTCGCCACTACCTAATTTGTAAAATAAGTTGTAATACGCGAGTAACGTATAAAGTGCCGACCCCTAAGGGCCGGCCATCTGAATTGTAATTCATGTTAGACTTAGTCCAGCCAGCCTTGCAAATTCCGCTGAACAATCCCTGACAAAGCATCAATGTGAGCAGGGCTGTCATTAAGGCAGGGAATATACGTAAAATGTTTGCCTCCCGCGTGCTCAAAGCTTTCCTTGATCTCTTCATTGATTTCTTCAAGCGTCTCAATGCAGTCGGCGGAGAATGCAGGAGCGCAAACTGCAATGCTTGTTATACCCTTTTCTGCTAATCGAGCAACTTCTTCCACAGTGTAAGGTTGAAGCCATTTTTCAGGTCCAAAACGGCTTTGAAACGTGGTGATTATTTGTGTATCGTTCCAACCGAGGCGTTCTTTTAGAAGGCGCGTCGTCTTTTGACATTGGCAATGATAAGGATCACCTTCGCGCAAATACCGTTGGGGAACTCCATGGTATGAGCATACCAAAACTTCTGGCCTTGTGTCTTCTTTAGCGTATGCAGTTTCAATGGACTTTGCGAGGGCATTAATGTAGGCTTTATCCTCAAAATATGGTTCAACAATGCGTGCTATGGGCTGCCATTTTTCTTTCATCAGTACACGAAAGAATTGATCGTTTGCAGTTGCAGACGTTGCTCCAGCATAATGCGGGTATAATGGGAAAAAAAGAATCTTTTGGCATCCTGCTGCGATCATTTCTTTTACTTTAACTTCTGTAGATGGATTCCCATACCTCATACAGAAGTCGACGATAACATCATCACCATATACGTCTTTTAACTGTTTCTTCATTGCAGCTGTTTGCTGTTTGGTAATTGTTAAAAGTGGGCTTTCGTTTGCTTCTTCGTTCCAAATGCTTTTGTAGGCAGCCCCACTGCTGAAAGGCCGTTTTGTCAGGATTACCAGTTGCAGCAGCGGTTGCCAAACCCATGCAGAATAATCTACTACGCGCTTGTCACTGAGAAATTCGCCCAGGTAGCGCCGCATGGACCAATAGTCAGTGCCGTCAGGAGTACCAAGGTTTGCCAGCAAAACGCCAACCTTTGGAGACATCATTTTGGGGTGGTCGGCTGGCGCATGTGCTGGACATTGCGCTGCATCAATCGATACGGCGTCAGTCATTAAACTACCTCATTATCATGAAAAATTTTATCAGTCTCATCTATTGTTTTTACGACGACCGTCAATCATTTGAACGGTCTAGTGACGTTTCTTGGGTTCCCAGTGCGTCTGAAAGACGATGAGTCGCAGATCCTGGGCGTAGAGGCTGTTGTTGATTTTGGGCTGGGGCCCACCCTGTCAACGCCGCGATCTCAAAAGTAGCAGGGATGCGGCCGTCTTCCATGTTGAAAGTCTCGCTGTAGCGAGCCATTGCCTGAGCGAAAATCTTACGGCGTGTGGGCATACGTTGACGCTGCTCCATTGCGTTGCCTTCACCCATCGCCCGAAGATCTCGCATCAAGTGGATTGGGGTGTCGTAGGTAACAGTCAACGGTATCATATCTGCAACTGGCAAGGCGAAACCAGCTCGCTGCAGTAACCCACCAAGATCGCGAACTTCGCCCATCGGCAAGATGCGAGGCGACAACCCGCCTGTTTGTGCAATTTCAGCTTCCGCCAAGACACTGCGCAATTCATGCAGGGTTTGGCCTGCAAACAAGGTCGCAATTAGCAAACCATCGGGTTTTAACGCACGGCGGCATTGTACCAGCTGGCCAATGGGGTCATCCGCCCAATGCAGTGAAAGTGCGTGAATAATAAGGTCATGGGAAGCTTCATTAAGATCAAGCGTTTCGCTATCTTCAACTACGGTAGCACTTGGCATCCAATCGGCCCAAGCGTCAGGGAAACCAGTCACAACTACTGGCGCTGTGAAGGTTCTATTAACCTCATTGAGACGATCATGAACATCATCAGCCGCGGTTGCTTGCAAAAACATTGCGTCCGCGCGGGCACGATTACGTTTCAAGGCTGCTCGATCAGTGAGGCGTGGGGGCTTATCCATATTTGCTATCTAGGAGAAACCAGGGAAAATGCAAAGCCTGATACAAATTCTCTATTTACCTTAACGAGTCATATATAAAACCTACACTAAAGTTGATTTTGAGTTGGGTGGCCCGTTTTGAGTGTAAAGCCTGGTTATTGTTAGTCTACATCATGATGAATACGAACCACCACTATTCGGACAAGCAGAACCTTAATTCTCGTGTGATAATCGATGGATTGCAATGAAATGCTCAATAAAGACTGAGCACAAAGTTTAGTTTTGTTAATCAAACACGGGGATTGGACTGTCTTATATCACGGAATTGTTCTTTTGATGACGTTACTTGAGAAGTTGTTTATTACAACAAAACGATAATAATTGCCCTAATAATATTTTACAGCTTTCTAGGCGAAAATTTCAATTATGCTGCATTTTTTTCTGGGCTAACAACAGTGGTCGGCTCTGGCGTAAACTTTTGTGTTGAGATTTTGATTTATATCAAAGGAGGGCACTACTTGAAGGTTAACCCAGGATAAAGGTTAGAGGTTTTAATGGAGGCAATTACTCCAAATAAAACTATAATTGATGATGTCTTAATGTTTGGTGCCACTTTTTCCGTTGCGACTGAGGCTATTAATAACGTTCGACCAGTTGACGTTTGCGTGCTTGCACTGGTTCAACGCGTTGATGATGATTAGATAGTAAATATAGATCTAAAGGAAAATCCAAAATGACAACTGTTGAAATTTATACCACATCAATTTGCGGTTATTGCCACCGTGCCAAAAGTTTGCTGTCTTCAAAAGGTGTCAGTTTTGCTGAAGTTGATGTTATGTCAGATCCGTCGCGCCGCGTTGAAATGACCCAACGCGCAAATGGTGGTCGGTCTGTGCCGCAAATCTTTATTGGTGGAAAACATATCGGTGGTAGTGATGAACTTTCAACGTTGGAACGCTTGGGTAAGCTCGACACCCTTTTGAAAGGGTGAAGTTAGTCCTCCATCAGATAGTATCAGCTAAGAATTTGACGGTTAATAAATGGATAATCGTAAATCTAAATGTGTGCTGAGGGCGAGGCTGATATGCGTGCCAGAAGTAATCAATTGCAACAGTATGAACTGTTCCCGCCAGCTGGTGGGATTGTGTTGGAAATATGATTGAACCAATGCTTGTTGCACTGCAAGTTACGCCTTAGGAGAGCGAATTTTGGTTTTTAATTGAATTTTTTGTGCTTAACTGTGGTGGGGAGAAGTGGTTTGTGAATCAGTTCTGC
>JBLILC010000036.1:0-23142 GCA_047635635.1 Octadecabacter sp. | reverse complement strand
CAACTGTTCTTTTTGTGCTCTATCCACAGTTTCACTCCAATATCGGGGCCAGACCTAAATCTGGTTACCCGGCTCAGTCTTACCGGATTGCTCCGGCGGTTGGGTCCATCTAACGGGACGCCCGAACCGCCAAAAGCTTTCGCCTTAGGTCAATTTGGCCACCCGCCTCAGGCAGGAATTAACGGAAGCAAAGCCCCCAACCCACCGTCTTGGACGAATGCAAAAAAGCGCGAGACGAATCGCGCGCTGTTTAGCTGATGTTCGTTTAGTCTGCCATGTTCGGAAGCACAAGAAGGGACATTGCAGAAAACGGGAAATCATAGCGTTAAAATATGACAAAATTCGAAGCCATTTATAGAATGGGGCCTAACGGCATCATAAATACGACTTGCACGCCAAGAGCCCACCAACGATGGCCACTCTCATTTCAGAAACCAGCCCTGATAGGGCAAAGGTACCTGCGTTCCAACTGCGCCCCCTGCAAAAACCGAACATCCAGGACTTAGAGGACGATGTCAGCTGGTGCCAACAATTTAAAAACATGTTGGATTAGACATCATTGGCGACACCGCCCTTCCTTTGTCAAAGCCTCTCAAAGTTTGCCTTACAACTTAATCAAACCTACTTTGTGTCCAAGTGTCGCAGAGCTTGGCCTGACAAAAAAGCGCGCCCCCTTTGGGACGCGCTTTTTAAAAAGTATCTAGGTTGAAGACGCTTACGCGACCAAACCTTAATTCCCAGTTGCGTTATCAATATTAAGAGTAACACTTCGGCCCATTGAAGACGTCAATGAAATCTTCTTCATGTACGTGCCTTTTGCGCCAGTAGGCTTAGCCTTCTGGACAGCACCAACGAATGCCAAAATGTTTTCTTCCAGCTTTGCCGCTGTGAAAGACGCCTTACCTAGACCGGCGTGAACAACACCAGCTTTCTCAGCTTTAAATTGGACTTCGCCACCTTTGGCAGCTTCGACAGCAGCTTTTACGTCCATCGTGACTGTTCCAACTTTAGGGTTTGGCATCAAATTACGTGGGCCAAGTACCTTACCAAGTCGACCAACGATCGGCATCATGTCAGGTGTTGCTATGCAACGATCGAATTCGATTTTACCACTTTGCACGATTTCCATGAGGTCCTCTGCACCGACAATATCAGCTCCAGCGGCAGTTGCTTCAACAGCCTTGTCTCCGCGTGCGAACACAGCGACGCGCATAGTTTTACCAGTGCCGTTAGGCAGAGCAATTTTTCCACGAACCATTTGGTCAGCGTGACGTGGGTCAACACCAAGAACGACTGCGATTTCGATAGTTTCATCGAATTTTGCTTTTGCGTTATCTTTGACTAGCGCCACTGCCTCGGAAACAGTGACAAGATTCTTGCCAGCGAAAGCTTCGCGTGCGGCGGTTGCGCGTTTTCCATACTTTGCCATATTACTTAACCTCGATACCCATAGACCGAGCGGAGCCCAGAATGATTTTCATTGCGCCTTCGATATCGTTTGCATTGAGATCCTTCATTTTGGCCTCTGCAATCTCACGAACCTGCTTGTTAGTCACAGTGCCAACCGTCTCACGTGACGGAGTTTTAGCGCCTGATTTAATCTTGGCAGCTTTCTTGAGGAAGTAAGACGCTGGTGGCGTCTTGATTTCCATCGAGAAGGATTTGTCCTGATAATAAGTGATCACGGTTGGGCATGGTGCACCTGGCTCAAGATCAGCAGTCTTGGCGTTGAACGCCTTGCAGAATTCCATAATATTAATACCACGTTGGCCCAATGCAGGTCCAACAGGTGGGGAAGGGTTGGCTTTACCAGCTGCGACCTGCAGCTTCATGGTACCAGCGACTTTTTTAGCCATTAGGCTACTCCTTTTCAGCGATGGATAAAAATACCCACCTTACAATGACCCCCAAGGGTCGGCTTGCGGTGGTTCGGGGTGAATCTCCAGATCCACACCTTCCACCTCTGATACACTCAAATCTGTTTAGAGACCTGAGTGAATTCCAATTCAACAGGAGTGGCGCGACCAAAGATAGACACAGTCACCTTGAGGCGCTGGTTCTCTTCGTCCACTTCCTCAACCATGCCATCGAAGTCCTCAAACGGGCCTTCGCTAACCTTAACTTTTTCACCAATCTCAAAGTTAATAAGCGTGCGCGGCGCATCTTGGCCTTCTTCAACACGGCCAAGGATTTGCTGAACTTCGGCATCGCGCATGGGCATTGGGCGACCCTGAGGCCCCAGAAAACCAGTGACGCGATTAATTGAGTTAATCAGGTGATAACCATCGTCCGACATTTCCATATGGACCAGCACGTAGCCGGGCATAAAGCGACGTTCAGCCGTGACCTTCTTGCCACGACGAATTTCAATCACTTCTTCAGTCGGAACCAAGACTTCGCCAAACTGCTCCTCCAAACCGTGCTCTTCTACTGAAGCACGTATGGATTCTGCGATCTTCTTTTCGAAGTTCGACAGAACACTGACAGAGTACCACCGTTTCGCCATGTTGCTCGCCACCTTGTCGTCGTGAACCGCCATCATGTAATGGATCGGCACAAAAATTTCAATCTGTTCGTAGCTTTTGCCACGGGTGTCTTGGAAATAAAATCGGCGTGCAGCACGATTCGCAGCACGCCATTCCAAGAAGTTCGTGTCAGTTACCGCGCAACCCCATTCAATTCAAGGGGGCTGATGGCGAATCCTGCACAGGATCAAAACGCTGTAAGTACGCTCTCAAGCCCAAAGCGGATAAACATGTCTACGACCGTAAAAAACAACGCCATAACTGTCGCCATGATTAGCACCATGATTGTGGTCAAAGTGACTTCACGCCGCGATGGCCAAACTACCTTGCCAACTTCGGCACGGACCTGCTGGATAAATTGTACTGGGTTGGTTCTGGCCATGGTCTATCCTTAAGAAAACTTAACGGAATTTACGTAGCTGTCTTGGCTGGACTTTTCAACCCTTTCTGCTTGTGCGAGGGCGGATGTAGCACAGTAACATCATCCATTGCTTCGATTCTAGCCATTTGCGCATCGTAAATCACACCTGATCGTGCAATCGTGTCTATTGCGTAAAGATCAAAATGCTTATTTTCAGCGTTGACCGGTAACAATTTTCGCGCCCTCTCAGCGTGCTTACCAGTCTCGCCGTCTTGCGCCCATACCAGCGTTTGGCGAACGGCAGGCGCCGACAAACTTTGATGGACGCGGCCCTTGATCAGTTCAATCTTTGGACCGACTTCCCACCGTAGCATGCGGCGTAAAATAAGGCGTTGCGTCAGCTGATAATCTTCTTGCCGCCAAACGTAGATCTCAGCTACACCATTTATTGTTCTTAATTTGGCAACGTAATCCGCCCAATCAACTTTACGCCAATCATTATGGGCACGAAATCTACTCGGTTCAATAAACACAGAACTAAAAAGCACCTGACTATAGGTTGACTCTAAAAACGACGCCGGATTACGGACAGCCAAAAACAATTGCGGCTTGATCGGTGCCCATGTTGCGACCAATTCAGTCAAGCGTTCTATCGCTAGAGGATAAACAGGTAAACTGACGCGCCCACGTTTATCCGACAATGTTTCAACGAAGTTTTCTTCTGAAAAAACAACTCGGTCTTTGTTTTTGGCCAAAAATGCCAGTTGATCATGCGCCGTGCTACCTGACAGAGGGCCCTTCGACCAAGACATCCCAAACATTGCCCCAAGGTTGCAGCCGCGTTTTCGCAAAAACCTTGGTCCATAACAACGTATACCCTCGTCAGACAACATAACTCTATTTTCGAAAAGCATCTTTTGCAGATGTGTTGATCCGGTCTTATGTGCGCCTATGTGAAGGGCAATGGACTCTGGCAAGCGGAGCAATTTAATCTCCCGTTCAGGCACTTTGGCACCCTGACTACGAGTGGCTTGGCAGGGGCTAAGAGACTCGAACTCTTGGCCTACGGTTTTGGAGACCGTCGCTCTACCAACTGAGCTAAACCCCTATGCCGAGTATTGGAATAGCGATGGCTTTAGCACTTGGCAACAGCAAACCGCGCTAGTCGTAGGGCTTTAGTGGCTTGAGCGTGCTGAGCGTGCCAAACGATTGGAGAATAATTTCATCAGCAGACTTAAACCGAAAGCTGGAACCGCCCCCAGGGAAGACGCTTACGAATGATGGCTGAGCTTCCAATTCAGTAATGTGCAAGCACGCTGGAGTTAAAATATTTTGTGATTTAAACCGGTTATTCACTATTGACGGGAGCGGACCTGCCTGTTGTTCGGATATTTCCCAAGGAGAGGTCACACTCAAACCGTTTGAAGGAGCTGATCGTTGACTGCGTGGATCCTCCTGCCCTGCAGCCAGTGCTTCTCGAAACAAAACCTGCGAAGGCTTGGCAGATGATTTGCGTTTAATTCGAAATTTTACCAGCGCTAAAAGTACTAAAAAACAAGCCAAAAAACCAAAAATAATAACTGAGTTGATTGACTCCTCAGCAGCGCTGTAAATCAACTCCGCGCGGTTGCCTATGAAGGGTTCAATCACAACCAAGTTATCTGAAATGGTGATGTCCATTACAGACAGTTCTCTCCAGATCAGGTCCGCAAATTCGCTGCTTTGGTTTAATGTACCGTTCACCGTGACAGGAATACGCTCACCACTACCCTGCACTACTAATTGCCGTTCAATCAGGCCAATATAGTTGGAACGCACCACAAGCACAGCACTAACTCCACCAACTTTTTCGTCGGCCAATAAAATAAAGCCCCATTTAACCCCAAACAGATCAAACCGGCCTTGCTCCAAGGATGGGAGATAAACCCCTTCAAGATTGACTTCACCATTGGCGAAGATATCGAAACTTGCATTCCATTTTGAAAGGGGCACCGGGTCAGGTGGGCCTTCTGCCATATGAAATTTAGCATTAACAATATTTGCAGAATAGCTCTGATACTCCTGACTAGCGAAGTAGCCAGCGCCGAGAGCAAGGCTCAAGTAAATCATACAGTTAAGGCGAAATAGCAGCAGAAAGGTTTTCAGAATCATTTATACTTGCTCTTGGCTATCATCAAATCGACTAAAAAGTGCCACTAATTAAAACTTCATGAACATTACAGCGTCAATTGAACAATGCCACCATGGAATTTCAACCAAATGTTTTAAACCATTAGTACAGTTATGTCCGATCTATGAATCGTATCAAGATAGTGCTCACAGAGCGATCAACACATCATGACGTGAAGAGTCAAATCTAGCATCGCATCAAGCATAGACTGAGTGTTTGATTTATATCAGGGCACTCCACCAAGGGAAAGCGGGAGAACCTTTCATATCAACAATTGGGCCAGTGACGTCTGTTGTACGGAAGTAGAATATACGCACGGGATTCCAAATAAGTGTAAGATCAGGAGTGACTTACGGCCTAAGGTAGGCCAATTGTACCTGGTAGGTTATAACTGGTTAGCAATTCGGCAGGCGGTTCATTCTTCGGTACAACCAGTTCAGGGTTGTCTTCTAAAACATTACCTTGAATGATTGTGTCATCCGCCTGAAGAACCTCAGGCGTGCCATCAAACCAATCGGCATTCTCGCGAATTGTGCGTTCTATGGCCCGAGCTGCGTTAAACGATAGTCCCTCCATTTGTTCAGCTTTGCTTCGCGTAAAGCCAGACCCCAGAAACGGAATCGTGCAGCAAGGCTCAAACACTGTGATCTGGATCAGTTCGTCGTTCAGTTTTGTCTGCGTCGAATCTTCAAAAAAGTTAACAGAAAAGATCAGCACAGACTTTGGCGAATAGACTAGCGGGATTCCTGGATAAGCAAGCACATAGGCTTCGACAGCAACTCCAACATGAAAGTATTTATCTCCTAAAAAGCGCATATCGCCCAAACGATCTTCAACGGCTGTAACCATGGCAGCCTGCCACTCAGCATCTTCGACTGTACGTGAAAATGGGCCTTTGACAGGTTCTTTTACCACAGCGATATTGTGACCAAGCCGAAATGCACCAACAGGATCTGGCACACCAGCCAGATCATCCCGAATTCCACCACAAGCAGTAAGTATCAAAAGAAACAATAAAGTTACAAAATTGCGCATATCAGTTCCTTTGAATTTGTTATTAACTACCGAAGGGTGTCCATACTCGCAATCAATCTTAGCTTATACAGAAAGTTTCCCATTCACTGTTGCTCAAAAATGGGTGGAAACTCGCACATTAAGATACTGTGAAACAGGCCGCTGCAATGCGACCGCCTTGTTCTGAGCGTGACGTCCACTGCTTTATAATGTCTACCCTTTCATCGCTTTTAATCACCTGTTTCGTGATACAAGCGGCGACAGCAGATAATGTCAGTGCGCTCTCCAATATAGTATAATAAAAGGCTTATCAGCTGCGGCTTTTCCGTCTTTTGGGCAGTCTGCCTCAATGATCCGTTCCGCCAGAAACAGCATTGGCACGCTAAATTCAAAATCCCCGAATGAAAAACAAAAACACACTAATACGCGTGAGAAAAAGGCTTCAAAATTTTCAATTTTATGGACTGAAAACTGCAATTTTTTGGGGCCATCAATCTCACCGATCAACGCAGGTATTTTCCACCATAACCTCAGCCAAGACGACGCAAATACAGAACGCCATAATTACAGCGGCCATGAATAAGCCCAACAAAACATCCAACTAAGCAACATCACATTTCAGCGCGGCAACCATGCTTTCATGGAGAAACGATAAATGCCAAATAAAAGCATAGTCTAAATTTCGCTAATCGGCGCAAACTTGAAAAGTTGCCTCTATTTTCAATGCATCAAAACTGAAGACAAATGAGGATACAGACTGATTTGATCACGTAAAGTGGTTATTTCTAGGGAAACCACGCGGTGCCATGCGGCCAGCTCCCGCACGTTTCGCCGTCCATTCACTTAGTTCACTTTGAGTGCGTGTGCGTCCTGCAGGATCGAGCCATGACAAGCCATCACTAAAAGTAAATGTCGTTGCATCTGACAAACCACCGTCTTTGTACTTTTGTAACCGAACACCCTTACCACGACCCATTTCAGGTAGCTCGTCCAGCGGGAACACGAGTACCTTACGGTTTTCACCAACACATGCCACATGATCGCCACTAACGGTAGAACAAACCATAGCACGTACTTCGCCCCTGACGTTCAGCACCTGTTTACCCGCACGGGTCTGCGCGACAACATCATCTTCGGATACAACGAATCCATCCCCGGCAGACGAAGCGACTAGCAACCTATTGCCAACACGGTGAATGAATAATGCAACAATTTCAGCTTCGTTAGGCAGGTCCACCATAAGCCGCAGCGGTTCTCCCATCCCACGTCCACCTGGAAGTACGGATGCGCCAAGCGTGTAGAAACGCCCATTGCTGCCAAACACTAACAATCGATCAGTGGTTTGCGCATGGAACACAAACCTCCCCTCATCGCCGTCTTTAAATTTTAATTCGCGGGCGAGGTCAATATGGCCCGTCATTGCCCGAATCCAACCCATTTTGGAACAGACGATCGTAACTGGTTCTTTGTCGATCATCGCTTCAAGTGGGACATCCTCAACTACACCAGCGACGGCAAATGCAGTTCGTCGCGCACCACCTTCAGATTTTGAGCCAAATAAGCTGCGTATTTCACGCAGTTGCTCAGCAACAGTTTTCCATTGCATTTCCTCACTATCTAAAAGGTTTTCCAGACCAGCGCGTTCAAGCATCAAAGCGTCACGCTCTTTGACAAGCTCAATTTCTTCAAGACGGCGTAAAGACCGTAGGCGCATGTTTAAGATGGCTTCAGCCTGTACTTCGGTCAGCCCCATTTCACCGCCCTTCACCGGTGCAACATAATCAGCCTCATCCATGGCGCGAACTTGGGTTTTTCCCCAGTCTTCTGTCATCAAAGCTAGCTTCGGGCTGTCATCATAGCGAATAATGTCGATCACACGATCCAAGTTTAGGAAGGCGATTATAAAACCTTCAAGAACTTCAAGCCGGTGGTCAATCTTAACCATCCTGTGCGTAGTGCAGCGAAGCAATACGTCGCGGCGATGATCAAGGAATGCGCGCAGAACTTCCTTTAGAGAACAAACCTTTGGCGTCAGACCATCAATCAGCACATTCATGTTAAGGCTAAAGCGCGTTTCCAGCTCAGAATTGCGGTATAGCATGCCCATCAAAACTT
Source organism: Octadecabacter sp. (assembly GCA_047635635.1). GTDB lineage: Bacteria > Pseudomonadota > Alphaproteobacteria > Rhodobacterales > Rhodobacteraceae > Octadecabacter. Next base: position 14,957 of record JBLILC010000036.1, on the reverse strand, counting down.
CGACATCGACGTTCTTAGATTTCGGTTCCAGCACAATACGGATATCTTCGGCAGACTCATCGCGCACGTCAGCAAGGATCGGAACCTTCTTCAAGTCAATAATTTCAGCCAGTTTTTCAATCAGTCGTGATTTTTGAACCTGATATGGAATCTCCGTGATGATGACCTGCCACTGGCCACGACCAAGATCCTCAATCTCGTACTTACACCGCAAGCGGAAACCGCCCTTACCGGTGCGATAAGCCTCAGCAATATTTTCTTTTGGTTCAACGATGACTCCTCCCGTGGGAAAATCAGGCCCTGGAATATAATTCAGCAGGGTTTCATCGCGCGCATCTGGTGTCTTGATCAGATGCAAACACGCACCAATAAGTTCTTCAAGATTGTGGGGGGGGATATTCGTCGCCATGCCAACAGCGATACCACTCGATCCATTTGCCAAAAGGTTCGGAAACGCAGCTGGCAACACGACAGGTTCTTCGAGCGTACCGTCGTAATTTTCCCTAAAATCAACTGCGTTTTCATTTAAACCTTTTAACAACGCTTCTGCAGCCGCAGTCATTCGCGCTTCAGTATACCTCGCCGCCGCCGGGTTATCACCGTCAATATTGCCAAAATTTCCTTGGCCATCAACGAGAGGGTAACGCACGTTAAAGTCTTGCGCCAAACGCGCCATGGCGTCATAAATCGCAGCGTCACCATGGGGGTGATAGTTACCCATAACGTCGCCGGAGATCTTAGCAGACTTTCGAAAACCACCCTTGCTAGCAAGCTTTAGTTCACGCATAGCAAATAGAATACGCCGGTGCACCGGCTTCAAACCGTCACGTGCATCAGGCAAAGCGCGATGCATAATTGTTGACAAAGCATAGGTCAGATATCGATCACCCAGCGCACTGCGCAGAGTTTCGGTCGGGTTCATCTTAGGGTCTAGCGCATCATCATTCATAAATGGTGTCTACCGAAGGCCTATTTGCACGACAACGAATAAATTAAATTAAATTTAACATGCGAATTTTTTAAAAATAGACCTTCTGACGAGGTCATAACAGTTTTGTTAAAGTTTAGCAGCGAGATATAGTTAAGCCCGCAGGTATTTCCATCGTTGTACTAGTAGTGGCAACTATCAACGAACAAAAACTAGACATCAGCGAAGTCATTGCAACACTCGTAAACAATCCAAGTGTCAGGTACCAAATTTGAAGTAATGACTGGCCTAGACTGTGTCACCAAAATCGAGGTGCATGACATTGATGCTGACGGTTGGGCGAATGTCAGCGCTATAAACTACGGAATTGAAAGCTTGATGGCCAAAAACCTATTTGATAGATAAAAATTATCAAAACGTGCTTTGATCGCCTCTTGCCGTGTTGAAAAATGCGAGGCATGACACTGAATATGAAAAAAACCATACTTATTACTGGCTGTTCTTCCGGGATCGGCTACGATTCAGCGCACGGAATGCGCACAGCTGGATGGCATGTTTTTGCATCGTGCCGTAAGCGGGCTGACTGCGATCGTTTAAGAGCAGAAGGGTTCGACGCACCACTTATCGATTACGCCGATCCAGCCAGCATCAAAACTGGACTGGCTGAAGTCTTTACCGCTACAAATGGTACTCTCGACGCGTTGTTTAACAATGGTGCTTTTGGAATTCCCGGCGCTGTCGAGGACCTGCCACGCGATGCGCTTCGTGAGATTTTTGAGACAAATGTGTTTGGCGTTCATGACCTGACAGTCCGCGTTATCCCCGCGATGCGCACGCAAGGTCATGGACGGATTGTTCAAAACTCATCTGTTCTTGGGCTCGTTGCTATGCGCTGGCGGGCGGCTTACATCGCGACAAAATTTGCACTCGAGGGGCTAACGGACACGCTGCGGATTGAGATGGCAGATACCAACATCAAAATCATCACTATCGAACCGGGGCCAGTTACATCTCATATTCGCAAAAATTCGATCCCACATTTTGAAAAATGGATAGATTGGAAAAACTCCTCCCGTCAGGCACAATACGAATCAGGCCTTCTCAAACGTCTATACGAAGACCGTGGGCCAGATAAGTTTGAGTTACCTGCCTCTGCGGTGACTGCAAAACTACTTAAAGCAGTCACACATCGTAATCCGAAACCGCGTTATTACGTCACAACCCCAACCTACATGATGGGGTTTTTACGGCGAATTCTAACATCACGAGCCCTAGACCGTGTGCTGCGCAAGGGCTGACCCTTCCCTTTTTCGTATCGTCTGTTACCTGCATGTTAAAGCCTTAAAAGGACCCTAGATCATGGACAACAATTCCTTCTTCTACGTCATAATTGTTGCCTGCCTCATCGTGGCGGGTGTTCTGGCTTGGGGCTTGTCGACGTTTCAAGCAGGCGGCGACGGCAAGAAATCAAATAAAATCATGCAGCTGCGAATCGCAGCACAATTCGTGGCTGTAATCGTAATTGTAGGCTTCGCCTACTTCCGTTCCCAAGGGGGTAACTAATGGTTGTTCTAAACAAAATTTACACAAAGACTGGCGATGGTGGCGAAACTGCATTGGGCGACGGTAGCCGAGTAGCGAAACATTCAAAGCGCGTTAACGCATATGGCACAGTTGACGAAACAAATGCGACTGTTGGTCTGGCCCGGCTGCACGCGAGTGGTGATATGGACGCACAATTAGCTATGATACAGAACGATCTGTTCGATCTAGGCGCTGATCTGTGCCGTCCCGATATGGAAAAAGACGCCGACGCAGAATATCAGCCACTCCGGATGACAGATACGCAAGTCACGCGGTTGGAACACGAGATTGACGCCATGAATGACGTTCTGTCACCATTACGCAGTTTTATTCTTCCCGGTGGATCTGCTTTGGCCGCGCATCTGCACCTTTGCCGCACAGTTTCACGGCGCGCAGAACGATTGTCTGTAGAATTGGCAACTGTTGAAACGGTGAACGCAGCGGCGGTCAAATACCTCAACCGTTTGTCTGATTGGTTTTTCAACGCCTCGCGTATCAGCAACAATGATGGCAAAGATGATGTATTGTGGGTTCCAGGCGCAAACCGTTAGAGTGTAATTTGCAAAAAATTTGGCGTCACATACCCTTCACACGTCGATTTTGTGCTGTTTTCTTCATGTCAGTCACGCTACCAAACTGACAATAGAATCCAAACTGGGAGAAATCGCTGATGAAGGTCCTCGTACCAGTCAAACGCGTCATTGATTATAACGTTAAAGTCCGTGTCAAAGCGGACGGCAGCGGTGTTGATCTTGCAAACGTCAAGATGTCTATGAACCCGTTCGATGAAATCGCAGTCGAACAAGCCATTCGTCTAAAAGAGGCTGGCAAGGCGGACGAAATCATCGCTGTTTCCATTGGGGTTAAGCAATCCCAAGAAACACTGCGCACTGCATTGGCTATGGGAGCTGATCGGGCGATTTTAGTAATTGCTACAGATGATGTACACAACGATATCGAACCACTTGCAGTTGCTAAGATCCTTAAGGCTATCATCGACGAAGAACAGCCAGGTATCGTTTTAGCCGGAAAGCAGGCGATTGACAACGACATGAATGCAACCGGCCAGATGCTGGCAGCTTTGACAGGTTGGTCACAAGGTACGTTTGCATCCGAACTTGAGGTGGATGGTGACACCGCCACAGTGACACGCGAAGTGGACGGCGGCTTGCAAACCATCAAGCTTAAGATGCCTGCGATCATCACAGTCGACTTGCGACTGAATGAGCCACGCTACGCATCGTTGCCTAACATAATGAAGGCAAAGAAAAAGCAGATGGATGAAAAGACACCATCAGATTATGGCGTCGATATTAAACCGCGTCTTACTATAGTCGGAAACGCGGAACCTGAAACCCGAGCCGCTGGTATCATGGTAGGCTCAGTTGATGAGTTGATCGAGAAACTCAAAGAAGTGGGAGCTGTTTAAATGTCTGTTCTTTTAATTGCTGAGGTTGTGAATGGTGAGTTGTCCATGGATGCCACCGCAAAGGCCCTGACAGCTGCAAAGTCATTAGGTGCCGTTACCATTTTATGCGCTGGATCCGCTTGCCAAGTTGCAGCCTCAGAGGCTGCCAAACTTGACGGCGTTTCGAAGGTGCTGTGTGTATCTGATGACGCATATGGCCATGACTTGGCCGAACCAATGGCCGACATGATTGTATCATTGGCGAATGATTACTCCCATATTGTTGCGCCCTCAACCGCTGCGTCCAAGAACATTATGCCACGCGCAGCAGCGATGCTCGACGTGATGATTATTTCCGAGGTGGTCGAGGTGGTCGATACCGAAACGTTTGTGCGCCCGATCTATGCAGGGAACGCACTGCAAACGGTAAAATCAACGGATTCTATTAAAGTCATGACGATCCGCACTGCAACTTTTGACGCCGCAGGAATGGGTGGTTCGGCATCTATCGAAGAGATAGCAAGTGCTGGAAATTCTGGTTTGTCTGAGTGGATCGAAGACAAGGTTGCTACAACTAATCGCCCTGAACTGACGTCGGCGGGGGTCGTTGTGTCCGGTGGTCGTGGTGTTGGCTCCGAAGATGATTTTAAACTGATCGAGGGCTTGGCTGATAAACTTGGTGCCGCAGTGGGCGCTTCGCGTGCTGCAGTCGATTCTGGTTATGCACCAAACGACTGGCAGGTTGGCCAGACTGGTAAAGTAGTAGCGCCTGACATGTACGTTGCGATAGGAATTTCCGGAGCAATTCAGCACTTGGCTGGAATGAAAGATTCAAAAGTTATTGTCGCCATTAACAAAGATGAAGAAGCGCCAATTTTTCAGGTCGCCGATTTTGGTCTTGTTGCTGATTTGTTTGAGGCCTTGCCTGAGTTGACTGAAAAGCTAAGCTAATCTCTTTCGCTTGAGATAGTATTTATTTTGTGAGGGCCCGCCTTAGTACGCGGGCCTTTTTGTTTGTTTCAGGTTTCAGATAAGCGCGCAAATTATTGGCCAACGCAACTCTTTTGCAAAAGCCTCACATGCTTTCATACCTAACATTTTCAATCACCATGCTATCGAACGAGGCAAATTACCTGCTGCTCCACTTTCTTATACAACCATAATAATATTAGAGACGCTCAGGCGTAAAACTTAGAGCATTTCATAAATTACATAGGCAAAATGGCGGTACCATCTTCATTGCTTCTATCCTGCGGTGCATACGATGCGAGTCAGAGCAGGAGCCCGTCCCTTCGCCTGCCCCCCAAGCCTTTTAATCCAGCCATCTCGAATTTTGGTTCAATGGTTTAAATCCATTAAGAAATGCTCACTATCGACAGCGCCAAACCCCACATCAGATTGCCTATGAAGAATATTTCAGCCAAATTGTTCCCAGGCTAGAGCGCAATCAATCTAGGTATCAGAACATCGAAACAGTCGTTACTCCGCAGATACAATTTATCAAACGAATTGCTGAGACCCACAACACCAAATTTCTGGATAACAAGAACCCAGAAAAGCGACACCGCAACTAAATCTCTGTTTTTTGCAAACATGAAGCTGACCCAGCCGATTGGCAGCCAAGACTTACGCAAACTTCATGAATTGCAGTATCGGCCTAGTTTGGAACTAGGTCAAAATTGAGCTTTTCAGTCATACCTGATTAACCAAAGAAAGAAGTGTAACTGCCTTTCGTTGGTCGCCGTAGCCCTTCTAAAGGTCAATTAATACAGGACATAGCTGCGCAATGTTAAACCTAAAACGCACCTCAAAATCATATCGATGTTCATAGATTACAGCCTTTATAAAATTCACTCAACACCGCCCACATTTTATTGCTTCTGTTCCTACTCCCCTTAAACATTCATTTTTCAAAATTTGTGTGGGTGTGCTGAGCTTGAGACTGCCTCTGTACGAGCCTAAGGTGTCACAAACTAATAAAGGGCTGATGAAAATGGGCATTGAACGGATCGGCGTCGTAGGCGCAGGACAGATGGGTAGTGGCATCGCGCATGTTTGCGCCTTGGCCGGCTACGACGTGTTATTGACGGACGTCAACGAAGACGCCCTTGCTGCTGCTGTTCGAAAAGTTTCTATAAACATGGACCGTCAAGTATCTAAGGGTCTAATTACAGCATCCGACAAAGACGAAGGTCTGCGCCGAATCGATACAACATTGAAATTAATCGACCTTGGACCCACAGATTTAGTGATTGAAGCCGCGACCGAACGCGAGACTGTAAAACAGGCGATTTTTGAAGATTTGCTTCCTCACCTTACACCAGACACGATTCTGACTTCCAACACATCATCGATTTCCATCACACGACTTGCGTCTCGTACAGACCGGCCAGAAAAGTTTATGGGATTTCATTTCATGAACCCAGTACCAATCATGCAATTGGTCGAATTAATTCGGGGCATCGCAACAGACATTCCAACGTATGATGCTTGCAAAGCAGTAGTTGAACAGCTTGGAAAAACATCCGCTACAGCCGAAGATTTCCCAGCCTTTATCGTCAATCGTATCCTGATGCCTATGATCAATGAGGCCGTTTATGCGCTTTACGAAGGCGTCGGTAACGTCTTGTCTATTGATACGTCGCTAAAACTTGGTGCGAACCATCCGATGGGACCCCTGGAACTTGCTGATTTTATCGGTCTTGATACTTGTTTATCAATAATGAATGTGTTGCACGAAGGGCTGGCTGATACAAAATACCGTCCCTGCCCCCTGCTAACAAAATATGTAGAAGCTGGCTGGTTGGGTCGAAAAACAAATAGGGGATTTTACGATTATCGCGGAAAAGTGCCAGTTCCGACGCGCTAGTCTTTCAGCGCCAACGTATGTTCGCGCAGCCATGCCATAAACGCCCGTGGATCATCTTCCCGTCCGGCGATTTCCTCTGGTGTTATCGGTTTGCCAATGACGGGGTTTTGAGGCTTGTCAAAGGCATGAACGATTTCGTGGATCAACAAGCCCTGGCGCAGTGTTGCGTTGATCTGGTTGGCAATTTGATAGATCCTCGAATTGCTGCCTGGAAAAAAACATGGGACTACCGTGGCACCAGATCGACGGATCATTTTGGCTGTAAAGACGTTCCATTCTTCTTCGATGGCGGGGCCCCACATCGTTTCAGACGATGCAACTACACCCGAGGGAAACAGCGCAATCAATCCACCATTGCTCAAGTGTTCCATCGATTTTGCCCGCATTTCAATCATTTTTTCTTGCGCATCCGCTTGGTGCACAAATGGAACCGGAATCATGTAACTTGATGCGGCTTCGTCAATCCCCGTCAATAGGGACCGCGTCAAAATACGATAGTCATTACGACGGCGGCCAATCAAATCCGCCAGAACCATACCATCAATCATACCATGGGGATGATTCGCTACGAACATTACGGGACCCTTTTCAGGGATGTTTTCAAGCTGGTCTTGCGGGGTATGAATATCGATTCCCATGATCTTCATGGTGGCAGGCCAGAACGCTTGACCGGTAGGCTGGCCCATTTTCTCAAAGGCGCGAATGCGCCGGACAATTGTGACCTTACCCGTCATCCATTCCATCGCCTTAATAAACCAACGCTTAGTGCTGCTATCGAAGGTTTCAGAATACGTAAGGGAACGGCGATCATATACACGCTGCACATCTGCCTCAACGGGTGACGTTTGTGATCTTGTCAACATATCGGTCAAACGCTGCTTCCTACCCTTTCAAGGTTGGGATATTAGTCCCCTTCCCCAAACTTGTCTGCCACAAGTGCTACCAGCGCATCCATGAGCTGATCTGCCTGAAGGCCTTTTGTTTCGACATCAATAGAGGTTCCCATGGAAGCTGCCAACATCAAAAGCCCCATTATACTATCACCATCAGCCGACATACCGTCTCTTGATGCTTCAGCTTGGGCATCAAATTTCTCAACTGTTTCAACGAACTTGGCAGACGCACGCGCGTGCAACCCCTTAATATTAGTAATCTTTAGGGTGCGTAGCTTCATTTTTATACCTTAGATGTCCAAATCGACCACGTGGCTGTCAATATATTTTCTTCCAGCATCCAACGCCGCATTTACGGCATCGATCACAGTCTTGTTGCGCGATTTGGAAAGTTTTATAAGCATTGGTAGATTCGCACCATATAAAATACGGCGGTTCTGAAGACGACAAGCCCGAAGCGATAAGTTGGAAGGCGAGCCGCCAAACATATCTGTTACAATCACCACACCACCACCCGTATCAACGGAATCTGCTGCATCACAAATTTCATCTTGTTTCAGACTTCTGTCGTCATCGGGCGCAATGGCGATGGCATGAATTCCAATCTGTTTGCCTACAACATGTTCTACAGCCGACAGATATTCTACTGCCAACCCACCATGCGCAACAATCACAATTCCGATCAAATTTGCCACCCGTTGATCTGCCCTACGGCAGCGGACCCATCCGAGTCCGATCCATTTCTCGATGTCGTTTAGACACCTGCCAACCTTGGTTCGCAAGAGCCAAGGTTAATTGTTCAGTTACGTAGACAGACCGGTGTTGTCCACCAGTGCAGCCAAACCCAATACTGAGATGGGATTTACCCTCATCGCGGAAAGCGGGCAGCAGCATAAGAAGTAGGTCTGATACCTTAGCCACAAACCCTGAAAGACGCTGATCCGTTTCGATATATGCCCCTACAGCAGGGTCTACCCCTGTCGATTTACGCAGCGATGGTTCCCAATATGGGTTCTTAAGAAACCGGCAGTCAAACATCATGTCGATCCCTTTGGGCGGGCCGCGTTTATATGAAAACGACTGCAGACTTATCCCAAACAAGGCAGAACCACGGTCCCCAAACCAATCTGTCAGGTGCGCCTTAAGTTCGTGCGGCGACATTTCTGATGTATCCAAAAGGAATTCAGCTGTTTGGCGCAATGGCATCAGTAAATCCGCCTCTCGCCTGATACCTTGAATTGCTGGTTCGTCAGGGGCAAGCGGATGGCGGCGGCGCGTTTCGGAATAACGACGTATCAAGATGTCTTCCCCTGCTTCAAGAAACAGTAACTGCGCGTCGATATCCACCCGCTGCTGTAATTGTATCATCAAGTCTGACACGCCAGACAAAGTGAAGTCGCGATTTCGCACATCAAGACCAATTGCAAGTGGACTCTGCAACGCGCCATCAGTCAATCTTGGGATCAGTGTCAATGGAACATTATCGATCGCCTCAAACCCAAGATCCTCGAGAACATTGATCGCGGTGGACCGCCCTGCCCCAGATGGACCACTGACAACGATCAATTTTTGAGGTTTTGGAGTATTATTGCTCATTTTGATCCTTGAATAAACAACTCAGTTAATACGACCGTTTATCATATAATGCATGATAACATTGGGAAAATGCGAAGCCGCGACGGTGTGAAGCAGCACAATATCATGCCCAAGCAGTTTGATCGTCTTGTGGGTTGGTAAACGCTGAAGTTCATTGGTACCCAAATCTACAACCAATTGTAGTGGTGCAGTCGCCGCTGGAACAACATTTAAAATACCAACGCCGCGCGCTTCGATGCACCCTATTAGGTTCGGCGGGCAACTGGCCATCAAGGTGGTGTGTGTTGCCGCAAGCCATGTGATATCATCAGCCAAAAGGGTCGCACCAAGGGACATCAGTTTAAATGCCATTGAGGATTTACCAGAACCTGATGGACCCACAATTGCTACTGCTTGACCGCGTATTACAACTGTGCTCGCGTGAAGTTGCAGGCTACCATCAGGCCTATTTTTGGGCGGATCAGACAGCATTTAGACAGAAAGACCAACCACAAAGCGCGCGCCAAGCGGTTGAGACCCTATATCTGTATCTGTCGGGTGAATATTTTCAGCCCAAATAACGCCACCGTGCGCTTCAACTATCTGTTTTGAAATAGCCAATCCAAGGCCAGAATTATCACCAAATTGCGTATCAGGTCGTTCCGAATAAAAACGTTGGAAAACCTTTTGCAGTGCGCCCTCTGGAATGCCGGGGCCCGTGTCTTCGACAACAATTAAAATACGATTTTCGCGCTTGCGGGCCCACACTCGAATTACATCGCCATCTTCACAAAAAGAGATCGCGTTGGAAATAAGGTTGACGAAGACCTGCGCCAAACGCCCCTCGAGCCCCACAATCTCAATCGGATCATGAGGAAGGTCTGAGACAAAATCTACACCCTTTTCCTTAGCTTGGTCCCCAAAGAATTTGGTTAGATTCCCAAGCGTTTTAATAAGGTTGAACGCTTCTTCCTCTTCTTTGACCAGTTCTGAATCCAGCCGTGAGGCATTTGAAATATCACTCACGAGGCGGTCTAATCGCTGTACGTCATGTTCAATCACCTCAAGCAGGCGTTCGCGATGATCTTCACGCGTTACTTTGCGGAGCGTACCGACAGCAGATCGCAAAGATGCCAGAGGATTTTTGATTTCATGGGCCACATCAGCTGCGAATTGTTCATTGCCTTCAATGCGCTCAAACAAAGCCGAAACCATGCCACGAATTGCCCCAGACAAACGGCCAATTTCATCGGGGCGACCCGTCAAGTCAGGAATGTGGATGCGGTGCAGCCAAATTTTACGCGCGTTACGGTCACGCCCAAGTTCGGCAGCTTGGGCTAGTTCTGACAGGGGATGGGCAATAGTTGACGCGAGTGTAAGACTCATTGCGACAGATACGATAATGCCAATAATAAACATTTGGAAAAGCGGTTCACGGTCGCGAATTACCAATGCATCGAGTTCACCAGGCGCAGAGACTAATGCAATGACACCGACCGGTGTGCCTCCTTGTTGAACCACAGGGGTCAGTACTTTAAAATAAGATTGGCCTTGCGGGTCCACTTGCCTTTCGATCCATGTCCCTGTTTCAAGTGTAAATGGTACTGCGTCTTGCAGTTCTGCAGTAATATCAAGCGGCACAACGTCTTGGTCGACACCCTTTAAAACACTGGACAAATTTTGAAACAAACTGTTGAGCGCATTAGTAAAGAATACATCACGGTTATCGAGTTCTAGCCCTGGGACGGATTTGTCTTGCGGTATTGGGTCAGTCCATTTTTGGACAAGCGTTCCACTTAGATCAAAAAGGTAAACGTCGATATTCCCCCGAAGATCCAAATTTTCAAGCGTGATTTGCGCATTCATACCATCGCCGCTCATGAGATTTACAGGAGCGTTAAGCGGAAGTTGCGCTTCAAATAGGTCAGCAATCAGTTCAACTTCGTTCACCAGCGCGCTTCCACGTTGATAAGGGATATTGTTGCTTGGTGGGTTTAAATAAAGAACACTCACAACAAGAACAATCAGACCCAAAAGATTAAACGTGATTATCTTTCGTGCCAACGGAGATTTGCGCAAGTGGAACAATCCACGTCGCTTGCGCCGCGTAGCTGTTCCCAAATTCGTGGGTGGTGCAGTAAAATCGTTGCTAAGCGCTACTTGATCTTGTTTGTGCGCAGCGTCACGCACAGACTTTAGATCACGAATGTTAATTTTTGGGGCAACCACCATAAAAAGCCTTCTTAATCTTCGTTGTACCGATAGCCGATCCCATAAAGCGTCTCAATCGCCGAAAAATCACAATCAGCAGAACGCATTTTCTTGCGCAGACGTTTAATGTGGCTGTCGATGGTGCGGTCGTCGACGTAAACCTGGTCATCGTAAGCCACATCCATCAACTGATCGCGAGACTTTACAAAACCGGGTCGATCGGCAAGTGACTGCAAAAGTAGAAACTCTGTGATGGTTAGAGACACATCGTTGCCCTTCCAGTTCACTGCATGACGCAAAGGGTCCATCGTTAGATCACCACGGATCATAACTTTGGTGTCTTCAGTTTCTTCAATGATCTCTCCCGAAATCGCATCCTGACGACGCAACAGTGCGCGAATACGTTCGACCAACAAACGTTGGCTGAAAGGCTTTTTGACATAGTCATCCGCTCCCATACGCAGGCCAAGAACTTCATCAATTTCATCATCTTTGGACGTTAGAAAAATCACTGGAATCATCGTTTGTTTACGCAATCGCTGTAATAAATCCATCCCATCCATGCGTGGCATCTTGATGTCTAAGACTGCTAATTCGGGCATGCGTTTGTTGAACGCATCCAGCGCCTGTTGACCATCTGCGTAGGTTTCGACTTCAAAACCTTCAGCTTCCAGTGTGATCTGTACAGATGTCAAAATATTTCGATCGTCATCGACAAGTGCTATTCGTGGCATGATATTGCCCTTTATACTGCTCGTGTATTACAATCTATTTTTTTACATTTTTGCACCCTTTAAGGCGCACGAATCAATCCAAAATAAAAAAAGAAACAAACAACATCTTATTGTATCCCTTAATACGGTAACCAACGACTAAAATGTCTCACTTATTGCATTTACGCCTAACCTAGGCCGATGGTTCTGCTCCTTGGTGGCGCTAACGTACAATTGATTGCGCTAACTGTTACAAAGGTGGGTGTTAACCCACAAAACCGTCATGTTAGATCGTCCTACATGGAGGCTCAGTGCCTCTCAAACCTAGGAGAAAGACTATGGACCACGGCACGGTCAACCCATCCATGAAGCTGTCCGATCAGGACATCAACGGGCTGGGTCAGGTCTATTACAACCTCTCCGAAGACGATTTGATCGCGCAGGCGCTAGAGCGCAACGAGGGCCAACTTGGCAAGGGTGGCACATTTCTTGTGACGACAGGAAAATTTACAGGTCGCTCGCCCAAAGACAAGCACGTTGTGCGTTCAGCAACCACAGAAGATACTGTTTGGTGGGAAAATAATGCAGGAATGACACCCGACGCATTTGATCGTCTGTATACCGATTTGATCACGCATATGAACGGTAGAGATTATTTTGTGCAGGATTTGTTTGGTGGAGCTGACCCAGCACACCGCTTGGACGTGCGGTTTGTGACTGAAATGGCGTGGCATGGCTTGTTTATACGCCATATGATGCGTCGCCCAGAAATGCCTGAGCTGGCAAGCTTTATGCCTGATTGGACTGTGATCAATTGCCCAAGCTTCCTCGCGGTTCCAAAACGTCATGGCTGTCGGTCTGAGACCGTTATAACAATGAACTTTGATCGCAAAATGATCCTGATCGCGGGCACCGAATACGCAGGCGAAAATAAAAAATCGGTATTCACGCTTCTGAACTACCTACTTCCTGAGCAAAACATAATGCCAATGCATTGTTCAGCCAACCATGCCAAAGACAATCTTGTCGATAGCGCAGTGTTCTTTGGGCTGTCCGGCACCGGCAAAACAACTTTGTCCGCTGACCCGAACCGCACATTAATAGGTGATGATGAACATGGCTGGTCGGATCGTGGGATTTTCAACTTTGAGGGTGGTTGCTACGCTAAAACCATTGGTTTGGACCCCAAGGCTGAGCCTGAAATTTATGCGACAACCCAAATGCCGGGCACAGTAATTGAAAACATGGTGTTCAACCCTGAAACGCTGGAGTTGGATTTTAACGACGACAGCCTAACTGCGAACATGCGCTGCGCCTACCCGCTCCACTACATTTCAAACGCCAGTGATACGGCATTGGGCGGGCATCCTAAAAACATCATTATGCTGACCTGTGATGCATTCGGTGTGTTGCCCCCGATTGCGCGGCTGACCCCAGCACAAGCGATGTACCACTTCTTGTCCGGCTTTACATCCAAGGTCGCTGGCACTGAACGTGGTGTCATTGAACCTGAGCCAACGTTTTCGACCTGCTTTGGTGCACCGTTCATGCCACGCCGTCCCGAAGTATACGGTAACCTTTTGCGCGCAAAGATTGCTAACCATGGAGCAACGTGCTGGCTAGTGAATACTGGCTGGACAGGTGGAGCCTATGGCAGCGGAGCACGGATGCCGATTAAGGCAACACGCGCTTTATTGACAGCGGCGCTGAACGGGACACTGGTCGAGGGGCAGTTTCGCAAGGACGCTAATTTTGGTTTTGATGTACCAGCAACCTGCGATGGTGTAGAAGACGTCCTTCTTAACCCACGAAATACATGGGACGAAGTGGCCGCCTACGATACGCAAGCGGCTAAATTGGTCGCTATGTTTGCCAATAACTTCGCACAATATGTTCCCTTCATAGATGATGATGTCAAAGACTGCGCTATTGGCTAGGCCTCTGAATGGAAAAATTTGCTTGACCCTAATGTGCAACTCTATTGCCCTGAGCCTTGGATTAGCTTGGGGCAATAAAGTTTTCGTGTCTCAAGACGATTTTTTATCTTACCAATGATAGGCTTCTTTGAGGTTGGGTTGGGGTGATCTGCTCGCAAACAAACAACGTACTTTGTGATGCGCTCATCACACTTGCTGGCAACGCCCATTTCATCACAGAATCTCCGCCCTTTATCAGCAAAGGCCGTGTTGTGCCTGCCGTCTTGGGTATCGGCTTCGGGGTTTGATCCAGCCTCACATCCAATTTCACTTATGACTACATTTTAATATACATCACCCACGATTAGGCTGCAGCTATTTTATGCAGTAAAGCTTTAAAAGCAACATCGGATCGAGCACCAACCCAAGTATTACGCTCTATCGATTTGACTATGGCCATGAACTGGCCTTGGGCGAATGGGTTATAATGACTAGCCTGAGCGTTGACACTCTTTACGAAACCACATTCACAGTTTTGCCCAGTTCGCTACCAGGGCCTTCAGTTGCATGCTGTTATCTTGACCTGCTTAGCTAGCCAATCAACGCACGACGCAACAAGTTCAGGCCCGTAAGAAGAAGTACTATGAGTGTGACAAACCGGAATGCTACCTGTGGGATACTATCCTGAACCCGAAATCCTAACCACACTCCCCCCAGTGCAAACGGCAATATCGTGAATGTCAGCGGCAGTGAGTCGACCCGGAAAACCCCCGTTTGAATATGCGAACCTGCGAGGGCAACGGCAGCCAATCCATAAATGACACCCTGAGCGCAAATCTGTTCTTTTTTTGGCGTGTCGA
>JBLILC010000035.1:0-23803 GCA_047635635.1 Octadecabacter sp. | reverse complement strand
ACATGATTGTGCTTAAACTTAAGCGTAACATCGCTCCTGGTATCTTGAGCCAACATTGGCAGACGATTTGCGCCCGACACCCAGCATTGCGCGCCTGCTTCGCGCCGAACTACACGCGGCGCATCGCACCAAACGCTGCTGGGCAGTTTGAGACAAACGACATCGAGGGTTTGTCGCCATTATTTGAAACTGCCCTCGATAGATGGTCACTAGACACGATCAACGCCGCCTTTGCCTTTGACCGTGCGCCGATCTGCCTCTCACATTTGCGCCACGGCCCAGATCAAGCCATCGCGCTATCCGCTAGTCACCTTGCGTTTGATGGATGGTCGTTTGTGCTAATTATAACTGAATTATATAATTTAATTAACGATATACCGTTAGAGACAGTCGCGAGCGAGTCAGCAAAATACGCTACTTGGGAACGCAATGCGATCCCATACCTTTTGGCAAGCCCACCTAAGGCGCTAAATTTACCCACTGACGGTGCAAACCCTCAGACAACAAAACCCAAAGGCGCGCGCCTGACCGACGTCAGCCTTGCGCCGCTCTATCAGAAAATGGCTACGAAAACTGCGCAAACAGGTGTAACACCACTGGTCGGCTTTTTAGCCGCATTTGTTGCGCTCCTCGCTGAAAAGTCTCACCAATCCGAGGTGACTGTGGCAGTCCCGGTGTCTGGGCAAGCGCTCTCGGGATGCTACGATCTTGTTGGCAACCTGAGTTTCTTACGACCTGTCACTGTCCGCCTTACGCCTGATATGACATTCTCCCAACTGCGTGCGAAATTACACACAGAAATCCTTGCCCCCGGCGCAGCCCCTCCAGCCGACGCGATGCCCCAACGACACGCGATTTTCAACCTTGATGGTCCGATCACTTTGACGGGTGGTGATGCTACGCTGCACCCTGTACCGATCTCTGGCGCACGCGCTGACTTATTCGCCAACCTGTTGATCCTTGATGGCGCAGTTGTGCTGGATTTTGATTGGAATGCAGACCGTTTTTCAAATGCAACTGCGCAAAACTGGAATGCACGCTTCATCACCCTTGCGCAGCAAAGCATAAATGAAGACCCCACCCTTGGCCAGAGTCTGCCAAGTCTTGATTTTGCACCTCAACCAGATATTTCAAACCCTACGCAACCCGCTCACCCCACACGTGCATTCACATCATCAGAAGCCAAACTGGCGGCAATCTGGAAGTCCCTTTTAGGCAACGACATCCAATCCCCGGACGCACATTTCATTGAGATGGGCGGGGATAGCTTGCAGGCTGTTCGCCTTTCAGATCAGATCAATGCACACTATGGAATCTCCTTGGGTCTTGAGGCGGTATTTACCCATGCAGTCCTCGCAGACATGGCTCTTGCGATCCAAAAAGAGGCCGCACGCGCCACGACGACACCGCCACTTACACGCCCGCTGCCCGATAAAATTCCGGCTCTTCCTCAACAACAACAGCTTAGGTTGCTAGAGGATTCAAGCGATGCAGGTCCAACATATCATATTGCGGTTCGTATCGACCTTTCGGACTGTTTGTCATTCGAAATCATGACGGCCGCCTTGGCTCAAGTGCAGGCGCGGCACACTGTTCTACGCACCACATTTGATTGGTCTGAAGACGGTTTGGTCCAAATTGTTAATTCTACCGTATCCGCACATTTACCAATTTCATCTCTCGCGCAAAGTCACACCGCTTTTGACAAATTTGCACAGGCCCCTTTTGCATCTGACGCCCTAGCTTGGCGGCTTGGGGTTGCGCAGACGGAAACTGGAGCAACGACTTTAATCATCGTATTGCACCATATCATCAGCGACACTTGGTCGATCGAGGTGTTCGTGCGTGATTTGATTGATGCCTGCCAACGGGTCACATTACAGGCCTCCTATTTAGAACCAAAGGAACGTGACTATCCCGACTTTGCGCTTTGGCATGCCGCCACAACCGAAGACCGCAGCGATGCAATTGCCTATTGGCAGGACACGCTAAAAGACGCCCCCAAACTTACCGCACTGACTGGCGATCACCTGCGCCCACCTGTCAAAAGCTTTGCGGGCGCGCGCGTATCGCGCACATTGTCAGATGAACTATTCACCCGCTTAAAGTCTAGCGCACGCGGGCTACGTGCCACACCATTCCAAATTATTCTCGCTGCGCTCGCATCCGAGACAGCCATGCAGTTAGGGCACAACGACATTGTGATCGGCACCGTATCCGCGGGACGAGGATATAGTGAAATGTCTGACGCAATTGGCTTTTTTGCCAATACGCTACCCCTACGTTTACAAGTCGACAACACTCAAAACTGGCGTGACCACATTACATCCTGCACCAAGACCCTCCACGCCGCGACAACACATGACATGGTCGGTTTGCAAGAAATAACCACCGCCACGCAATACGCTTTTGACCAGTCAGCAAACCCATATTTCGAAATCTGTCTCACCCATGACGACCGCAGGGGTCTGACCCAATTGGGTGCAGAAATGGGCTTTCAGTTTACCGAAATGACCTTACCTAGTTCGCAGTTTGATATTTCCGCCTATGTGGTTGAAACAGGTGCTGACCTGACATTGAATGTCACCTATTCAACATCAATCCACACCGAAGCCCGCATAGAAACTCTGCTGGATCGGCTCGTGGGTCACATTGGAGCAATTTGCACTGATGTCGATCAAGCGCCTCGTCATCAATACGAACCAAACGAGTTGCAAAAGCGGCTGTGGTTTGTGGATCGGTTTGAAAACGGCGTGCTTTATCCTTCAGCGCCCACCTATTACAATATGGGTGCTGAGTATCAATGCGACGCGGCGCTTGATGACCAAACCGTATCGCTACGACTGACAAAACTCATTGCTGCATCCCCATTGTTGCAAGCTGGGTTTGCGGCCAACGTCGATGTGCCCACATTCACAGCGGGCATATCGACACCCCAAAACTGCGCTGTGATCAACAGCGCGGCCATCGCAGACTTTATAAATGCGCCCTTCGATCTGACCCAACCGCCGCTAATCCGTGCCGCAATTATCAACGATAGCGATACACCACAAATCGTCGTCGCAGCGCATCACATCATCGCTGATATTCAAGGGCTAGATCAGATCGCTGAAACGCTGATATCTGGTCAAATGCCCGAGTTAGCATCGCAGCATCAGGTGAATCCAATTCAGGCTGATGACCTGACCTATTGGCGCGACACAATTGGCGCGCATCCGCCACGCCTACTTTTGCCAACAGATCGCGCACGGGCAGCCATGCATGTATATCAACAAATGACCGTTGATGCTTTTTTATCCAAGGATGAGACTGCGCGTCTGACCAAATATATACAGGCTCATGACCTGACACTCGATGGTTTTATGACGAGTGCATTTTGCGCTTTCCTGCATCGCCTTAGCGGTCAAGATACTGTCGTGTTTGGTAAAACTCTTAACCGCGGCAATAAGGCGGGACTTCAAGACAACCTTATCACCCTGCAATTCAATGTATCTAACGGCACGCCTACATCGCAGATGATCACACAGATCGCGGCTACATCGCAACAATCAGCATTGCATGGCCGCACAGATTTTGATGTTGTCGTGCGCGACCTGAAACCAGAAAATGACATGAGCCGCACAGCCCTATTCGATGTCCTCTTAATCAATGACTCCACTCCGCATCCTGCAAGGCGTACGCCTTGCGCAACGGGTTGGGGTAAATACGATTTGGTTATGGCGCACCTTCCAACAAGCCAAGGTGCCACGCATATTCGTCTTGCTGCTAATGCACATATGTTGGATCAAAGCACTATCGACGGCTGGGTACAGATCATTTGTCAAATACTGCGTGCCATTCCCGATCATGACCAGATGCCATTTTCCTGCCTGCCGTTGATGCTGCAAAGCCATGTTGCAGATGCAATCAAAAAAGCAGCACCCGCTCTTACGCCAACCTCTCGGCAGACGACGCTTGCCGCTTTCGCAGCTCAGGTAAACGCACGGCCCGACGCGATTGCCATCAAACAAGGCGGCGCGCAGATCACCTATAGTACACTGCAATCAGACGTGAATACACTCGCACGCAAATTGATGGCGCAAGGCATTAAGCCCGGTGACCATATGGCTATTCTTTTACCACGTGGCCAAGATTATGTTTGCGCCATGCTTGCAGCCATGACAGCGGGTGCGGTGTTTATCCCGCTTGATTTGAGGGCCCCCGTTGACCGCACAGCTATGATCCTTGCAGATGCGCAGGTTCTATATGTCATTGCATCTCCCGCCAGTCAGACTTCCTTGCCGCATAGCACGCACATCATTGATCCAAATGCGCCAACACAGCAAAGCAATGCCGCACTGCCCAAGGTCAATCCTGATGATGCGGCCTACATCATCTTCACCTCGGGCTCGACCGGCAAGCCAAAGGGCGTCGTAGTTGAACATCAAAACCTGACGTCCCTCATTCTTGATCAAGGTGATCCGTTTGACATTGGTCAAGGTGATATCTGGAGCTGGTTCCATTCGGCTGCCTTTGATTTTTCGATTTGGGAGGTCTGGGGCGCTTTATTAACAGGTGGCACATTGGTCCCTGTGCCCGAAGAAATACAAAGTGATCTGACCGCCGTGCGCGCGTTTCTTGCAAACGAAAATGTAACGCAGCTCAGCATAACACCCTCTGCCTTTCGCGCCATCAGCGATGTTGAAATGACCATGCAATCGGCCAATCTGAGTGTCACGGCCATTTGGTTCGGCGGTGAGGCCTTGGTGCCCAATACTCTCACACAATGGTCCCAACGATATCCGGATTGCAACTTGTTCAACCTATTCGGCATTACCGAAACGACCGTTCACACAACATTCCACGCCGTTTCAGCTGCAGACTTAAATCGCAGCGATAGCCCAATTGGCAAAGCATTGCCAAGCTACGGAGTGTCACTGCGCGACCCGCAATTGTGCCCCGTCCCGCCCGGCGTTCCTGGTGAAATTGTTGTCAGTGGCACAGGCGTTGCGCGGGGGTATCTTAACGATCCCGTTAAATCAGCGGAGCGGTTTGTGAACGATCCCTATGCGAAGGGCAAACGCCTTTATCGCTCTGGTGATTTAGGGCGAGAGCTTTCGGATGGCACGATTACCTATCTGGGACGTGATGACAATCAAGTGAAATTGCGCGGCTACCGGATTGAATTGGGCGAAGTAGAAACCGCCTTCCGTCAGCTTGACGGCATCAATGACGCAGCCGCTGGCCTAATCGGTGATGGCGGTAGCGACGGTATTCTAGCGATTTGGCTGGCGACCGAAACGCCGCCAGATAGCGACGCCCTTAACGTCCATCTCGCGGCCACTTTACCAGCCTATATGCTGCCAAAACAGATATTCTTGATCGACGCAGTACCTCTGACGCTCAATGGCAAAACTGATAGCGCAGAGCTAGCACGTATGACAGATCGCCCTCTCAAGTCGGCCATGACTGGTATGCAACCGCGTCCTGGACTTGAAAGCGCTATAGCGACAATTCTTTGTGGCGTTCTCAATATACCATCGATCTCTCGTGACGACAGTTTCTTTGCCTTGGGAGGTCATAGTTTAATGGCAAATAAGGCTGTGCTACGCCTGCGCAAGGAACTTAGTCTTGACTTGAGCCTGCGCGATTTCTTTATCACCCAAAGTGTCGCGGGATTAGCGACACAAACCGCACAAACCAAATCAACGCCGCTGGTGGAAACTATTTTACGCCAGCCCAAACAGGAAAAATACCATTTATCGTCTGCGCAAACACGGCTTTTCGCTATTCAAAACGCTGACCCAAACACTATCGCCTATAACGTAGTCGGCGGGTTGATCCTCGAAGGCACGCCCAACGTGGGCGCGTTATCCGCCGCCTTCTGCGCTCTTTTAGAACGTCATGAAATCTTGCGCACGCGCTTCATCGAGATCACTGGCGAACCGTTTCAAGTTGTTGATTCCGCACCGCTCAAATTTGAGCTTCCGATCTTGGACCTTACCGCCGCGTCAGAAGGCGCAAAAACAGCCCAAGCGCTAGATTTTGAATTTGCTCATGTTTTTGATCTGGCCGAGGGGCCAGTGTTCCGCGCAGCTCTTGGTCAACTGGGCGATGAGCGCTGGATATTGATTATTAACCAACATCACATCGTGTCCGACGGCTGGTCAGTACCAATCCTGCTTGGTGACCTTTCGGCATTCTATGACGCGCAGTTAAACGCACGGCAGACAGACCTTGCGCCGCTGGCGATCCAGTACCGCGATTTCGCGTGTTGGCAGGCCGGAACTCACTCCCATAAGGCAGCCGTGGCACAAGCAAGCGAACATCTTGCTGACCATTGGCGCCTTGCTGATCCGATAACAGCGTTCGCGACTGACCTGCCCCGCAATGCCAAGCGCTTGGGCCAAGGAGGGATGGCTAGGCACTCACTCGGCACCAATGCCAGTGCTGCACTACGCGCCTGCCTAAACAATATGGGCGCGACCTTGTTTTCCGCGAGTGCCGCAGCACTTCACATCCTGTTGCGTTTACGCGGTATAGGGGATGAGGATGCGTCCACCGTGATTGGCACCGCTGACGCTGGACGCGACGCCATCGAGACCGAGGATCAAATCGGGTTTTACCTCAACCTGTTGCCCCATGCGATGCTTATGCAAGGCGAAGCAACACTCGAGGAATGGCTATCAGAGGCTATTGTCGAGACGGCTACAATGCTGGGGTATAAAACTGCCCCGTTTGAGCAGGTGATCGACGCCCTGTCGCTTTCCCCAGCCTCGGGACACACCCCCGCTTTTGACGTTTTGCTCATCGTTCAAACCAATCAAACACCAGTACAGCAACTTGGCCCCCACCACGCAACTTTGATCCCCGATGAAACCCGCACAAGCCGCTATGACCTCAATATAATGGTTGAGGACAACGAAAATATTGAAGTGCAGATCGAATATGACTCAGCTCTTTTCAATATACAGACGGTTGAAGCGCTGCTAGCAGACTACCTTTCCCTGCTGACAGCAATCGCCTCGCGCCCATCTGACACGCCGCTCATGGTCCTTGACGACCATCGGGATCAAGTAACTGCAACGCATGGAATTCTTGATGAAGATGATCCATTGCTGGGGGCTCTTTGAAATGTGCGGCATAACCGGAATTTACCGTGCTGGCGGCCTGCATGAGGTCGACCGCGCGGCGATGCCTGACATGTTGGCCGCAATCCACCATCGTGGCCCCGACGAAGAAGGTACCCATTTTACAGACAATGTCGCACTGGGGTGCCGTCGCTTGTCGATCATTGATCTCGCCGAAGGGCAACAACCGATGTTTGCCAATAATCATCAGGTCGCGATGGTCGCAAATGCAGAGATTTATAACCATCAGCCATTGCGAAACTGTTTGACGCAGCAAGGCGCATGTTTTCAAAACCAATGCGACGTTGAAGTTCTTCCCCATCTCTATGTCCGCGACGGACTTGATCTGGCCAATGACCTGAACGGGCAATTTGCTTTTGCAATTTATGACAGCGAGCGAAATCGGCTTGTGTTAGGTCGCGATCAGACGGGCATCGCGCCGCTGTTTTGGACCAAGGTGCAGGGCGGGATTGTATTCGGCTCTGAGATAAAGGCGATCCTCGCCCACCCTGCCATTCCGCGCCGCCTCGATATTTCAGGACTTGACCAAGTTCTCACTTTCCCTGGTCTAGTCAGCCCGCGCACTATGTTCGATGGGATTCACGCCGTGCGCCCAGGTCACTTACTAGTGGTCGAGGGCGAGAGCATTTATGAGAAGCAATATTGGGATTATGATTTTCCGCTGAGCAATGAGGTATCTGCTGCCACTGAAGAACAGCTTCTTGACGAGCTGGAAGAGGCATTGCTCGGAGCCGTCAAACGCCGACTTGTCGCGGATGTCCCTGTCGGGCTTTATGTCAGCGGCGGACTCGATTCCGCATTGATTGCTGCGATGGCGCATAAGCTTGAACCAAGCAGCATGCGCCATTCCTACGCAGTTTCGTTTCCCGGCCAGTCTTTCGACGAAAGCCATTGGCAACGTATTGTACACCAGCAAACTGGCACGACACATCACACTGTAGCCTTTGGCGATGATGATATTCTTTACAACCTCAAGGCCACCGTCTGGGCAGGTGAAACCGCGTTGAAAGAAAGCTATAACACCTGCACCCTCGCCCTCGCCCGCAAGGTCGCAGAACAAAATATGCGCGTCGTTTTGACGGGTGAAGGCGCGGATGAGTTGTTCGGCGGGTATGTCGGTCATCGACTTGATGCCACCCGCATGAATAATTTTGACGATATCGAGGCCATAATCGAGGGCGAAACTCGCGGCTTACTCTGGGGTGATGATACCCTGTTTTATGAACGAGACTATGCGGCACACGCTGATCTGACCCTCGCCCTATTATCCGAACCGTTGCGCGCGCAACGGGCTGCGTTTGGCGCACATACAAAGTCGCCGGTTAATATTGATCAGTTGCGCGGCCGCTCTAGGTTTCACCAACGTTCCTATCTCGACCTGAAACTGCGATTACCCGATCATTTGTTGGCAGATCATTCAGACCGCGTGGCCTATGCCGCCAGCGTCGAGGCGCGCTATCCATTCTTGGATCCCGAAGTTGTGAACGTGGCTCGACGCATTCCACCCTCCTTGATGTTGAAGGGCGGCGAAGAAAAATACATGCTCAAGCAACTGGGCCGCCGTTATCTGCCATCCGAGATTTGCGAGCGCCGCAAGTTCAGCTTTGTCGCCCAAGGCACACCCCATTTACTGCGAAAACGCCCCGATTGGGTTATGGACATCCTTGCGCTGGACCGTGTCACACGACACGGTGTATTTGATCCCGATACCGTAAGTTATCTAAAAACCAAATACTCTGAACCAGGGTTTGATTTTTCTCAAACCTTTGAAGACGACTTCTTGATGGTCGTTCTGACAACCCATCTACTTATGGAGACGTTTGACCTTGTCACCCCTTGATCAAAAACGATTTGCCGCCAACACGACGGACTTTCGGCAATCCATCCAAACGCTAGCGCTAGACAATCCGAACGCCCCTGCCGTGCGCGACGCTGTTGAAACGCTGAACAGGGGTGAATTGGCGATGCGGGCTGGAGGCGTGGCAGCATGGGTACGCGACCATATTCGCAATAACCTCGAATCCCCAATCGTTGCCCTGCTTGCCCAGCCGAGCGCTGAGCAGGTCACAGGCCTCTTGGGTATCATGTCAGCGAGTGCTGCGTTTTTACCGCTTGATCCTGCCCTCCCTCCTGCTCGCCTCAAAGCAATGATCGAGCGTGTTGGGCCGATTGGTTTGCTGTACGCGGACGGTTGCCAAGATTTGGCCGAGGTAACCTGTCGGGAGATCCCCAAAATTGCCATTAAGGACGTGGCCCATGCCACATCGACACTGACGCCAATGGCGCCAAATGCCGCCGCCTACGTCATGTTTACTTCCGGCTCTACTGGCGTACCAAAGGGCATTCTTGGTCGCTATAAAAGTTTGAACCACTTTCTCACTTGGCAAATTCAAGAGTTTAATTTTGACGCAACGACCGTCACAGCCCAGCTTGCCCCTGTTGGGTTTGATGTCAGCCTACGGGATATTCTGTCACCTTTGGTCGCAGGCGGCTCTGTGACGGTGCCTCCGCGTGAAACGATCATGTCTCCGCGTGACCTTCTAAGCTGGTTCAATGACAAACAGGTCACATCTCTACATTGCGTTCCCAGCATACTGCGCTTGCTGATCACTGAGCTTCAGTACAATCCAAAATTGCGCCCTGTCCACCTGCGCCACCTCTTTCTAGCAGGTGAGCCCTTGTCAGGCACTGCTGTCAAAGAATGGCGTAAGTTTGCGGGTGATAGCATTGAAGTCGTCAATTTCTATGGCCCGTCCGAAACCACATTAGCCAAAGTTTATTCCCGCGTTGGTGATAGCGCATCAATCACTGACGGCGTGCTGCCGATTGGCATCGCTCTACCCAATACCGATGTGCTTATTCACAAATCTGACCGCATGGCGATCGCGGGCGAAATTGGAGAAATTTGCATTCGCACAGACTTTCCATCACTTGGGTATTTCGATGACATTGACGCGACCCGAGCCGCGTTCCAGCGCAACCCTTTTGGTACGACTGCAAATGATGTGATTTATAAGTCTGGCGATCTGGGGCGTATCCGCCCCGACGGGCAAATAGAATGTCTGGGGCGTCGCGACGGTCAGGTGAAAATTGCAGGCAACCGCGTTGAAACTGCTGAAATTGAGGCCTGTCTCAACGCGCTTGTAGATGTCACCGCTTGCGCCGTGATCGTGGATCGCAGCGATCCCGTTGATCCCTTTCTGATCGCTTATGTCACAGGCACGAAACAGCAGCGGGACCTACAATCCGCCCTTGCAGACACTTTGCCCGACTACATGATCCCGCGTTTAATTGTGACAATGCAATCCCTGCCACGGCTGATGAACGGAAAACTCGACAAACGCGCCTTGCCCCGCCCCGAGGCACTGGTGCATGGCGCAAGCGGGCCAGTGCCCTGCACAACGCCGACCGAGCAGGTCATCGAGAGTATTTGGCAATCTGAGTTGGGCATCGACGTCGTGGGAGCTGAAACACCCTTCAACCAACTCGGTGGTGATAGCCTTAAAGCGATTAAGGCATTGGGTGAAATGTATCGCGCGACTGGCGTTGACCTGAAAATCGTAGAATTTTTCTCAGCTAAAACAATTCGCGCTATGGCAAAACTGATCGACAAGCAGGCGCCGTCGACCGTCACGTCAATTCCACGCGTGAACCGCGCAGAACTTATCCCCTTATCTGATAGCCAAGCGCCCCTTTGGGCCATGCAGCAGATTGATATGACTTCTACTGTTTATAATCTCTGCTTTGGCTTTGAGGCATTCGAAGGGCTCAATTTAAATCGCTTAGAACGCGCGTTCAGCCACATAATCCAAAGCTATGAAATTCTGCGGACGGGCATTGTTGAGCGTGAAGGCGAGCCTTGTCAGATCGTGGTAGACTCTCCACCGTTTACCATTGAACGCCGCAACCCGCCTGCGGGCATTGATACCGCGCAATCCTTGCTGGATGCTGAACGCGTCCGACCTTTTGATCTCAGCGCGCCGCCGTTAATGCGTGTCGTGGCAGCCCAAACCTCCGACGACGGCCCCATTAGCCTTGTGATGTCGTTTCACCACGCAATCTGCGATGGTCAGTCGCTCAACACCATTGTGTCGCTACTGGAACAAGCCTACGCCATCGATGTGCCACTCGCACAACCCAACATTCAATACCGCGATGCTATCGCTTGGCAGGCGTCGCGCTTGTCGGGCGAAAATGGTAGTCAATTGCAAAGCTACTGGCTGGACAAACTCCGCGACGCACCACGCGGCATTGACTTGCCAGAGGCCAATGCGCGCCCTGCCCAACAGATGTTCGCAGGCGCCACGAAGCGCCATGACATGCCAAATGGACTTGTTGCCGAACTGGATGCCCTCGCCGCCGACTCAGATGGCGGGCTGTTCAATACACTGCTGACAGGCCTGGCCGTTACCCTCGATCAACGTGCAAACCAGCCCGAAATGGTCATCGGCACACCTGTTCTTGGCCGCAACCACCCTGATCTGGCCGATCAAATCGGGTTCTTCGCCAATACGCTTTGCTTGCGCGTTTCATTGGATCGCGATGCGCCGCTGACGACGACAATCACCCAAGTCGCCAATATGACCCGCGATGCAATGGACCATCAAGATTGGCCGTTCCATCGCCTTGTCGCAGATATTGGCGAACCTCGCGATCTTTCCCGCAACCCGGTATGCAATGTCATGCTGGTGCTCTTTGACGCCGACCGCGCAGAGCTAAGCTTACCGGGCGTAGAAATGCGACCCTTTGGCCGTGATACAGAATGGACCTTTAGCCGCTTTGATCTTGTGTTCCACGTCACTTACGACAAGCGTGATGGCTCCTTGGTGTTGGATCTCAACTATGACACCGCGCTGTTTGACGACACCCAAATTCACCGCATCGCCACCCATTTTCAAACGATCCTCGAAA
Source organism: Octadecabacter sp. (assembly GCA_047635635.1). Taxonomy (GTDB): domain Bacteria; phylum Pseudomonadota; class Alphaproteobacteria; order Rhodobacterales; family Rhodobacteraceae; genus Octadecabacter. The sequence goes on along the minus strand of JBLILC010000035.1, from coordinate 11,762 downwards.
AAATGTCCCAAGACCCTTCGAAACCTGCGAGCGCTCTTTCTCCATTTTCAACCGACCAAGCGCGATTGATAGCCGCACTCGACCAAACGGCACATGCCTGCGCCCCAACCACCCTCACAAGCCTCTTTGCCAAACAAGTGGCTGCGCAGCCCGAGGCAGAAGCTGTCACAAATGGCACGACGGCCCTCAGCTACTCGGCGATGAATACTTGGGCTGATACCATCGCCACGCTTTTGATTGACCGCAACATCGGTACGGGCGATATTGTAGCTGTCTCTGATGCGCGCAGCCTCGCAGGTGTTGCTGCGATCCTTGGTATTTTGAAATCCGGTGCATGCTGGCTCGCCATTGATGAACGCTGGCCTGCCGCGCGTATTGCAATGGTACTGTGCGATTCTAAAGCGACCCTACTCTTGGCTGCCGGACAAACACCTGAAATCGACGCATTGCCCATCGTTACAGTTCCGCAAGTGAACCTGTCCGCCATACCAGTCGACATGGCCACTCACGATGCACTGGCCTATGTCATCTATACATCTGGATCGACGGGCAAACCCAAAGGCGTGATGATCAACCACAGCGCCGTCACAAACATGGTGCAGCAGCAAATTGAAATCACTAATCTCACACCCGACAGCAACGTTTTGCAATTCGCTGCTCCCGTTTTTGATGCACATGTGTCCGAGTTGTTCACGACCTTCACCTCAGGGGCAACTCTTGTGGCCCCCCCGCGTGACGTCTTGGAAAATGTATTAGCCTTGGGTCAGGCAATGGCGACACATTGCATCACCCATGCGACCATTCCTCCCAGCTACCTTCCTGTCATCCGCGATGCGCTTCCCCAATCCATGCAACTGCTGATTACAGCGGGAGAGGTCCCTGACGAAAATGCACTTGCACCGCTCGCGTCACGCATGACGATTGTTAACGCCTACGGACCTGCCGAAAATGCCGTCTGTTCAACAATGCAGGCGCTTGATACCGCGAACTTTTCTGACGGTGCGCCCATTGGTGCCCCACTCAAAGGCACCGGCCTTGCCATTTGGGATGCCAGCGGTCGCCCGGTTCCGATTGGTGTACCCGGTGAAATTGTGCTTTTTGGCGCAGGTCTTGCTACCGGATACCTTGGCGCACCTGATCTGACCAAACGCGCCTTTACTCCCGCGGCCGTCTCTGGTGCGCGGGCTTACAAGAGCGGTGATATTGCTCATCTGCGCGATGACGGCGCCATCATCTTTGAGGGTCGCCGCGATGACCAGATTAAGATCGCAGGTCAACGGATCGATTTGGCTGAAGTCGAAAGAACTCTAACTCAGGCCACAGACGTCGCACGCGTAATTGTTAGACCTATCGAAAACGCTGAAGGCCGTAAAACACTGGGGGCTTGGGTGCTTAAGGAACCAGGGCGTTCAAGCCTTTGGCCGTCAGTTGCCGAATTTTTTGTCTATGACGACACAGTCTATGGCGCGATGGCGGGTGACCGAGGCCGCAACAAACGCTACCTCGAGGGCTTTCGCCGCTACTTGCCGGGGAAGACCGTTCTTGAGGTCGGCCCCGGCCCATATGCTATTCTTTCTCGCCTTGCGATTGAAGCAGGTGCCGCACACGTCACTGCGGTTGAGATCAATCCCCAAATCGCCGACCGCGCCCGTGCCACGGTGGCCGAATATGGTCTGTCCGATAATATCACCATACTGACAGGCGACGCTGCTACGATGGAAGTTTCTACCACATTTGACTGGTGTATTTCCGAAATCGTCGGCGGTATTGGCGGGTCTGAGGGGGCCGCCGCGATCATCAACGGCGCGCGCCACCATCTGAACAATCCGCGCCACATGTTGCCACACCGCTCTGTTACTCGCATTGCCGCACTCGAATTGCCCGCAAATGACATTGACCCCGGTTTCAGTTCCATCGCAGCTGATTACGTGCACCGCATTCACGAACAGGTCGGTCACCCGTTCGATATGCGCCTTTGCCTCCGCAGACTCGACCGTCAGCGCCTGCTTACAGGGTCTGACATTTTCGAAGACCTCGACTTTACCCATGAAATGGCACTTGAAGGGCAACATGCTATCACGCTTCACGCCCTACGCGACGGCGCGCTAACAGGTTTCGCGCTCTGGCTCACTCTCGATACAGGCGCATCACGCAACATCAATGTGTTACACGACACGGCCAGTTGGCTGCCAGTTTACATCCCCCTCAATTCGACAGGCATCGCTTTGCAAAAGGGGGATAGAATCACCGCCACGATCACCCGCACGCTTGCAACAGGTGGGCGGCATCCTGACTTTGCGATCGCAGGCGCAATTGTCCGTGGCACAGAAAATATCCATTCCTTTGACGTAGCGATCCCTCATGCCAGTAACACGTTCGGCGCTGGTCCGTTGCATGATCACCTGTTCACTCCGGACGGCACGCCCCGTTTGATCGAGGATAATTTTCTTGACAGTCTGCGTGCCCATGCAAACGCCAACCTGCCGCGCTACGCAATCCCGGGCGTTCTGAAGGAAATTGAAACTCTTCCACTGAACGTAAACGGCAAATTAGCGCGCGATGAATTGCCGGCATTGCAATTCGCATTAGCCACCCCTTCACACCAATTCAACACAGTCGCGCCCCTCGCTCAGACCATTGCAGCAGTCTTTGGCAAGCTTTTGGGGCGAACCGATTTTGACCCTACCGCAGGCTTCTTTGAACAAGGTGGCGATTCAATTTCCGCTGTGCGGGCAGTTGGTGCGCTTGCGTCTGAAAAAATAACTCTGACAGCGGCTGATATTTTGCACCACCAAACAGCGGTCGCATTGGCCGTGGCAGCACGCACGCCACATGACAATATCCACAGGCGCAGAGTAGGGCCTGTTCATGCCCACCCGATCCAGTCATGGTTTGCCAATCGCACTCCTGATCTGTCCCAACGACTCCATCAGTCAATCGTGTTACATCTGCCTTCAACCTATCAACCTGAGCTGCTCCAGCCTGCCATGCAGGCCTTACTAAATCGGCACACCGCCCTCTGCCTACGTTTTGACACGACCAATTGCTATATCACAATCCCCAACGGCTCCGCGCCATTGCCAGACATTGGCACACTTAATTTACGCGATGCACCAATAGATCTGGCTGACGTACAACGTTCTGATATGGCTGAGCAAACACACCAGAAAATAAACCCACAGAACGGCGCGATGCTCTCCGCTTGCCTAATTCAAGAGCGTGAGGGCGACCGCCTTCTCCTTGCCGCTCACCACCTTTCTATTGATATGGTTTCATGGCATATTCTGGCTGATGAGTTGCAGATCCTGCTGACTAATCCTGACGCCGTGCTCCCAAATGCCACGCAATATAGCGACATTTGCGATGCTCTCGCCATGGAAGCGAAATCACCAGTCACCACAACCGAACGGCCCTATTGGAATGCAATCGCAATCCAATCGGCTGCCCCTAACTGGCCTGAGATTGCAACACCTGAGGCAACAACGACCACAACATTACGCCGTGATGTCGCGATAGACTTTCCTCGTGGTCCAGCCGCGCAATCGCATTTGCTCAAGGCGATGGCGCAGGCTGCGCATCAGGTATTTGGCTGGTGCAATTGTGTCATTGATCTTGAGACTCACGGTCGCGACCTACCGCGCAACATTCCAGACGCCAGCAGTTGCGTGGGATGGTTTACCCGCATCACGCCAGTTTCTGTTTCACCTAATCAGACCACTGATCCAATCAACGATCTATTGCGCGGCGGCATTGGCCACGGTCTGCTTGCATGGGCAAGCGATGATGGCAGTGCGCTACGCTCCCCCGCTCCGCTCGCTCTAAATTACCTGGGAGATTTATCACAATCAGACAATTTTGGTTCTGGTCTTGAGATTGATTGGGACGGTCTGGGTCACGGTGTTGATCCGCAATTTCGGTCAGGCAACGGCATCAGCGTTCTTGCCCACGGCACCGCTGAAGGGTTGTTTCTGTCTCTGACCGTCGATCCAACTATCGTTGCATTCCATCATGCACAGGCGTTTGCCGATGCTTTGCATCACGCGATCTGCAATTCCAGCACTGAAAATGCCGCCTCTTCCACAATTGATATGGGCAGCCTTGCAGTACAGCTTGGGTTGCAATCAGATAAGTGACATCGCCTGAAGAATTCTCACCGACGCGTTGCGCAGATAAAAATGGCCGCCATCAAAGCTATGCTGCGTGAAGCCGTCGCCGATGTCGACCCATTCGGTCATCTGTGTGGGAGTGACCATTGGATCAGCGCGACCACACAACGCCATGATCGGTATCGGCAACTGCTGATCCGGCGAAATATTTGCATCATCAATCACGGCAAAATCAGCGCGGATCACGGGTGCCATCATTTCCCATAGTTCTGGATGTTCTGCCAGCGCCACATTCTCGGGGTCAAACCCGATCAGTTTTACGAGTAGCGCCGTATCATCCAGCAAGTGCAGATCGCGGCGTACACGCAACACTGGCGGCAAACAGGCCGAAACCACCAATGCGCGTGGCAGACGTTTTCCGACACTTAATCGTCGCTGGCACAAGGCATGACCCACCACTGCCCCCATTGAATGACCCAGTATGATATGGGCGCAGTCCAAGATGTCAGCCAGCTCTTCCTCAAGCCAGTCAAGCACGGGATCAAGCGTGTGAAACAAAGGTTCCCTGATGCGCAATTCACGCCCCGGCAGGCAAACAGGATGTAAACGCATACCCGCAGGTGCCTGCCAACCGCTAAATAATCCGGCTCCGCCCCCTGCATGGGGCAAGCAAATCACATCCATTCCTGGCTCCTAGAACCGCACTATTGCGACGGCGCGGTTCCTGTTTTAGCGGCAGGTAAATCCATCGGAGCGACGGTATCATTCACGTCACCGGTTTCCAGTTTTTGGCCATCATTTTCAGGTACCGGCGTGATCACTTCCTCGTCACCATTCGACATTACCGTTCTGGAGACAGGAAGCGCGCTAGAATGTATCGCTTCTGCACCGTCCGACACACCAGCAGGCAGCGGCATATTTTGTCCGCTCGTATCCAAAATAAGCGGTAGGCCCGTTTCAGAATTACCAATTACAATGACCTTTGCATTTGGTGACTGAGCAAGCTGTAGGGTGGCCTCAATCCCGCGCCAGCGCAGATAACTTTCGTTAATGGCGGGCGTCACAATTTCTTGGAACCTGCGGATACCCTGCGCTTCGACTTCTTTGCGCTGGCTTTCTAATCCCTCACGTTCAACCCTGAATACATAGCCCTGAACCAACTGTTCTTGCTCCAGCTTCTGCTCGATGGCGGATTGCAATCCGGCTGGCAGTCTTACGCTTTTAATAAGAGAATCTTCTAAGATAACCATCTCTTCCGTCTTGGCTGCGGTTTCCCTAACCCCAATGCCATTCGGATAATCTTGAGATACAATACGTTGGTAGATTTCCTTCTGAATATCTTCGCGCTCTGTGCTGTACAGCTTCTCAGCATCATACTGTGAAATGACTTCTCTTGAGACGGACCCAACCACGGGTACCAACAGCGTTTGGAGATAGTTCGGACCGACGTTTGAATTGAGGTCAACGATGTTGTTTCGTACAACACGCCATCGGAATGTCATCGTGATCTCAACGTGCAAACCATCCGCTGTAACCACTTCATATATCTGATCACTGGTCTGTAAGCGCGCGTCATAGGTATAGTGCTTGTCCCACGGCCAAATGACGTGGGTTCCTTCTTTCAAAGGTCCCTCTGACGTTTGCGTCTCGTCAAAACTAAACCGGTGCCACACAACGCTCGTGTGGCCCACAGGAGTAGTGTAGACCATCGAATCCCACAAAAGGACCAGACATAAAATTCCAGCAATTGCCGTCACGCTGAGAAAACTTGTCAACCGCCGTAATCGTTTTTTGCTTTTGGGACCAAGCTTATTGCGGGCCATATCATTAGACGTCATCGGGCACCTTTAGTATTAGTTTACCAGACGTCATATGGACATGGCGATCACAGTACTCAAAATATTGTTCATCATGGGTCGCAGCAAGAATGGTTTTACCGTTCTTTTTCAGTTCCGGAAGAATCTCGTGATAAAACCTGCGCCTCGTCTGCGGATCCTGATCGGCGGCCCACTCGTCCAAGATCAAGACAGGACGATCTTCAGCTAACGCCAGCGCAAGCCCAAGCCGTTTCTTCTGCCCTGTTGAAAGCGTATCAGGGTCGATAGTTTGGAGATCATCACCAAATTTTTCACGGATGCCAAAATCACGAAGCCAGAATTCAAGCCGCTCCATCCCAATATCATCAAGACCATAGGCTCGCGGAAAGACATGGAAATCTGCAAACACAGTGGCAAATTGATTGCGATAAATCTGCGGTGTTTCCTTAGGGACCGCTGCGCCATTAAGCAACATCTCTCCATCAAGTCGAGGATACAATCCCGCCAGAACTCGCAACAACGTCGTCTTGCCGGATCCGTTGCCCCCAGTCATAAATACGATCTCATTTGCACCTAGCGTCAGATCAATGTCGGAAATTTTGAATCCTTCTTCAGAGCCATGGCGGTAGGCTACTGATTTCACTTCAAGTGAAGAAAATGCAACGTCACTTAGCTTATTCCGGTTACTGGCATTGTGTCGTTTTGTAAGGTTTTCGATTTTAGCTTGAAATTTTTGAATACTTTCAAGAGCGAATTGCGCGGTCGTGACCTGTTGAAACGTCTGCACAACAGCACTGATTGGACCCAACAAGAAAATGACGGCGATCATGATCCGAGAGATGTCCGTCTCCTGATTTGAGGATAAAAGCGGCATAATGAAAACCACTACGCCGACCATCAGATAGGACGCCGAGTTGCCAGTGGCCAACATGCCCGCAAAATGCGTCGCAGCATTACCCCGACCTTCGGCAAGTTGGAAGGACCGCGCTGTCAAATCGTTATAGAAATCGGCGCGACGGTTCGGGTTCAAGCTCAATTCCTTTGACCCGCGCACAAGCGACTCTGTCATTTCGCGATAGCGTTCTTCGGCGTCTGAAATGCGGCGCATATCATCGTCGAGCAATGCGCGGCTTGCCAAAAACCCTGCAACAGTAATCACTACTACAAGCGTGGTCAGCAGTGCGGCCAGTGGTGATAGGAAAACCAAGTATCCAAACATGAACACCAATAGGATCATTCCTTCGACACCCGAAATGATAGGCACCAATGTCTGCGACAATGCCGCGTAGTGCGACCCGACGCCATCCATTACATTGCGCAAGCCAACTTTTTGCACATCTTCTAGCGATAACTTAAGAATATTCTTCGTTGTTACGATCCGGCGGTCATGCAGCGCCGTTTCAATGGCCTGCGCCGCTTCGCGAACAAAGTAGTTCTGCGCCCAACGGTAAAGGACGAGCAAAGCCAAAAAACCAAACGCCATAACTCTTGAAAAGCCATGATTCTCAGCTTCTCGTGTCTCTGCATTGAGCAGATAAAGCATTACTGTTCCACAAACAGCGGATAAGAATGCAACAAATGCTAGGTTGAAAATACCTGGCTGTCTGATAGCTCCCAAAAGTCGCCCAACTCCACCCGCCGAAACCTTTGGGCGCCTGCCGAAAGTTACCAGTCGCAAGAGTCTTTCTCCCAACGTTCCGATGGAAGAATCTACATGTTCAGTCATAATGTCTGTTTCAATTGCGTGGTTGCGTAAGCAACAAAACTATGGCGAATACTAGCGGCGTTGTAAGGAGAGCGCCAACAAACACTCCTCTAAATCCTAACGACCGCTCCCGCCCCGATATAGCAACCAAGACAGAAAGACCGAGGTAGAACAATACCGCAAGGAGGGGCAAATTCTCGCTACCCTTAGCTCTTGGCGCCGGTGGCAAACTCGTTCTTCAGGTCCTGTTCAATCGAATCGGCGCTAAAATCAAACATGGATCCGCCTCCTTCAAAGTGACGCACAAATACTTTACCAATTGCGTAAGTCGAAGCAGCTGCAAAACCAGCCATGCTCACACTGCCGATCAATGTACCAGGCCCGGGGACAATCTTAAACGATGAACCAACCACTGACGCGCTCGCTGCCGCTGGCACTAACGTTCCTACCAAGGATGTTACAAGGGCCTTAATGTTTTGGTCGTTTGCATCAAGACCATACGCCGCTGCAAGTTTGCGCACCATCTGCGCCTGCACAGCACCGATCGCTACGAGATCAAGATAAGGAAGCGGTACAACACCACCCACGGCTGCCCAACGCATAGAAGAAGCGATAATTTTTGCTACTTCGCCATGATCGGCAGCCTTCGCGCCTTTTTCAATAACATTAGCCGCCATGATAACACCTCTGAATTGTGGAAAAGAACCAATTATAATCTTTAATTATATTCATTATGTAGACGTGTGCTTTTCAACTTGTCAACTTAATTCACAATACGGCAGTAATCTCAGAACGGGATCGCGTAATTTTTACAATGCAGTACCGCAATTGTCAAAATGTGACCCTGCCATTCGTGAAGCCTCACGTTGATAGTTGGCCGGCCCAACTCATTCCTCAATGAGGTCGAAAATGAGAATGTCAGCACATCATTTTCCATCCTAACCAAATGCGCCTCGTCAAAATCTACGAACCGCCTGACTGTTGGGTAAATTGCTTTGTACAACGCTTCTTTTCCCGAGAATATCGCAGTAAACTCATGGCCATTCCACCGTGTCGGTTGAAGAATCTTCAACTCAAAAGGCTGGCACACCTGCCGCGCTAAACTGGCTGCCTCGTCCTTGGCTATAGGACGCTCAACGTCGACACCAACGCCATCAATGTCATTGCGCATTGCAACAACGGCCAACGCAATATCGTCACTATGGGAGATGCTACCAATAACCTCACCCGGCCAAATCGGCGCCCGATCATCTCCCATCTTGGGCCAAATTGGCTGGTTAAACGAGAACCCCAACTGACGCAAAGCGTGATCCGCGCATGCGCGGCCACCGCGATAACTGCCCTGCCGACGCGGAATAGCCCGCGAAATGATCTCAGGTAGCTCAATATCGTGCCGCTCCCCACAACCGCCATCAAGCCGCACCCAAGCGGCAAATACACAAGAAGGCAAAAATGGCTCGGTCAGCGGTTTGACATCATCCAAGGGCACCTCCTAATCAAATTCTGCGTATTGGCTCTCGCGACAGGACAGAACCGCACCAAGTTTTCCGCAGGCTTATTTACCCTAGTTACGCGGCCATATCTGATCTTTCCAGAGCTGCGTAGAAGTTTGCCTCTCCTTCAGCAGGCGCGATTGAAATGGTCAGGCAAATTTGGACAGCGTTCTAAGGTGTATCCAGCACGAATGAATTGATACGCAAATGGCGAATCGACAAAACTTTTCGGACAATTTTATGGCTACTGTGGCGCTTGAGGCGCTGCGTGGCGACAAGACGGTCTAGGAGATAGCGCCCAAGCGCCACTCCTTCCATCCCTGCTGAGAAAGCTTGCAATCACGCGGCCCAATCAGGTTTGATGCAGCGGAACACCTACATCCCAGTTAAGCCGCGCATTTTATACTTCTGGCAATCATGGTTTGGGCAACGCGCAAGGTGCTGTCCTGGCGGCTCTAAAATACGCTGAATGCCAACTTCTGCCCTTTCAGCAGCATGCTGTGCGTACGCCTGTCGGCAATGGTTGAGAACTTGGAGGAGGCAATCGCCAAATATGGAAAGCCATTCTGATCGGGGCAGCCAATACACTGGCTCTGACTGGATCACGACTCTGAACATGTCAGACATCAAAATCTCAATAGTTGGGCAGGGGCGGTACCTCGACAATATCTTTGTCAAACGGCTCTTGCGATTCTTCAAGCAGAAGGCCGCCTATCTGCACGAAATCATTGACCAGCTCCAAGCCAAACGGATCATCACTGGCTGGATCGAGTTTTACAACTCAAAGCGCCCTTAAACGGCCCTTGATAAGGGAACACCGAACATCTCATACTTTGGCCAAGCGGAGACACGAAAAGCGGCATGACCATAAACAAGATGCATCTTAGCCAAGCCGCAAAACTGTACTAAAAAGCAGGACCACTTCAGTACTGGCGGTTATAGCCTTTTCGTCCCATTTTCTGGGGTGGCATTGCTGTTTAGCATGCTAATAGAACTCTTCAACCTTTCCAACTCTGAGCGGATGCAATGATCCCAATAGTCTTGAGTGATGCAGAGCGAGCAGAAGTTATTCAGTCCTTAGTTGAGTTCATAAATGCATGACTTACCCGCTGCACGTGTTGGAGCCGCTACTTAACAGCCAGAGAAATCTGCCTAGCGGGTTTAGAATATGAGCATTGCCAATTGGAGTATGCTGCCTGTTCGACATTGCTGAAGCTTTTCAAAATGCTTAAAAGTTCACATCAAGAAATTAAAGTATTGGACTGGTTTTCTCTCGCACAATCTGGAGACTTTAACATTTGAATGCAGATACGCGTTAGATGCTTTGATCACCCTTTCTTACGATGATTAGCTTCTTACGACTTGCTCGCAACCGCATGGTTTCCGGGTATCTTAATTGAAAGACAAAAACCTACCAGTGCATAAAGGTCGCTGATAAATTTGTAGTAGGTACTATCTAAGTAACGGACGTCTGGGCTTTCGAAATCGTCATCGATCAGGGAGCAACCAGCTACGAACTATTAAACAGACCACGTATGGAAGAGATATTCGAACGCTTCGATTTACCTTTCCAAACGTATCTCCAGAAAACCCTAAAACACTACTTCTTGGACACCAAAACCCTTCGTTGTACTTTGGAGTCTGATCACTCTATAATCTAGGCGCTTAAAAACCTAGTATCAACTAGTGCACAGCCCCTCATGTGAAGTGTGCTACTATTATTGGTCCAGAGTCACAATAAATTGGCTAGTTTACCCTGATCAAGTTCATATTGAATCATGCGAAAGGCTAGTGCATGGAACCAGAGCTATCCCCAATATACTTATAATTCCGATACAGAATTTTCAGAGTAGTTAGATCTCTTTCGTTGATCATGGTAGGATTACCTAAAATTCGAAATGAGCACTCCATAAATCAACAGGTATTCTCGATTTCGCTTTTTGGCAGTACGGAAACGTTGTCAGGCGTTCTTTAAGCGTTCTGGATGTAAGTGCGGCTAGAATTCAATGTATGGAAAGCAGGTCTGCAGAGCCCATGGAGGGGCTTTCACGGGTTCCATTACAGCCGAAAGACAGAAACGTTGAGCAGCTGAGCTCCCCTTTACTGAGATCTGGATAATTGGATAACCTTCAGGACACCACTACGGGCCTTTTAGGACCTTACTCAATATCAGTTTCCCGCGACCGCAAAACAAAATATATTTTTACATATTCCTTTAGCTGGGTTGATGCATTGCATCGGTCAGATTGGGGGATGCCCTCTGTTGGGGCTGGGAAAGTTGCGATACATCTTATTAAGGTGGCGTAATCTTTAGGCCTATCTATGGCGGAAACGGGTCTGTCAGATATACCTTCAAATCCGGTAAAATCTGAGAGTTATTGGGCGTAATCAAGCACCATTCCAACGCGACAATTTATTTGGGGCTTTAACGCAAGAAGCGCCCCGTGGGGCGCTAATGCTTTGCTTTAGTAGATTAATACTTGGTTGCGGGAGTAGGATTTGAACCTACGACCTTCAGGTTATGAGCCTGACGAGCTACCGGGCTGCTCCATCCCGCGCCAAGTTCGTATCACCTAGAGCCAAATCAAAACGACCTCAAGGTAAATCGTTCAATAAATCAAAACAAAAGTGTTTTATAATT
>JBLILC010000034.1:0-24315 GCA_047635635.1 Octadecabacter sp. | reverse complement strand
CATCGTTGTTGTTGTCCACCGGACAGCTCCAAGGGCTTACGATCAAGAAAGGGGCCAAGCTTCATAAGGTCGGCAGCTTTTTTGACGGCCGCATCAATCTGGCTGGATGATTGTTTGAGAAGGCGCATTGGACTAGCGATATTATCATATACCGTCATCGAAGGATAATTGATGAATTGCTGATAAACCATGGCGATACCGCGGTCTTGAACCCGCATGCCGGTTACGTCCTTTCCCTCCCAGATAATCTTTCCTGTCGTTGGCACATCCAGCCCTGCCATCAGCCGCATAAGGGATGTTTTTCCGGATGAGGTTGGCCCAAGCAATACGTTCATAGTTCCGCTTTGCAGTTCAAGATTGGTCTCATGAATATGAGACTGACCGTTAACGATCTTGGATACACCTTCAAGGATAAGTGACATTATCTTCCTCCTTTGCGTAGATCAGGCTGAGTGCAGTGACGGTCAGTTGGTTGTTGCACTGTCATCCATTTGTCGAGCAATGCAATTTCTTGCAGTGTCATGCGAAGCCCTAGTTTAGATCGACGCCATACGATGTCCTGTGCCGTGCGAGCAAATTCGTTTTGAATTAACCAGTGAACTTCACGTTCTGTCAAATTGTATCCAAAATTTTGACCTAAATCAGATTTTGATTTAGCGTCACCGAGGACGTCAAACGCATCCAGGCCGTATGCCTTTACCATCCGCTCAACCCAGCGAGACGTCAAGAACGGATACTGCGCTGATAATCGTGTAATTAGCGCAGGGACACCATCTACTTGAAAATTTCCGCCTGGCATAGCAACGCCAGCGGTCCACGGTTTTCCAGCTTTTGGAAAGAAAGGTTCAATCTTTTCCATCGCAGCTTCCGCTAGTTTTCGATAGGTTGTAATTTTACCACCAAAAATGTTCAGAATTGGTGCACCAGCGGACTCATCGACTTTAAGTACATAGTCGCGTGTAGCAGCCGTCGCTGATGTTGCACCGTCATCATACAGGGGGCGCACACCAGAATATGCCCACACAATATCATCTACCGTGACAGCTTTTTTCAAATACTTAGAGGCGAATTCAACAAGATAAGTCTGCTCTTCAGGCGTACAAATAGGCTTTTGGGAAACATCGTTGTGCTCGGCGTCCGTGGTCCCAATCAACGTAAAGTCGGTCTCATATGGGATCGCAAAAATAATTCGTCCATCTTCGCCTTGGAAGAAATAACACTTGTCGTGGTCATAAAGCTTTGGTGTCACAATATGGCTACCGCGTACCAACCGGATACCCTCGGCTGAATTTATCCGAACAGTATTGCGAATAACATCTTCAACCCATGGACCACCGGCATTAACCAGCATCCGGGCCGTGACCACACGGGTCTCTCCGCCGTCCGTCGGTTCAAGCGTAATCTGCCACTTGCCTTCGACCTGTTCAGCTGAAACGACTTTGGTTCGTACACTGATTTGCGCGCCGCGCTTTTCAGCGTCCCGCGCATTAAGAACCACCAATCTGCTGTCCTCGATCCAACAATCAGAATACTCATAAGCCTGCTTAAAGCGGTCTTGCAGTGGCTTACCCTCGGGAGTGCCTGTGAGTTTGAGTGAGGTTGTACCTTTGAGTATTTGTCGGCCACCGAGGTTATCATAAAGAAACAGACCAAACCGAATGAGCCATGCAGGGCGGCGCCCCTTCATCCACGGCATCAGAATACTCAGTAATTTTGAAGTCGGGGTGTCGCCTTCAAATCTCATATCTTTATGGTATGGGAGCACGAAACGCATTGGCCATGAAATATGCGGCATTGCCTTTAGTAAGACCTCACGTTCGATAAGCGCACTGCGCACAAGGCCAATTTCCCAATATTCAAGATATCGCAGTCCACCGTGAAAAAGCTTTGTCGATGCTGATGACGTTGCTGAAGCCAGATCATTCATTTCAGCCAGTTCAACACTCAAACCACGACCGACTGCATCTCGGGCTATGCCGCATCCATTAATGCCGCCTCCGATTACGAATAGGTCTAAAATTTCTTGGTTTTCGTGCTGGTTCAATGAAGCCTCCCCGCTTTCATCTAGTGCCGAAGCCTCCCAGCCTCCGGTGTGTTCATCCAGCTCTAAAATGGATCATATTACAAGAACGAATGTTCGTTTGCGTTCGCTTTTTGATTAAATAGTTGAAATAGAACATTCTTATTATCGAACATGTCCGTTTTTGAAGGCGGTCGCGTCATGAAACAGGCAACCCCCTTGACGATTCTATGACACTGCGGCTTGTTGAGTTAAATAAAAGTCGTCAGAAGCTCGCAGTTTAGAAAGTTCGTGAGTTACGCTTTGGAGAGTAAAATGGTTTCGAATTTTAGGCAGAGTGAGATTCTTGAGTTTGCCCGAAAAGAGGGCAAAGTGACTGTCGATGGGCTAGCTGAGCATTACAACGTGACGGTGCAGACCATCAGGCGCGACCTTTCGGATCTAGCTGGGAGTGGGCGGCTTGAACGTGTGCATGGTGGGGCTGTGGTCCCGTCCGGTGTTGTAAATATTATTTACGAAGAACGTCGCCGCACCAATGAAGAGGGCAAAAAGGCAATTGCCGTCAATTGCGCCCAAGCCATTCCTGATGGTGCATCGGTCTTTATGAATATCGGAACAAGTACAGAAGCCGTCGCGTTAGAGTTGCTTAACCACGAAAACCTACTTGTTGTAACGAATAATTTAAACATTGCGTACATTTTTTCTGCAAATAAAACCTGTGAAATTATTCTGGCAGGCGGTGTACTGCGACGTACAGATGGTGGCATCGTGGGGGGCCTGACGGTTGAAATGGTCAAACAGTTTAAGTTCGACCATTCTGTACTGGGCTGTTCAGCAATCGACGCGGATGGTGATTTACTTGATTTTGATGGCCAAGAGGTGATGGTGAGTAAAACTGCCATTCAACAATCCCGTAACGTGATGGTGGTAGCCGATCATACCAAATTTAAGCGTAAAGCGCCTCTTACTATTTGTGCATTGAGTGATGTCGACATTCTGTTCACAGACAATGCTTTGTCGGACGGACTGGCTGCAAATTGTAAAAATTTTAAAACACTGGTGGTGACAACCTAACACCGCAATTAGCTCCCCACTTAGATAGGAAAAAATGAAAGAAAGTACCAATATCGGCTGGCTATTAGTTACGCCTGCTCTGCTGGTTCTTGGCCTTGTCGGGATGATACCTTTGATTACGGTTATCAACTATTCGCTTTTTGAAATCTTTCTTCTGGATGCTCGATTTTGGGTTGGGACTGAGTGGTTCGAGGAGATTATTCAATCACAGCGTTTTTGGGCTAGTTTTGCACGTAGTACGTTGTTTTCAATGCTCATACTTATCATCCAAATTCCGTTGGGGATTGCGATTGCATTGTGTATTCCAAGACGAAAGTTTTGGATTGGTATTGTACTGGCAGCCGTTGCACTGCCATTGCTTGTGCCGTGGAATATGATCCCGTTTCTGTGGCTCAGCTTATTAGACCCTGAAACAGGTATCTTGGGACGGGCGTTACAATTCTTTGGTTGGACGCCGGATTGGAAGCAGTCGGCGACGCAGACCTGGGCCGTCATCATCGTGATGGACGTTTGGCACTGGACAAGTCTAGTTGTGATTTTGTGTTACAGCGCTCTCACGACCGTGCCTGTGTCAAATTACCAAGCGGCCAGAATTGACTGTGCTGGGCCTTGGCAGGTATTTCGACATATTCAACTTCCAAAGCTGTATCATGTTCTGTTGATGGCTATTCTGCTGCGCTTTATGGATTCCCTTATGATTTACACAGAAGCGTTTCCAATTAATGCAGGTGGTCCAAATGGCGCAACAATGTTTCTTGCTGTTGATCTGGGTGAGGACATAAAGGCCTTTAACTATGGTCCGTCCGCCGCGCGATCAGTACTCTACTTTCTGATCGTGTTGTGCGTTGCTTGGATGTTCACCAAGGCGCAGGCCAAGCTTAATGACGGACGATCACTATGACTGCTACGAGGTGCCTTCCAGTCCTCAAAACTACCAGTCTTGTTATCTTTGTGTTGTTTATCAGTCTGCCGTTGATCCAAATGGCAATGATAAGTTTTGTCGCCACTTTTCCGAATCCCGATACTGACGTGGGTAAGCTGACACTGCGCAACTATTCGGTTATTTGGACCGATCCGAGTTTGCGAGCAGCCTTTGGTAATTCGCTGGCTTATGTTGTCATTAATATTTGTATCACCGTGCCTATCGCGATTCCTGCTGCCTATGCGTTTGCACGTATTTCTTTTGTTGGGGACAAGCATTTATTCTTAGCGTTTATAGCGCTTCGAATAACGCCACCAGTTGTGCTTACACTCCCGATTTTTCAGCTGTTTTCAGCACTTGGTGTCGTCAATTCTGTCTTTGGGATAGCCTTGGCCCATTGCCTATTCAACCTCCCGATTTCGATATGGATATTGCAAGGTTTCATAGCAGCAATACCCAAAGAAATGGACGAAACCGCCTTTCTTGATGGGTATTCCAGACATCAAGTTATTTGGAAGTTCTTGCTCCCACTTATTATGCCCGGAGTTGCGGTTGCGGCTTTCTTTTGCTTTATGTTTTCTTGGGTCGAAGTTGTCTTTGCCCGCATTCTGACCAGCACAAACGGAAAACCTATCAGTATGGCGATCAACGCGCTATTCAGCTTCCAAACGGATATTGGTTTGGTAATGGCTTTTACGATCGTGTCTATGATACCAGGTGCAATATTGCTTTTTACGATGCGCCATCACCTGTCACGCGGTTTTAAGATAGGTAAGATTTAAGTTAAATTAAATGATGATGACGATGTGACGGCTAGGGCTAATCCAACCCCTGATAGGATTGGTTGATTGCGGGCAGGCGTCAACGAAAAATGCGTCGCATAATTTTCATGTAATGTATCTTATTGAACGTTTTTGTACGATATTAACAATTGCTGCATCAACCCAACAATATTGATGTGGTGAATTTGGCAAATTGGTACAAATAATACGTACGGTATTTTGCAAAAGACGAGTATAATGGCTGTGTTCTAATGGGCGCGCTGGATAACGTGGATGAAGCGCTGTTAAAGGGTGTAGTAATGGTGACTTTTTTGAAACAGGACGGCATGTCTAAACATCCTTGGTTCTGCATCATCAGATGAAAAGTTTGACTTTTGTACTTTTCGTTTCGTGATTATTCTGTTTGCAAAACTGGGATAACCCACTCTGCAACGGCTTGTCGGTCAACAGGTTGATAGGACTTTGAATATTTGAGAGCTATCCATCATTAAAGTGTCTGCTCTAAACTAAAATGCTTTTAGATGTTTTTTTTGCTTATAGGGGTAGGGCCGTTGATGATGTTGCCATGTACTTGTCTATATAAAACTGCGTTCGTGAGCATGACTTTTATTCGGCTTTCTGCACTAAAATTCGAGTTGTCTGCGATTCTATTGATGCGAATTTCTTTACTATTTCGCGCTTTTTGTTAGTTTTGGTCACGGCAATCCATTTAACGCGCCTGATACGGATAATGATCGAGGTGGTGTGGCTATTGCGCGAAGCCAGCAATTGGGATCGTTGCTACGGTGGAGTTGATTAGCGTGTTAAGCGTGGTTTATCTATCCAGCATGTTAGCTGCGCAGGATGTTGTGATTTTGGCAGAGACAGGGCTGTAATCACAACTTGAAAATTCGTCGTGGCCTAAAACTGTTGTAAAAAAAATATGTTTTTATTGTAGAGCTAGCTGTCAAAAAACAGTTCGCTGTGGTTGTCTAGTGGTCGCCGGACCCACCAGACCAGTGGTCAGTATCAGTCGTCATCGGAGTCTTTGCCCGAGCTGCGCAATTTGGCTTTCTGAATGCTTATCGTTTCGGTCAGGCAGGATTTCTGGCGTTATTATCTTACGTGACTTTGGTATTTTGACGAAACTTGGCTGTCTGGTTTTTATAGATTGTCATAATCGTGTCTTTGGACTGGTGCAAAAACTTGTTCTCGCCCTCAGAAACTGGATCGAATTGCGCTGTGGCCCGATTTAGCATGTCAAGCTTATGCAACTTGTTGAAGTGTCTTGAAAGTGTTTGGGACTTCCTTAAGGTAGACCAACCAAAACAGATCTATGGGAGGAATTAATTATGAAATTTTTTAAAACACTTGCGGCAGCTACACTGGTTGTTGCGGCACCCGCCTTTGCGCAAGAACAGCTTTCGATAGCCACTGGTGGAACTGGTGGCGTTTATTATCCAATGGGCGGTGGCCTTGCTGAGATTATCAACAATCATGTTGACGGTTATGCTGCGACCGCCGAAGTCACTGGCGCATCCGTTGAAAATATGGGCCTGATTGCGACGGGTGATGCGGATGTGGCGTTGGCGCTGGCAGACACGGTTCTGCAAGCCTACGAAGGTTCTGGCCGATTTGAAGGGCAGCAATTGCCAATGGTCCGCGCGATCGGTGTCGGCTACGCCAACATGGTACAAATTGTGACACTGCAAGGCAGCGGTATCACGTCGCTTGAAGACATGATTGGCAAGCGCATTTCAATCGGGGCACCGGGTTCTGGCACCGAAGTTAACGCAGCGCAAATTTTGTCAGCGAATGATATTTCTTATGAGGACATTGATGAACAACGATTGAATTTTAATGAAACTGCTGATGCTCTTGCAAACGGTGATATCGACGCAGGCTTTTGGTCGGTTGGCGCACCAACCTCGTCAATTCTGAACCTTGCAACAACCAATGATATCGTGATGATTGAACTCGGTGCTGAAGAGTTGGCAGCAGCAGACGCATCTAATCCAGTCTTTGCTGCTACGACGCTTGTGGGTGGTACATATACTGGTGTGGACATGGACATTGCAGTAATTGGTGTGCCAAACGTTCTGGTTGTGTCTTCGGAAATGTCAGAAGATTTGGCGTATGCTATTACCAGTGCGATGTTTGAAAATGTGGCGGATCTTCGGGCAGTTCACCCCGCTGCAAACCAGACAACTGTTGAACTGGCATTGTCTGCATCACCGATTCCACTGCACCCTGGCGCGATTCGTTACTTTGAAGAAATTGGTGCGACGGTTCCAGACTCCCTGCGCCCGTGACACCATTTGTGGGAGGGGGGCTTTATGCCCTCCTCCTGTCTTTTTGTGCAACAATTGTCCAATCCGACATCCTGACTGCGACTCAAGTTGATACTGACAAAGTTCTTGCTGTGTTTGATGTACCTAAAGGGTCTGGTTGGTGTGTGCTTTGGCATCATTCCGTCCAAGGTTTTGAAGTTTCTGATTGCTATGAAAACCGTGATGGTAGAATGGTTTTGGTCCGCGCCCATCAGCCTGATTTCGCTGCTGGGCTTGGCCATATTCCAGGTCGTGGCGTACAGATGTCGGACGGTCTTGGTGGCTATTGGATCGAAGACATTGATGAACCTGTGCGAAACAACGCTTATATCCTGCGCCCTGGTGCAGGCTTTGTGGATCACAGAATTCGTGCCAACGGGACCGAAGTCTCGCTTTCGGCAGTTGCACCGCGTGCGCGCGTGCGGATTGCTTTGACAGGAAACTGATTTATATGACCGACGAACTTGCCGATCGCCCGCTGATGCCGCAAACGACCATAGCGACGCCGCACATCCTTTTGAAGGTGATTGCCGTCATCGGCATCGCGTTGTCTTTGTTCCAACTTTATGCGGCTGGTGTGCAGCCTCTTGGCCTATTCTTCCAGCGCCCAATCCATTTGGGGTTTATCTTGGTACTGTGCTTTTTGATTTATCCGGTTTTCGGTCAGTACCGTGCGCGTGGTCCCCTGGGATGGGCCATTGACGGGTCGCTTATTATCTTTGCGATCTTGGTTGGTGGATGGGTGCCGATCAACATCGACATTATCGCCAACGCGATTTTTCCGCGCCAGATTGATATAGCTGTGGGAATCATCACCACACTCATCGTTCTTGAAGGAGCACGGCGCGCTGTTGGCGTGGGTATGACGATCATCGGTGCGACGTTTATTGCATACGCTTTTGCGGGCAGTCGTGGCGAATTGCCATTTCTTGCTGATTGGATGCCGGGAATTCTCAATCATCGTGGCTATTCCCTGGATCGACTTGGCAGTCAATTGACCCTTGGTGCCGAAGGTATTTTTGGACTTCCGCTTGGTGTTGCCGCGACGTTCATTTTTGTCTTCGTTTTGTTTGGTGCATTTCTAGAAGTCACGGGGGCTGGCAAATTCTTTATTGATCTGGCCTACGCGTCGACGGGGCGTCAACGTGGAGGTCCTGCGAAGGCTGCTGTGATCGCGTCTGCGGGCATGGGGTCGATCAGTGGATCTGCGATTGCCAACGTGGTGACAACGGGGGCGTTTACGATCCCGTTGATGAAACGCTTGGGTTATACCCCCGCGCAGGCTGGGGGGATTGAAGCTGCGGCGTCGACAGGCGGGCAGATCATGCCACCCTTGATGGGCGCGGGTGCGTTCCTGATTTCAGAATTTACGCAAGTTCCATATGTTGACATAGTAATGGTGTCGATATTTCCTGCGTTTCTGTATTTTGGTGCGGTCTACCTGTTGGTGCACATTGCGGCCGTTAAGCAAGGTATGACTGGATTATCGCGCGACCAACTTCCAAAGGTACGCGCTGTTATGGCTGAAGGCTGGCATTTTTTGTTGCCGCTGGTGGCGCTAGTTTGGTTGCTGGTTGCTGGATATTCACCAATGCGTGTAGGCTTTTACGCAATTCTCTCAGTGATTGCGGCGGCATCAGCACGTGCGTTCTGGCGTTTTGCATTTAATCGACCTACGATGAATGGTCTATTAGCTCTTTGCAAACGTGGACTGTCATTGACAGCGCAAGCGATGGAACTGGGCGCACGTAATGCGGTTGCAGTGTCAATGGCGTGTGCTGTGGCGGGGATTATAGTTGGCGTTGTCGGGTTGACTGGACTTGGTTTAAAATTCTCGTCGATGATGATTGCATTTTCGGGCGGTAATATCGTGCTGGCGCTGCTTCTTGTTTTATTGGCAAGCCTCATTCTTGGAATGGGTCTGCCGGTGACTGCCGCCTATATAGTTTTGATTATTCTTGTTGGTCCGGCGCTGACCGCGGAATTCGGCATCCCACTGTTAATAGCACATTTAGTGGTGTTCTGGTATTCGCAAGACAGTAACGTGACTCCACCTGTGGCCTTAGCTGCTTTTGCGGGAGCGGCAATCTCGGGATCAAAACCCCTAGAAACCAGTATTCAGTCGTGGAAATTCGCCAAGGGTCTGTATCTGATCCCACTGTTCATGGTGTTTAATGAAAGCATCATTCTCGGTGGACCGATACCGTTGGTAATCTGGAATGGGTTCTTAGCAATTATCGCTCTAACCGCATTTGCCGCCTGTTTAGAAGGGTTCCTGTTCGCGCGGATCAACATGTTGTATAGAATTATAATAGTGCCGAGTGTGGTCGCGGTGTTTTGGCCTGATCTGCTGATCGAGGGTGCTGGAGCTGCAGTATTGATCTTAGTGCTGGGGCTTAATTGGGCTAAAAGCCGGCAGGAAAGGCTAGCAGCAGATTTAGACTGACGGTTATTTCTGGGCTGAAGCGAGCGCGAGCCCGTCTGCAACGGCTGAAAAAACTTCGGTAAAAGTGTGCTGCGCATCTGGAAAATGCATCTTCATGGTCTGCGTCACCATGTTCATCAGGCTAGATCCGCCGACATAGACCACTCTATTTATGTCCAACGCGTTTAGCCCTGCGAGGTCCAGCGTTTCTTGCGCCGTCACAAGCAAGGTTTTGGCGTAGGGGGCCAGCACATTGCTGAGTGCATCTGCGGAAAGTGGCGCGGACAAGCCTTTTTCAATCTGGTTAAGAGCAATCAGCGACATATAGTCTCCTGCATTTGCTGCGATTTTGCCTTGTTCTACGGCAAATGCGACCTCATGGCCGAGTTCATGTTCCAGCACAGCGGCAAGGCGGCCCAGTTTTTCAGGCTCAATCGCAAGGCGGAGCATGTCGTTAATCAAGCGTCGAGTTTGCGCTGTATAAAGAAAAGGAATTTTTTCCCAGGTTGCAAGATCGTTGAAGACCGCTCTTGGTACAGGCGTTGTGCCCGTTCCCATAGTTTTGCGCAACGCGCCGCCTTTTCCAAGCAGGGGCATCACGCGATTAATGCTGATCGCACGATCAAAATCGGTTCCGCCGACGCGCACCCCGTGATTGGCGAGGATTTCTACACCAGCACTGTTAGATCGAAACACTGAGAAATCAGATGTGCCGCCGCCAATATCGACTATTAAACCTATTTCGCCTGCGTTTTCTAATGCGCCGCTGGCTATTGCAGCAGCTTCTGGTTCATCAACAAATACGACCTCTTTGAAACCAGCAGCAATGTAGCAGGCGTGTAAATCCGCCTCAGCCTGCGCTTCGCGTGGATCACCCATTGCGTGAAAAACCACAGGTCGGCCGGATACAACACGGTCAAATGTCAAGCCTGTGTTTGTTTCTGCCTGCGTTTTTACATGGTGTAAAAAGCGAGCAATGATATCAACAAATGTCACGCGTTTGTTGAGGATTTGACGTGGTTGGTGCATCAATGTTGTGCCAAGAACGCGTTTGAGCGCGCGCATAAACCGCCCATCATCTCCGTCGAGTAAGGCCTGATTGGCCGCGTGACCCATCAGTGTTATGCGGGTCTCATAATCAAAGAAAAATGTTGTTGGAAAGCTGGTTTGCCCTGGCGTGAGTTCAATGAGATGTGGTTTTCCATTCAGCAAATAGGCTGCGCCCGTATTGGATGTGCCAAAGTCGATGCCCAAAGAATGACTGTGCGAACTCATGGGGAAACCTATTGTGACCATATAAGAAGCGCGGACGGGTAAGTGCTGAAGCGCCAGGCGTCAAGAGCCAACGCAGGCAGGGTCTCGACATAGACGGCTGGAGCCCATCGATGCAGTATCAATGTGATCTGTAGACAAATGTAGATTTAAAATACTTGATTGCTTGTCACCACCGAGGCAAAGTTTGTAAATTGATATCGGGAGAACCACTAGATTTGGTGCCGAAGGAGCAACCGCCTCGGAAACTCTCAGGCCAACGGACCGATGTTAATACTAAACTCTGGAGAGTGGCACCAACTAGTGTGTCCGCCGACGGGATAACAATCTCAGGCGCGCTATAGCTAGCGTAAGGACAGATGGGGCATCACACGCGATAGCTTTGGCCGTCGTACAGACTTGGTGCCGCAGGAATACTATTTTCCAATTGGCAAATATGAAAGAAGTTGTTGATGCCAGAACTATTGCATACCCCGCTCCATGATTTGAATGTAGAACTAGGTGCCAAAATGGTGCCATTCGCAGGCTATGCCATGCCCGTGCAATATACGATGGGTATCATGCAAGAACACATTCATACCCGTGTGAAAGCGGGCTTATTCGATGTGAGTCATATGGGGCAAGTGATCATCACGGGCGATGATTATGCAAGTGCGGCTTTGGCCTTAGAGGCGTTAATCCCTATTGATATCCTTGGCCTCCAACAAGATCGCCAGCGTTATGGGTTCTTTACCAATAATACTGGTGGAATTATGGATGATTTGATGATCGCAAACCGTGGGGATCATATTTTTATTGTGGTAAATGCTGTGTGCAAAGCTGCTGACATTGGGCACATGAAGTCCAAACTGAACGGTATAAAAGTTTCTGAAGTTACTGATCGCGCATTACTGGCCCTGCAAGGGCCGGCCGCTCAAGCAGTCTTGGCGGAGCTTAACCCGAAAGCCGCTAAAATGCGTTTCATGGATGTCGCCACGCTGATGCTGGGCGACGTGGAATGTTGGATATCGCGATCGGGTTATACCGGTGAAGACGGATATGAAATTTCGGTACCTGCTGCTCAGGCTGTGGATTTGGCAAGACACCTGTTGTTGCACGCCGACGTCGAAGCCATTGGTCTTGGCGCACGTGATAGTCTTCGATTGGAAGCTGGACTTTGCCTTTATGGTCACGACATTGACACTGATACCACGCCTGTTCAGGCCGCGCTGAATTGGGCAATACAAAAAGTGCGGCGCAATGAGGGCGCGCGCGCGGGTGGATTTCCGGGTGCTCATACTGTGTTGGCAGAATTTACAAATGGTGCGAGCGTCAAGCGCGTCGGCCTTAAACCAGAGGGGCGCGCGCCGATGCGTGAGGGCGTTGTGCTGTTTGCCAGCGTCGCAGATAAAAGCCCAATTGGTGCGATCTCGTCGGGCAGTTTTGGCCCGACAATTGGTGGCCCGGTGGCTATGGGTTACGTGCCGAGTGCGCAAGCTGTTGATGGCACCATCGTTTACGGTGAACTGAGGGGGAAACGCCTGCCGTTGACGGTTACGAACCTTCCTTTTATTCCTACAAATTTTAAGCGCTAATTTACATATTAAATTACTGGAGAACTGATATGAAATTCACTGAAGAACACGAATGGCTGCGCGAAGAAGACGATGTCATCGTTGTAGGTATTACAGAACATGCAACAATGCAGCTTGGTGATATTGTTTTTGTTGAACTACCCGAAGTTGGCATGACTGTCGTAAAAGACGAGGAAATCGTGGTCATTGAAAGTGTCAAAGCCGCCTCGGATATTATGGCGCCAATTGATGGTGAAATCATTGAGGTGAATACCGCTTTGACGGACAATCCTGGGCTAGCAAACGATGATGCGATTGGTGATGGCTGGTTTTTTAAAATCAAACCATCGGACCCTTCCCAAATGGATGGCCTGATGAGTGAGGCAGCCTATAACAAAATGATTTCTTAACGCCCTGATAACTTTATGAGCGGAGCCCGTCATGACCTTTAAGCCCACCGATTATTTGCCTTACGACTTTGCCAACCGACGTCATATCGGACCATCCCCCGTAGAAATGGTCGAAATGCTAAAAATCGTGGGGGCGGACGATCTTGATGCACTTATTGATGACACTTTGCCTCAGAATATTCGTCAGGTAAATCAACTGGATTTCGGGAAACCGATGTCAGAACGTGAACTTCTACATCATATGAAAATCGTGGCGTCAAAGAATAAGATCCTGACATCTCTGATCGGGCAGGGCTATCATGGAACGGTTACGCCGCCTGCAATCCAGCGTAATATCTTAGAAAACCCAGCTTGGTATACCGCTTATACCCCTTATCAGCCCGAGATTTCGCAGGGCCGACTTGAGGCTCTTTTGAATTTTCAAACAATGGTTTCTGATCTGACTGGATTGGAAATCGCCAACGCATCGCTTTTGGATGAGGCAACCGCCTGTGCGGAGGCGATGACAATGGCGCAGCGAGTTTCTAAAAACAAAGTTATGGGCTTTTTCATTGATGAAAACTGTCATCCGCAAAACATCGCAGTAATGAAAACCCGCGCGGCACCTTTAGGAATAAAAATCACGATTGGCGCGCCAGATGATTTGGATGCTACAGCTGTCTTTGGCGCAATTTTCCAATTTCCGGGGACCTATGGCCATCTGCGCGATTTTACTCCTGAGATGGAAAAACTGCAAACCACGAAAGCCATTGGAATTATTGCGGCTGACCCTTTGTCACTGACATTGCTAAAAGAACCTGGTGCAATGGGCGCCGATATTGCGGTTGGCAGCACACAGCGTTTTGGTGTGCCTGTTGGCTACGGCGGGCCGCATGCAGCTTATATGGCTACAAAACAGTCCTATGCACGGTCCATGCCCGGACGGATTGTAGGCGTGTCGATTGATAGCCACGGTAACCGCGCCTACCGTTTGTCATTGCAAACTCGCGAACAACATATTCGGCGCGAAAAGGCGACAAGCAATGTTTGTACGGCACAGGCATTGTTGGCTGTTATGGCAGGATTTTATGCGGTATTTCATGGCCCTGAAGGTCTGCGCGCAATTGCGCAACGCATCCACCGTAAAACCTCTCGTCTTGCTGAAGGGCTAAAGATGGCAGGGTTCGCCATCTGCCCTTTAACCTTCTTTGACACCATCACAGTCGATGTAGGCCCGCTGCAAGCTGCAGTGATGAAGTCTGCAGTAGATGAGGGCATCAACCTGCGTGCTGTTGGGGATACCAAAATTGGGATCACACTTGATGAACGCACTCGTTCGGACACAATCGAAGCAGTCTGGTGTGCGTTTGGTATTGAACGCGAGGACAAGGATTATACGCCACACTATCATGTGCCTGACAAACTGATCCGCACATCTGACTTCCTCACACACCCAGTATTCCACATGAACCGGGCTGAGACTGAGATGATGCGCTATATGCGCCGTTTAGCGGATCGCGATCTTGCATTGGACCGTGCGATGATCCCGCTTGGATCGTGCACAATGAAGCTGAACTCTGCGGCGGAAATGATGCCTGTGTCCTGGGATGAATTTGCGCTTCTGCACCCCTACATCCCCCGCGATCAAGCGGCGGGGTACATGGAAATGATTGATGATCTGTCATCTAAACTGTGTGATGTTACAGGCTACGATGCTATTTCCATGCAGCCCAACTCTGGTGCACAAGGGGAATATGCGGGTCTGTTGAGCATTGCAGGATATCATCGGGCGAATGGTCAAGGTCATCGCGATATCTGCCTTATTCCGATGTCGGCACATGGTACGAATCCAGCGTCTGCCCACATGGTAGGCTGGAAAGTTGTTCCAGTTCAATCGGCTGCGAATGGTGATATTGATTTGGATGATTTTCGTGCCAAAGTCGAACAACATGCCAATAATCTCGCGGCGTGTATGATTACCTACCCATCGACACACGGCGTATTTGAAGAAACTGTGACTGACGTGTGCCAAATCACCCACGATCACGGTGGGCAGGTTTATATTGATGGCGCAAACATGAACGCAATGGTTGGTCTGTCACGCCCTGGTGATCTTGGAGGGGACGTTAGCCATTTAAACCTTCACAAAACGTTCTGTATCCCTCACGGTGGTGGGGGTCCTGGTATGGGGCCAATTGGTGTTAAAGACCATTTGATTGCGCATCTACCTGGCGATCCAACAACCGGAGATGGGGCCGTTTCGGCTGCTGCGTTTGGATCAACGTCGCTGCTGCCTATTTCTTGGGCGTATTGCTTGATGATGGGTGGTGATGGCCTGACTCAAGCTACCCGTGTGGCGATACTAAATGCCAATTACATTGCGAAACGGCTCGAAGGGGCGTTCGATGTGCTTTACAAAGGACCAACAGGCCGTGTGGCCCATGAATGTATTCTTGATATGCGCCCCTTTGCTGATAGCGCCAATGTTAGCGTTGATGACATTGCAAAACGGCTGATTGATTGTGGTTTTCACGCTCCAACGATGAGCTTTCCGATCGTTGGCACCTTGATGATTGAACCAACTGAGTCCGAAAATAAGGCTGAACTTGATCGGTTTTGTGATGCCATGCTGGGTATTCGAGCGGAAATATCTGAGATCGAAAATGGCACGGCGCACCCACAGAATAATCCGCTGATGAATGCGCCACACACGATGGAAGACCTCGTGAAAGATTGGGATAGACCTTATTCACGTGAGGTCGGCTGCTTCCCAGCGGGAGCATTCCGCGTCGACAAATACTGGCCATCTGTGAACCGCGTGGACAACGTGTGGGGTGATCGTAATCTGACTTGCACCTGTCCGCCTATGGATTCTTATCCAGAAGCGGCGGAGTAGAAAAATATCAGAGCACTTATGATATGGGGAGCTTGATAGGCAATCAATGCCCTGGTAAACGGAATAGATGTTGAACGTAACAACCAATGTAAGGCTGATTGTTCAGATAAGACTATGATTAAAACACATCCATAGTTTAAATTTTGGTTCCAAACACACGTACATGGTAACCGCGATAACCCTACTCGCGATGGTCATTAAAAGGTGCGCGTAGCAGCCCCCGCAAAGGCTATAGCAATTGTATTACCATTTAAACTTTGTGCAGCGAAGTGACTTATCTTGTCTGGGATAATAGCACTTAGTTTCAGATAAATTGGTAGCAAGATCAAATCTGCGCCGGATTCATCCGTGCTTAAGTTTTTGGATGGTGAAGGCTTATTAATAGATAGACAAACATGTTAATTACAAAAATTGATGGAGCTAGGCAGATTTTCAGTTTGAACTTGATCAGCGTTACTAGTGAAAATTATAATAAATTTCAATTGTGGCGAGACAATGCCTGAAAGCCAGCATCTACAGTGCGCGCAAAACGGCTTTGTGGTGGTGCACCATAAATGTGGCAAAAATCGCAAGTTGCCGGCCCAAACTGGGATTTATGCTGGAGTAAGTACCTGAATACATGACGGCCCTTTAAAGGGTCGTCATTTCTGTTAAACCAGAAATCATTTCAGTCGAACAACCGGCCTTCAAGGTGCATTTGATGTTGGGCACAATCAAATTATGACCTTCAAGAAATGCATGGCCAGATAGCGGCGACTATTTTCATAGCGTGCTGCACGAGTCTTGAGTCTTTGATCCTGCCAAACAGGCGCTCAATACGGCTGTGCTGTTAGTAACGCTTATTATCATATTTGATGATCGTTTTTCGTGATTTGCATCAGTAATACAGGTGCACATTCTCTGTTCTTTGTGGCCTTCTCGAAACAAAGGCTGAGTGTAAGCAACTAATTTGTCGTTTGTAAGCCGTTTATCAAAGCAGCTGCTTGGGCATAATCGCTGACTTGACCCGCTGTGACAAAGAAGCGAACAGAACGTCTGCTGTTGGACAGTGCCCAGCAGTGATTTTTTGCAAACCACAGGAGGCGATCGAGATTGTTTTATTGTCTGAGGTCTGATTGGCCACCGCCCGTATAATCTATTTAAACAAGCCCTCATATAAACTTTTCCAACGATCATACGAAGTTTTTCACTGCTTATACTTAGATAGCGTTCAACATCAGGGTAGACGGGGCTCAGATCCTTGATGCCTTTAAGCGTCCACTGAACGTCCATCTGGTCAGTGGTTCAAGCTGTCGTTCACCTCGCTGCTGTCAACACAACAATCCCGCTCAGACGCAGTGATCGTTTACGCGCGTACTACCATGATTCACTGAAGGTATGGTTAAAACTGATTTATCCGCGCTTTACTCCATCAATAAAGATTACTTTTTTTGTCACTCAACTTTGAGAATTTGGACTACGCAGTTTATAATAGAAATAAGTAGTTTTACGGGTCATAAGCCTAGGCTAGTTGCGGTAGAGTCGTGACATAGCCTGGAGCGCGGTCTGTGATCTTGAAAGTGTGAAGTCCAGTGGGAAGCTATTGGCTATACGCAAACGCAGCGTGCCCCCGGAATTTATCGCCTTATTAGTGCGTAATGGAAGCTGAGCTGTGGTATTGATTGCACCGACTTATGTGTCCTTCAATATGTTTTAAACTGAAAAATAGTCTAAGGATTGGCCGTCAATCAGCATTTTAAACATATAGAATGGTGGATGTGGCAGCATCATTGCTGGGCCAGCCATGATCATGGCGTTGCTGCAGCTCATGCCAAAGGTGTAGTTGCCGTCCTGCGTATCGATCCATGCGGTCGCTGGTGTGTAGCATTCTTCGCCACAATAGCCTTGGTGGGCGGGGGTGTTGTACCAGACGTCTGCGTCCGCAGTGGCGCAAGCTGGGATGGTCGCCAATGCGACAAGCATGCGAGTAATGGCCAGACAGTTTGTCATTAAGCCGCACCTCTTTCTTCGTCGCTTTGATTATCCGCGCTTATCTATCCGTTATCTATTTGCCGTTCTTGTGTTTGGTTTACGAATGTTCCGCGAATAGCACTTTTAACTTCAAAAGGCGCTCGGTCTTGCTGCGAACTTAGTTATCAAAGTTAAGACGTTGGCAATAAAACCTGATGTTCTTAAAGCGCTTAATATTTACCATGATAGATTATTTGTTGTGCAGTCAGTGCTTTCTGAAGTGCATTCAGGCGGTGTGTACTGGCTTTTGGCGCCAGCACTATTTTATCGTAATTCTGTAGTTAACCTGTTTAAGGAAATTGTAATTAATACTCAGATGCGTCCAAAAATTTTTAAAATAGCCAACGTGCAGCCTCGTGCGCGAGGGGCCGTAAAATTGTCAGTTAAGGCTACAGATTTTGGCACTGGCATTCGAAATTTGCGTCAGTCTGGATCATTTAAGGCAGTGTTTCCGCGAAGTCGTACGAATGGTATTGAAACTGTTTTGGTGAATACTGCTGGCGGTGTGACTGGGGGGGATACTTTTGAAACGGATATTTGCGCCGAAAGCAAAACCCGTTTGTCTGTTACAACACAAGCGGCCGAACGCGCCTATTGCGCGCAACGTGGCGAAATTGCCTTAATTAATAGCCGTCTTGAATTGCGGGGAACCGCCCGTTTGGACTGGCTGCCGCAAGAAACGATACTATTCAACAATTGTGCATTTGAACGTTCACTTCGGGTGGCAATGGATGCGCAGTCGACACTGCTTTTGGTTGAAGCATTGGTGTTTGGACGTACGGCGATGGGGGAAGCCTTGGGACAGTGTCATTTTAAAGATCGAATTGAAATTGTCCGTGATGGCAGCCCGTTATTTGTAGATTCTATAATGTTAAACGGTGACGCCACCAAGCATTTGGCCCGCCCAAATATCGCTGGAGGGGCAGGTGCGATGGCGTCGGTGATCTATGTGTCACCTGATGCTGACACCTATCTAAGCCAAGTCCGCCCGCTTCTGACAGACACATCCGGCGCCAGCATGATCCGCGACCAGCTTTTGTATATTCGTGTGTTGGCAAACGATGGTTTTAAGCTGAGACAAACGTTGGTGCCAATTTTAGAATGCCTGAATAACTCTTCTCTCCCCCGATCTTGGATGCTTTAAATGCAACTCACTCCGCGCGAAAAAGATAAATTGATGATCTCAATGGCTGCCGAAGTGGCCCGCAAAAGGCTTGCCCGTGGGGTTAAGTTGAATCACCCAGAAGCGATTGCATTGATCACGGATGCAGTCGTGGAAGGTGCACGGGACGGTTGTTCGGTCGCCGATATGATGGAAGCAGGTGCTCATGTCATCACTCGTGAGCAGTGCATGGAAGGCATCTCTGAGATGATCCATGACGTTCAAGTTGAGGCTACTTTTCTTGATGGAACCAAGCTTGTTACTGTTCACAATCCCATTCGTTAGAGGTTTAACATGATTCCTGGAGAACTGATGCCCGCCAGCGGCACAATCACCTTAAACGAAGGCCGTAAGGCGATAACGCTGATGGTAGCAAATACAGGCGATCGGCCTGTGCAGGTCGGTAGTCATTATCATTTTGGTGAAGCCAACAGCGCGCTGGATTTTGATCGCACCGCAGGGCGTGGGATGCGGCTAGATATTGCAGCTGGCACCGCTGTTCGGTTTGAACCTGGTCAGCGACGTGAGGTCCAGCTGATCGAAATTGGCGGCGCTCGGCGGATTTTTGGATTTAACCAACAAATCATGGGGGATCTTTAAATGGCCACTAAAATCGCACGTGCGGATTATGCTGCAATGTTTGGCCCAACTACGGGCGATAGGCTGCGGCTGGCGGATACTGACCTGATTATTGAGGTTGAGGGCGACCTGACTACCTATGGTGAAGAAGTCAAATTCGGTGGTGGTAAGGTTATTCGAGATGGTATGGGGCAGTCTCAGGTTACGCGTGCGCAGGGCGCTGTTGATACGGTCATCACCAATGCGTTGATTGTTGACCATTCGGGTATTTACAAAGCTGATATTGGAATAAAAGGCGGCCGTATTCACAAGATCGGCAAGGCGGGTAACCCTGATACTCAGCCGAACGTAGACATTATTGTCGGTCCGGGA
This sequence comes from Octadecabacter sp., assembly GCA_047635635.1. GTDB lineage: Bacteria > Pseudomonadota > Alphaproteobacteria > Rhodobacterales > Rhodobacteraceae > Octadecabacter. Next base: position 4,550 of record JBLILC010000034.1, on the reverse strand, counting down.
ACTGAAGTTATTGCTGGCGAGGGGCGCATCCTGACAGCTGGTGGGTTTGATTCACACATTCATTTTATTTGTCCTCAGCAAATGGAAGATGCGCTGCATTCTGGAGTGACAACCTGTTTTGGTGGTGGCACTGGGCCAGCACATGGTACGCTGGCTACCACTTGCACTCCGGGGCCATGGCACATCTCGCGGATGCTACAATCGTTTGACGGCATTGCGATGAACATCGGACTGGCTGGCAAAGGCAACGCCAGCCAGCCCGCAGCCTTGGTTGAAATGGTTAACGCGGGCGCTTGTTCGCTAAAATTACATGAGGATTGGGGGACCACCCCCGGGGCGATTGACTGCTGCCTGTCGGTGGCCGATGACATGGACGTTCAGGTGATGATTCACACAGATACGCTGAACGAGTCTGGCTTTGTTGAAAATACTACTGCTGCGATCAAGGGCCGCACAATCCACGCCTTCCATACTGAGGGCGCAGGTGGCGGCCATGCGCCAGATATAATCAAAATTTGTGGGATGGAAAATGTATTGCCATCGTCGACAAACCCGACGCGCCCGTTCACTGTGAACACTCTGGAAGAACACCTCGATATGCTGATGGTGTGCCATCATCTTGACAAATCTATCCCCGAAGATGTGGCCTTTGCCGAAAGCCGCATCCGGCGTGAAACTATTGCAGCAGAAGACATTTTGCACGACATGGGTGCGTTTTCGATTATCGCATCCGACAGTCAGGCGATGGGCCGTGTGGGTGAGGTTCTAATCCGCACATGGCAGACTGCTGACAAGATGAAAAAGCAACGCGGGCGGTTGCTCGATGAAACTGGTGAGAACGACAATTTCCGTGTGCGCCGTTACATTGCGAAATATACCATCAACCCCGCCATTGCCCATGGTGTGTCAAAACACATCGGTTCTATTGCAGAAGGAAAGCGAGCCGATCTGGTCTTATGGAATCCTGCTTTTTTTGGTGTAAAGCCTGAAATGGTGTTGATGAACGGCATGATAGTTGTTGCCCAAATGGGAGACCCTAACGCATCGATCCCAACGCCGCAGCCTGTCTATTCACGGCCGATGTTTGGCACCTATGGGTGCGCTTTGCAGGAAACGTCAGTTTGTTTTGTGTCAGGCGCCGCGCAAGACGCCGACGTGCGAAGCACATTGGGTTTGGGCAAAAAGACGCTGGCCGTGGAAAACACGCGCAACATTGGCAAAAAAGATCTGCTGCTGAACACGGCCACGCCAAAGATTGAGGTGCATCCAGAAACCTATGAGGTCCGTGCGAATGGTGAAATGCTCACCTGTGAACCAGCCGAGGTTTTACCAATGGCGCAACGCTACTTTATGTTCTGAAGGGACACGATGTCAGATTTAGTAAGCCAGAGAATTAAACGCCAAGCTCACGCATGCGATCCGGTTGGTATTTGCACACTGACCTACCAGAGACGTTTCTTGCGCCGCAGAATGCTGTGGACGGACGCAGGTTTAGCGTTTTTAGTTGACCTTGAACACACAGAATCCTTAAATCATGGTGACGCCTTTGTCCTTACAAATGGTACAATGATTGAGGTGCTTACAGCACAAGAACCGCTAATTGAAATTAGAGGGGATGATTTGGTGCGGATCGCGTGGCACATTGGAAATCGCCATACTCCTTGTCAGATTGAACCAAGCCGTTTGTTGATCGAACCCGACCATGTCATTGAAGCATTGATGTTGAAAATTGGTGCGTCTGTAATGAAGGTGGTTGAGCCTTTCATTCCCGAAGGTGGCGCATATGGCCTTGGACGGACCCATAGCCATGCCCACTGAAATGGCAGTTTTGACTCTAGCGCAGTGGTTTTCGCCTGCTTATCCGATTGGGTCGTTTGCTTATTCGCATGGTTTGGAATGGGCGATTGAAACGGGTAATGTGCATGATAGTGAGACCCTTGGCGCTTGGATTGGGGACGTGTTGGAATTTGGGTCTGGCCACAACGACGCGCTGTTTCTGACGTTAGCTTATCAAAGTGATGATCCGACAGGCGTAAACGGCATGTGCCGCGCGTTTGCTCCTTCAAAAGAACGGTTAAAGGAAACTGACCTGCAGGGTGCGGCGTTTGGTGAGATTACTTCGGCGATTTGGGGTCATGATTTTCTGCCGCTTGCTTATCCTGTAGCTGTTGGCTGGGCGGCGAAACTTACCGATTTGCCCCTAACCTTAACCAGCCAGATGTATTTGCAAAGCTTTGCGAGTTCGCTGACAAGTGTCGGGATGAGGTTGATCCCACTGGGACAACGCAAAGGTCATACACTGATTCAAAGTTTTACACCGCTTTGTTGTACGATTGCGGAACAGACGGCCCGCGGAAATTTGAACGATCTGTCAACAACTGCATTTTTGCCTGACATCGCGTCGATGAAACATGAAACCCAATATTCAAAGGTTTTTAGAACATGACGGCTTTAAAAATGACCAACCAGAATGGGCCCCTTCGGATTGGTATTGGTGGCCCAGTGGGTGCGGGTAAAACGACTCTCACAGCCGCACTTTGTACCCTGTGGCGTGATAAATATTCTGTTGGTGTCGTCACTAATGATATTTACACTCAAGAAGATGCCGAAGCGCTGTTGCGGATGCAGGTTTTGCCGTCGGATAGGATCATTGGTGTAGAAACAGGGGGGTGTCCACATACGGCAATTCGCGAAGATGCATCAATCAATCTTGCGGCGATCGCGGAAATGCAGGGGCGGCATCCAGATGTTGAGATCATCTTGATTGAGAGCGGTGGTGATAACCTTTCGGCGACATTTAGTCCCGAACTGGCCGATATCACAATTTACATGATCGACGTGGCTGCGGGTGAAGAAATTCCGCGCAAAGGTGGCCCTGCGATTACCAAGTCTGATATCCTTGTGATCAACAAAACTGACCTAGCACCGCATGTTGGTGCTGACCTGAGTGTCATGGAAAGGGACGCCAGATTGATGCGTCAAGGGGGGCCATTTGTGTTCAGTTCGTTACGTCAAAATATTGGGATTCAAGCGATTTCTGACCTTGTGTCTCGGGTCGGCGGCTTGTGTTAACTCTAAAAACTTTCTGACCTTGAAACAAGATAAGCGATCCTACCACTATCATTCCTAGCCCTGTAGCTTAATGGGGATGGAATCTTAAGGAGATTGAATAATGGGAGCGACACTGAGCGTACCTGAATTGGTTGCGGCAGCACAGGCAAATGCGAAGATGCAAGAGGGTCGGATTGAGGAAACCTTGGTTCTGATGGGCGGACAGCACGTGTCCGAATCCCAAATTGAAGATCTGTCTGCTGCAACTGTTGCGCTTGAACTTGCTGCCGTCGATATCTTATCTGTCTTTGAGGCGCGGATGCAGCACCATTTTAAGCGGGGCCCGTTCTCGCGCAAACTAAAATCTCTACTGTTGCAAGCTGGAGAAACTGACCTGGCTGATAGGCTCCACCAATACTATCTGGCGATCAACGTGCTTAAGCATGGCAAAGGTGCAAGTTATCGCGAATTGCTCAATACCCCGAGCCGCCTTGTTGCTTTGAAGCCAGCTAGTAATATTACCGAAGATGAGGCAGGCGCGAACGCAAGCCTTATAGACATCACTTTGCCCAACTTTTTTGATGGGCTTACTAAAACTATTCTTGAGGCCTACCATTTCCTTGAAAAGAAATAGGGCTGTTCGTCACAGAGATTGAATATCCAAGGAATTCAAAATTGGGCAATCAGGCCGGTTATCCCCGGCGCATGCATTGATAAGATGCGTTAGGGTTTCCTGCATATCGACCAAGTCTGCGATCTTTTGTTCGATCTTGGCGAGGTGATTGTTGGCAATAGATTTTACGTCTGCACTGGATCGGTTCTGATCTTCGTATAAGGCGAGCAGATTGCGGCAGTCTTCTATGCTGAATCCAAGGGCGCGTGCGCGGCCTAGAAAAGTGAGCTTATGGAGGTCATGTTGGCGAAAAGCACGGTAGCCGTTGGTATCACGCAGAAAGTTAATTAGACCAATGCTCTCATAGTAGCGAATGGTTTTGGCTGGCAGACCAGACCGGGTCGCAATTTCACCAATGTTCATGATGTTGCTCTGATTGGCGCTAGTTGTGATGAGTGCGACAAGATGTTCGAGTAATTCAGTGTTGGCGTCACGTGGCGCAGGCGCAGGGCGTTTGATACCACAAACACAGAACTTAACGCCATGGCTCCAGCTGCTAACATGGGCGACAAAAGCGTGCCTGTTATCGGGTATAGTACACCCGTTGCGACGGGCAAAAGGCTGGCGTTATAGGCGAATGCCCAAAATAGGTTCTGGCGAATATTGCGCATGCTGGCCTGACTGATCTTAAGCGCGTTAACCGTCCCGACCAGATCGCCAGACATCAAAACAACATCGGCTGCTTCAATCGCTACGTCAGTGCCTGTGCCAATCGCGATGCCGGTGTCGGCGGCAGCCAGCGCAGGCGCATCGTTGATACCGTCCCCGACGAAGGCGACCTTTCCATGGCGTTCCCGCAAGCTTTGCAATGCAGTGACTTTGCCAG
>JBLILC010000033.1:0-24811 GCA_047635635.1 Octadecabacter sp. | reverse complement strand
GTTTTTTTATAGACTCTTATACCGGCTGTTGTGAGTGTTGTACTTGTTTCCCAAACACTCATATCTGTATGAGTCCGGAGTGAGTATTTTTTTTAATATGTGAGTCTAGCATCTGCATATTTTATCCATCAATTGAAGGTCCAGGTCTTGGAAGTAAAGGCCCTCACCCACCAACAGCAGTGTTACTTACTTAGGCCATCTTTAATAGATGGTCTTCTAACTTGAGATAAACTTGAGTGCTTTTGTTACGTACTGCCAGAAGCACTCAAGACTACTACTTCTAGCAGTCAAGCCTCTCAAAATAAAAAAATTTAATACTCAAGGCAAGATATAACCTGCTTTAGTCGGTCAAATGCTAGTCCAGAACTATAATTGCCAAAGCTTTGATTATCTTGTGAATGTCCCATTAGTTGAGCTACTGCGTTCAGAGACTGACCTGCATTCTCTAGCTGAGTTGCCCTGTTTGCCTTTCCAATTTCTACGATAAAAAACCTAATACTTTTGGGCAACCGCTCTGTGTATCATAAAACTAATTCTGTAGCTTCTTAACAGTTACTACTTAAGTAACTACTATTGTAACTACTTAAGAAACTCACCATGCTACATTTATCCTGACATTATCCACAAATATCTTTATAAATATGAATAATAATTGATTTACGGCTCACTTATACAAAGGTAACGCTAGAGTTCGAGCTTCTCACGACCCACCATAATTTAAATAACTTTCCTCAACTGTAAGAAGTGTTTACAAGTTCCGTGAACATATCGCCTTCATCTGCGTAAAATCAAAAATATTTACTGCGTTTTGCATCTGTTGGGGCAGGTAGCGTGCATAGACCTTATAGATCATGGAAAAATTGCTGTGACCAAGAACCTGAGAAACTCTTTCGATTAGTACGCTGTGGCCTAACATTGTGACCGTTGCGGTCCGGCGTAATTAATGGATGCTCAACTTTTTTGACGATAAGAAGGCGCTTTAAGACTAGTTTCTGAGCCTCAGAAACAGAGTTTTGGATACTCCCTTTAAAAAAGATCATGCCCAACAACCTGAACAATAATTCCATCAGAATTATTCTGTCTAATTTTTCTAATTTCAATGTAGCGAGGATCGTCATAAAATTTCTGGGCAGTCTCAATGTTTAGAAATTCAATGACGAGAAAGCGATCATGACCAAGTTCACCTTCGACGACAGTTTTATCTCCTCCACGGACAAGATAACTACCACCATATTCTGCAACTAGAACTTCTGTTTTTTGCATGTAGGGCGTGTATTCTTGTGGGTTATTTACAGTTACCATTCCTATTATGTAGCCTTTGGCCATTGTACTCTCCTCTGAGGTTTTGTTGCCGAGTAAAAATCACCGTTCTGGGTTATTAGAAGCAAAGTGGCAATCATATCAGTTGTAGCTTAGTTTTAATAAGTCCTGACCTAGTGTTGCTTGAAAAAGCTTCTGGTCGATTATTCGACTAGACCAAAGATGAGAGTGGTCTTTGCTCAACTAATATAAAACACAAGATGAACCCAATACTTGATCAGCTAGTTCCTAATCCAAATAAGAGCCTGAGAAATTTTCGCAGAACTTTTAAAGTCATGTTGCGAGATGTTGGGGTAGGGGGGGGAAGTACACGACGCGATCACGGGTCATAATTAAAAAACTATTAGTGGTCGTAAGAACTATGGCAGTATTGAGCCAAAGGTGAAGTTTGAGGCCATCTCAATGTTTGATGTAGCTTTCTAAGCTCTTCAGGAGCTAATCTTTTACTACATAAAAGTGTAGTGTGGTTTCACGTCAGCGTTCCCCTTCAACTCTGATTTAATGGGGATACGCGCACGCGAATTGCCAATGATCAAAACGTCGAATCTTATATTATAAGATCTTTAAGTCCTCCCTCGAGTTTCTAGAACAACCTAAAGGGCAGACTTTAAATTGAACGGAACTTTACTCTAATTAAATTGGGCAGAAGGAGCCTCACATTTTTTTTAACAATGATGATTTTTTTGCAGGCTCTCTTACTTCATTTACATCGTTGGCAGTTTATACCTTTTTAAATGTTTGGAGGGTCATGAGGGGCTGATACAACGCGTTAGAGTGGAGCTGTTTTCAATCATCTGTGTTTATCAAGGCAAAGTCCTTAAGGATCCTTTGATTGTATTGTTTTAGGGTGATGTCATGGGCTTAAGTCCCCTAAAATATAGATCAAGTCAATTTGCTTTAGCTGGACTTATATTTTATTTTAATCGCCCATTGGTTGCATAGTGTACGCCGCGTACTCTACGCCATTGTCTTTGTCCCACTTCAACTGATCTTCATTAATCATTAGGCTACCGAGTGCTTCAAAGTCGACTATGTTTGCCATGAATATAATGCCGTTCTCGCCTTCTTGTGCTGCAGTCCAAGAAGTGTGCGCATCACTCGCCGAAGCCATATTCGCTTCAAGTCTAGCAATCATATTGTCCCATGTGCATTCAAAAGTTCCTCGCATACAAATATTCATCTTCAACCCCTAATTAATTAAATTACTTATATATAAGTAATTCACATGGTAAGGGAAAACAACATATTTTAGGTCATCAGAAGGGGAGGGGCTAATAGATGAGTTTCTTATGGCCTAGCCTATCAACGCCAGCACACCTGAGTAGTTGTCATTGGCATTGCTTACATTGCTTGTCTAGCAGCTCTGTGTAGAGATCATCTGATTTAAGAACATATAGATTGCACACATGATAGTAAGTATATTTGTATTGTTATCTCAAAACATGCATTGATAATGATTGTTTGTCTTGTCAAAAGCAAGCGAGAATTTTGGCATGAGTCTGTAACAAACAAACTTTATAAATACTTAATTTGTGAATGTGCGCTTAATTAAGATCACTAAAAAAATTCTTTTATTACTTTTACCACCTTACTCCCTGTTGGCTGAAAGACAACTTTGAGTTGTCTGTCAAGCAATCTAAACTTCACAAGGTATTATATTGTGAACGTACCAGCACAGATGCTGAAGTTATGAATTTTGTAAAAAATTCTGAAGGTAGATGTCCAATGGTGACTTGAATAATGCATTCATAAAAAAACAGAACTGACTTCTCTAAAGTGATGTGTACTTTTAAAAGTATGGCAATTGGCATTCGCATCTCTGAGATCATTTTGCTGAGCGAAAAGTATAACGGTCATAATAATGTTAGAAGAAATGCTAGAATGACACTTAATGCAGGTTTGTTTAGAGCTGTATTTTTTAATATAACATAAAATTTAATCCCTAAATTTTACAAATTTTTTCAGCATATAACAAAAGTAGTCAATTCTTTAAAATTAGAAAATTTTACCCTCAAGTCATGGTAACTTCAAAGTCAACTTAACACGCGCTAAGGATTTTTAAATTTAAACAATTATTATTTAATCTCATTTGTGCGATATAACTTCATCCAATCAAGGCTTTGATTGGTAAGACCACTAGGTTTGTATTCAGCTCCGATAGGAAAATGATATCCAAGAGATATGATGGCTTTAAACAGATAACTATAGTTAATTTCACCGTTATCTGGGGGGCCTCGGTTAGGTACCGATGCAAACTGAATATGTCCAATATGGTCTAAATTTTTTTTTATTTTATTAATAAGGTCACCTTCCATTAGTTGGACGTGGTAACAGTCAAACATTAATTTAAGGTTTTTAGCACCTACCTCATTAATAATAAGAACAGCTTGATCAGTAGTCGTTAAAAAGTAACCTGGTGCATCATATTTGTTGAGTGGTTCAATCAAAATTGTGATGCCATGAAGAGCGGCATTTACACAGGCGTAATTCAAGTTTTCTACAAACGTTGCATGTGCTTCAAGACCAGTGCTAAACCCTGCCATTACATGAATGTTTTCAGCGCTAATCGCTGCTGCATAGACTATTGCTTCGTCAATGGCAGCACGTGCTTCTATTTCGCGGCCAACAATTGCTGATAAACCGTTGTCACCTTTAGCAGTATTGCCGCGACGGGTGTTTAAGCCCAACATTTTTAAATTTGTTTCAGCCAAGGCGTTAGAGACTTCGGCGATTGGTACATCATATGGCCAGTGACATTCTACTGCATCAAAGCCTGCGGCTTTTGCCGCTCTAATTGCTTCCGGCAAAGCGCAATCATTCCAAAGAAATCCCAAATTAGCTGAAAACTTCATTATTGCCACTCCACATCGAATTTAGCCACCAAAGTGAGCACGTCTTCGGATGACAATGCGCGAGGTGATAACTCGCGGGTCAGCATCGCAAGTCGTGCTGTATCTTCCAGTTCCTCAATCGCATTACATGCAGCTTCAATATCTATACCCGCGACGACTGGCCCATGGTTAGCCAACATTACGGCCGATCGCTTACCTGCAAGACCGCGAACTGCCGCACCCATTGCGGGATCACCAGGCATGAAATATGGTAACAGCTTTACTTTACCTAATTTCATAATGCCGTAAGGCGTCAGCGGGGGTAAAAAGTTATCAACATCAACTTCGGGCATCATTGACAAAGCCACTGAATGGCAAGAGTGCAGATGAACGACTGCACCGGCAGTTGAACGAGTGTCATAAAAAGCCGAATGCAATGGCATTTCCTTAGTTGGTGGATCACCACTAATTAACAAGCCCTCCGAATTAAACAGACTGAGCCGCCCTGGATCTAGGCGCCCAAAGCTTGTTCCTGTAGGACTAACAAGCAAACCGCCATCATGCGTCCGTGCTGAAATATTTCCGGTGCTACCACCAGTGAGACCTCTGTCGAACATTGATTTTGCTAAAAGACAGATTTGTTCACGCAGCTTCATTTCAGACATTATAGTGTGTCCAGTTTCTTTTGGGCATCAGCAAAAAATGTTTTGGTGCCAAAATTACCTGACTTTAAGGTTAGCGCTATCTGGACTTTATCTGATACACAAAATGTCCAGGGCACTCCTGGTGATATTTCGGCTCCAATGTCAAGTTGAGATACACCTAGTGCTTTTGTCACTGCACCTGATGTTTCACCACCCGCCACGATGATGCGGCAAGCACCAGCATTACGTGCTGCCACTGCACAAATAGAAAGTATTTCTTCAATTAGATCACCAGCTGCCGCAACGCCCAATGTTTTTTGCGCAGCTTTTACACTTGTTGGAGCCGCCGTGGCATAGATAAGCGGTGCTTCGGTCAAGTCTTGGGCCGCAAGCCAGGCAAGTACAGGAGCCGAACCGGTTTTAGCTATCTCTAACGGGTCTAATCGATAATTAGGCGCACCCATTTTAACATGAGTAGCAACCTGAATATTCGTCATAGCTGAGCAGCTTCCTGATAAGATAATAGTGCCATTACCTACTTTTGGTGATAACTTTTTTTTGACAGCATCTGCAGATAATACTGCATCTTTGAGATAATGTGTGGGAAGCTGCATGGCAACTGCAGATCCTCCTGTCATCAATGGCATGTTGCTACAAGCCTCGGCAATAATAGATAGGTCTTTGTCTGCCACAGCGTCCACTACAACATGGGCTACTCCTTCAAGCTTGAGTGCGTCCAGCTTTGCCCGCAATGCAGTCGCACCTTGAGCTACAGTTAATCGATCAGCCAAACCAACAGGACGAGACACTTGGGAGTTAAGTAGGCGCATCAAATTACTGTCCCGCATTGGCGTGAGCGGGTGATTTTTCATAGGGCTTTCTGATAAAAGTTGATGCCCAACAAACAAATTACCCATGAACACATATCTTCCATTTTCAGGAAATGCGGGGCAATAAATAGTTTGTTCGGTGCCTAGCTCAGTCATTAGTGCTTCAGCCACTTGACCAATATTACCTTCGTCGGTGCTATCGAAGGTCGAACAGTATTTCCAGAAAAATCGTTTTGCGCCTGCACGCTTCAACCAATTTAAAGCAGCGAGTGTTTCAGATACAGCACTAACTGCAGGAATCGTGCGCGACTTTAGTGCAATGACCTCAAATGGACTTGTGTGAGAAGGAGGCTCTGATGGAACACCTATGCGCAGGGATACTCGCACCCCGCTACGCGCCAAAAGGCCGGCCAAATCAGTTGCACCGGTAAAATCATCAGCAATACAGCCCAAAATAGTTGTCATTTAAGTTTTTCCTATGTTTCACACTGGCAACGTTATTCCGGAATTTTTGGCATACACTTTAACTACGGCCGCATCATCTTCATCCCCTAGCCCCATAAGGGCTGCCGCTGTAAACTGTTTAAGTGCTGCCGTTGTAATTGGTGCTGCAAACTTTGCATCTTTTGCGATATCTAAGACAATACCAAGGTCTTTTGGCCAAATATTGACGGAACTATGTGGCGTGTAATCACCTTCTACTATGTGCGGTGCACGGTTCTCTAACATCCAACTAGTGCCAGCACACTTGCTAATAACTTCTACAAATTTTTCGGGTGTTACGCCTTGAGTTATGCCAAAAGTCAAAGCCTCTGCCATTACAGCAATATGGACACCAGCAAGTAATTGGTTAACCGCTTTCATTGCACTGCCTGCGCCAGCTTCATTACCCAATTCGAAAACTTTTTCGGAAATATCTTTTAACACAAGCTGCGTAGCTTCAAATGCTTTTGGTGTTCCTGAAGCCATAATAGAAAGTTTACCGGATGCAGCTTTGATAGACCCTCCAGAAATAGGTGCATCCAAATAGTGGATTCCAAAAGTAGCGCAACGTGCCGCCATATCTTTTGCAAAATCAGGTGGGACGGTAGCGCATGATATAATAGCGGCACCCTTCTGTAACTTTTCAATAATTCCTTGATCGCCAAATAGGACACTCTCAGTCTGTGCTGCATTTAAAACAGTGACAATTACGACATCCAAAGTAGAAGACACATCTATTAGACTGCTGGATTGGCCACCTTCACGCACAAAGCGAGACATTACTTCAGGGTTAATATCCTTCCCCCAAACCTTGTGCCCACCATTTAAGGCTGAAGTCGCTATGCCGTATCCCATCGATCCAAGCCCGATGGCTGCAACATTTAATGGTAATAATTTTATAATATTCATCTCAATTTCCTTTTACCCAACCAGGTAACCAAAGTGCAATTTCTGGGAAAAATAGAACAAGTGCTAGGGCCACAATTTGAATTGCAATAAAAGGTAGTAACGCTTTAAAAATTTCAGAGAGGCTCATGTCGCTTGGCGCCACTGACTTTAAATAGAAAGCTGCTGGACCGAAAGGTGGTGTCAGGTAGCTGACCTGCATATTCATAGCAAACAAAATACCGAACCACACAGGGTCCATACCAAGTGTAATGATGATAGGAACAAAGATTGGCATTGTTAAAAGAGCGATTCCAATCCAATCCATAAATAGGCCAAGTACAACTAAAATCCCCATCATCATCAGGATAATCACCATTGGTGATGCGCCACTGTCAAGAATTGCGCTTTCGATAAAGCGGTTTCCACCCATAAGGTTATAAACTCCGACAAGCGCTGCTGCGCCTAGGCCAATCCAGATGATCATGCCGCACGTTTCAAGAGTCTGTTTGAGGCTTGAACTTATTAATTCCCATGACACTTCGCGGCGAACCAATGCCGAGATGAAAACTCCAACAACACCCATAGCTGCCGCTTCAGTCACGGAAGCGATACCTCCGTAAATTGACCCAAGAACAGTAAATGCGACGCCTACAGGTAAAATTACTCCACGCATTTTTTTTAGTTTTTCAGAAACTGGCATGTCGAGTTCTGCTTGTGGAACTGATGGCCCCATGGTGGGGTCGATAGAGCATCGAATAAAGATATAGATAATGTAAAAACTTGCTAACATAAGCCCTGGAACAACAGTCGCTAGAAACAGGTCACCGATAGAAACACTAGCTGTTAGACCATATACTATAAGAACAATCGATGGTGGTATCATTGTCCCAAGTGATCCACCCGCACAAACAGTGCCAATAGCCAGCGCTCGATTATAGCCAAGTCGAAGCATCTGTGGCAAAGCTATCAAACCGAGGAGAACAATTTCTCCACCAATAATACCTGAGATAGAAGCAAGAAATATAGCTGCTACAAGGGTTTGAATAGCGACACCGCCCTTAAGTCGGCCTGCTACAAGGCGCATTGCGTCATATAAATCACGAGCCATGCCAGATCGATCTAACAAAGAGGCCATCAACACGAACATTGGAATAGCGACAAGTACGTATTCATTCACAAACGAATAGATACGGCTTGATACTAATGGCACTCCTGACACCCCAAACCATGCGATAGTAAACAGAATTGCAATAAGGCCAGTCACAAATGCAAGTGGAATGCCAGTTAGAATGAGCACCATGATACTAGTTACTAGCAGGATTGATCCCGTTTGAATCCCCAAATCGCGCCCTTGGCTAAATAAGACGTAACCACCTATTGCAAGAAGGCCGAATACTATCGCAATACCTATTATAGCATATTTACTTGCAGTTGCACTTCCAGATTGACGGTAACCAGTGCCTTTAAAGGCTACCCAAATATGCCCTAGTGACTGGATCCCTAACACAATTGCTGTGATGAATAGACCCATTTTAACTAGTGCTGGTGTGACAGGGTTCCATGCTGAACCAGAACGTTCTAAGCGAAAATCACCTTGCGGGGTCCACCATGATTTTTCGACCATCGTGGAGGCAGCATAGGCAATTGCGATAGCAAAGAATAAGGCGAGAAGTCCGTTCACAAAATCAAGCAAACGGCGTGTACCCCCGCTCGTACCAAAATAAATCAAACCAATTCGTATGTGTTTATCTGCAGCTAAGCACTGAATACCACCATAAAGGTAGCAAACGGCCACCAATGCAATCACAGTTTCATGTACCCAAATTGTTGGTGAATTAAAGAAATACCGCATAACAATTTCATAAAGTGACACAATTGTTGCTATCGCAAATAGAAAACTAAAAATGCCACCAAATGAAACTATTTTTTTGTCTAATGTAGTTTGTGGGCCAGCAGCATCTTCTTCATGTGCGCGTTTTAGAGCCTCAAGTTGAGCCTCGACTTCGCCAGCAGTCATGGCTGAATTTTCTTGTGACATGTCGCCTCCCTAAACCCATCAAAATGAATTTAACTAAAAAAAAGAGGAGCACCGTTGCCCCCCTTTTAATTGTGTTGATTTAGCCGGTTACTCGGTTAGTAATCCTGCTGCTATCAGATAAGCTGAGACACTCGTATATGCTTTGCCTGCCATTTCGGAACGAGCAGCCCAATTTGCCCATTGCGTTTGAGCAATTGCACGAAACTTAGACCGTTCATCATCAGACCAGTTAATGATTGTGATGTCTGGATCTGCGGTTGCTTCAGCAACGGCAATGGCGTTTTCTGCGTCAAGGCGAGCAACCATATCCTGAGCAAAGTCGCGAACAGAAACGTCAAGAATTGCTTTAAGATCGTCTGGAAGGGTGTCGAAGATTTCTTTGTTAAGAGATACTTCAATTACGGGCATAGAATGGAAACCAGGGTAGAGAGGGTACTGAGCAAAATCATGCATTCCCTGAGCGTGGTTTGTAGAGAATACGGTGTAATCTGCAGCATCAATCACACCTTTTTCTAAAGAAGTATATACCTCGGAACCTGGTAGATTTACAGGAGATGCCCCTGCTGCTGCAAACACTTCTTGAACCATGCCTTCAGGAGCACGCATCTTGATGCCTGCAAGGTCATCAACACCGTATATTGGCTTAGTTGACAAGAAAGCTTCAACGCCTGTTGCTGAAGCACCTAAGAATTGTAGTCCGTAGGGATTGACAAGCTCGTTAAACAACTCGTTACCACCGCCATAATTCATATAGTTAAACATTTGCTGCGGTTCAGACCATGCTCCAACGAGGTTTCCAAGCATTGCAAACGCAGGATCTTTACCTGAAAAATATGATGGATCGGTAATATGACCCTGCAAAATGCCTGCTCCAACAGCGTCCAGTGTTTCGTTGTGGGCAACAATTGTCCCAACTGGAACAACTGTAATTTCAATTCGACCACCAGACATGGTTTGAACGCGTTCAGCCCATTCTTCCTCAATAGGAAAAAAGTTATCTCCTGCCTGAGCTGATGTTTGAAACGTCCACTGATAATCTTGCGCGATGGCTGTATTTGCGAACAATGTGCTCGCTATAAAAACACTACCAACAACTGCGGTTTTTAAATTAGTAAATTCCATTTCTTTCTCCCTTCGAGGACCAGTTTTCTGTCCCTCGTTTATGCGCTGTGACTAAGCTTTTTAGCTTTTAATCACTCTCCCTTTTCATCGGTATCGATACCGGTATCGATACCAGTTACATACTAGAATATAGCCTGTCAACTGGTCGAGAATTACGTTTGACGCGAAAACTAATATAAATTAAAGTTGGTGCGTTGCTAAAGTTGATAAAATTATGTGATTGTTATCAAGTATATGAAAAAAAATAAAACTTTAATTGACGTTGCTGCAGCTGCTGGAGTTAGTAAAATGACTGCATCGCGCGCATTGCGTGGTAGCAAGGATGTCTCAAATGAGAGCAAAGTTAGGGTTACTGAAGCGGCGAAAAAAATTGGATATTTTGGAAATCATCTTGCTGCATCATTGTCTAATGCGCGTTCCGATCTTATAGGTGTGATAGTTCCAAGTCTTACAAACATCGTTTTTCCACAAGTTATGTCCGGTATTTCAGATGGGCTATTAGGAACTGGTTTTCAGCCAGCATTTGGTGTCACTGACTACAATCTTAACCGTGAATATGAGCTTGTAGGACGAATGCTTTCTTGGCGACCTGCCGGCATGATTATTACGGGAATGGAACAATCAGATCAGACACGTCAATTGCTCATTGAAGCTGATATTCCAATCGTGCAGGTCATGGATACAGACGGTGATGCCATTGACTACGTTGTAGGTTTTTCTCATCAAACGGCTGGAGAAGATATGGCTGAGGCACTTATTGGTGCTGGACGCACACGCTTCGGATACATTGGTTGCAATCTGGAAAGTGATCTGCGTGCAACAAAAAGAAAACAAGGTTTTTTTGATGTCTTAGAAAACCGTGATATTAAAATAACTGTATTATTAGGTGGTATTTTATCTTCTGTAGGTGAAGGCCGCCGTTTGACTCAAGAACTGTTGAACCAAAACCCTGATCTTGACTGTATTTACTTCTCAAACGACGATATAGCATTTGGAGGACTTTGCTATTGTATTGAAGCAGGAATTTTAGTTCCTAAACTTGTGGCACTGGCAGGGTTTAATGGCCTAGATCTCTTGCAAGGCTTTCCTGGTTTAATAGCCACATCAATTACGCAAAGGCATGATATTGGACGAGTCTCCGCAGAAATTATTATCCAATCAATTCAAAACTCTAAACAAGTAAAAAGTCGACATCTAGTAATGCAACCCACAATAAACCTGGGTGCATTATAAAAATAACTAATCATTGAAGTGACTACCAAATGATTGGTAAAGATGTCTCATATTATAGAATTATTATTAATAAGGACTAGACCCTATCGAATTGTTCAGCTTTATTATCTGGGTGAAATTTTTTTCCGAATGCAAATAAATTAAATTAAATCCCAAAGAACAAAGAATGTGTTGAGACTAGTTAAGTGCAGCTTTCATTAGCGTAATTATGGAAGGAGGAATGGGTGCTTCCGTGTACGCTTACAGATTATCGATAGTTCATCGCGAACGTCTTAAAGTGCTGAATATTTTCACATTGGAAAGTATCAGATAATAAATAGATAAAAGTATTCAAATTTGTTAATATATTTATATTATATTGACACAAACTAGGGTTATCTATGGTCTATATAATTTCGACAATCAATGCGGACCTTAGTACTATGCTGAATTACTCTAACTTTTCCATTTCAAACGCTTCAAAACTTAGATGCAAAAGGCGCCGATACAATTTCAAATGATCTTAATTCGATTGCTGTGTTCAATACTTTAAGTTTGTAATGTAAAAGACTAGTTTTATTATTTACGTCGGAGTTATCGTCGAGGTCCCTTTCTTCAAAGTCCGTCATATTCATAAGTGATCAGATGTTTGGCGTGTTCCTTAATGCCATCGCGTTTGATGCTCATTCTATCCAGTTGTTCATCGTTTAACTCCTGCAAGACTGATTGCATTTGTCTTATTTGAAATTTGATCCACAGTTTTTTGAAACTTTTGCGCAACTTTCTGATGGTTTGACTTACAGCGGTTAGAGTGTCCTCAATGGTGCGTCGAGCACAGTAAGTTCTGCTGCCGGTTGTGTTGCTAGTTATTCTCATTTGTGAGGTCCTTTTGCGATTGTTCAAACGCAATTTGGGGTATGTCTGCACGCGATATTCCAATATCCAATAAGTCTCGATTTGACAAAGAATTCAGTTTTGTCAAAGATTTTTGGTACCTTGCCGTCATAATCTTTTCTTTGGCAGCCGCATGCCTGCGACTAATGAAGCGCATTCGCAGCTCAGTTAGGCCTGACGCCAGCCAGCTATTAGTGTGAGAAACTACCATTGTCATATTGCAAGTCCTATTATTTTGCTGCGCTGCAGTATTAATGCTGCACTGCAGAAAATAGGGCTTAAAGCCTACGGCTCCAACCCTCTAAATCTGCATAGGGGCTATGTCTAACAGGGAAATAACTACTAAAGTATTGAAGTATAATCTTTAATTTTATATAATAGCTATATTGTTGCAAAAAAAATTGTCAATAACTGTACTACAAAAACGTTGGTACCTTACTGGCGATACAGCATTGTTTGTAAACACAGGCGCGATGAAAGTTTTGATCTCAAAGATTTTAATTTGAACTAGGTAATACCATAACCATTGTTCGAACTTTGGGTGCTCAAAAAAGCATGTTGGGTGGTGGTAATGACCTCAAATCTGGTACGCCAGATCTAAGAATTTTGACATTATCTAACCGTGCGAAGGATTGCATTTATTTGCCCAGTCAACACTGATCAAACCCGGAATTTCTCTTACCACTTTTCATTGCTGGTATCTGCAGCGCGAAGGAGCAATATTTTAAATTTCATAATTTAAGTCAAAGTATGTCTGCAGCTGCTGATGTGAAGTGTTATTGTGAGGTGTGGATAAGGTGCAGTGCAAAGTGGTGCAATTGGCACTGGAAACGGAGTTGTCGCCACAAGCTATGGCAGGAATGTTCACAAACGAATAAAGTTGCTATCTATCAGCGGTCTCAACTTAATAAATCCTTAAAGCTAATGATTTGATCACAACTCCAGCCTTTATTGTGATCAAGGTTACAAACGAGTTTATGCATAAAATTAAAGGTGATTAATCAGCATTTATAGGCTGACTTTATTTAATTGAAGATCATTGGCAGGTGATAATTTTATTTCAGAACGAGCTTAGAATAATACAGTCGTTAATTTACCTCCACTGCTTGGCAGGGTATTGTGTACTAGTCTCAAGAGCGGAGAATTTTTTGGACAAATATCGGGATATAGGGCGATATTTACAGGTTTGATCTCGCCCTGCCGACGTCCGTTTGTGATCAGGTTTATTTCATCAACAAGTTGTGTTTGCTCAGTGATGATTGTAGTTTACATTACTGATCTACTGCATGAATTTTGCAGGATAGTAGATTGCATTGTTCTTTTGGAGCGGCCTATCACCACAAAACCCAAGGTGAAATCTAGCTTTAGCATCAGATCCCGAAGAACTGCATTTGTTGGAGCACTAATTCGTTCCACGAAACATCAAATCATAAATAAAAATTTTCGTATTCCACTATCACCATCAGCGATATCACCAGTTTCTGGACACAGTCATGTTGTTGGACATCTATTTTAGATAAGATAAAAGCCAGTTTACAGTCACCCAAAAACAAACGAAAAGTAATCAAAACTTAATTCTATGTAAAGCAGACAGCAAACCATTTAGTTACACCGACCTGATGAGCCAGCCACTTTTTTGGTTGATACAAATACTGGTTAGACCTAGAAAATTTGTCTGCCAATAAGGCTGTTTTTTGGAGGTCTTATTCACAATCATTCCTGAATACCGGCTTTTTGACAATCAAAAGCCTACTATCAAGAAGAGTTGCGACAAATCTATCATGATGTGGTTTCTACATAGTAAACCAGTAGAGATTACATGGTAATGATATTAAATATTTGGTGATATGAATATCTACTAATTATTTACTCTCCCTTTAAAATGTTCAAGTTTTTTTGAGTTGGATTGAACTGATGTTATCGCCCCTTGACCTTGTCTTTGCATTGTAAATATTTCCGTATCTAATAAAGAACTGATACTAGATAGTATCCAGATGACAGCACTCAAAGAAAGGGTTCTCCCAATTTTGCGAGTGCTTGGTAAAAATTATGGATAAAATTTCTTTTAAAATTTAATTCCAGGTAAGATTAGAGATATATAGATTTATAGAAATCTCATTACTTTGACTTTTGAATTATTAATGACAATAATCCAACTCCGGCAGACACAATAATCAGCATAACTGACACTGCATTTAAAATTGGTGTAGATCCATGTTTTAGCTTGTCAAACATAGTGATTGTCAAAGGTGCGTCAGACCCGACAAGCATCAAAGTTGTGTTAAAGTTTTCAAAACTCATTAAAATTGCTACTACGCCGGCACCGACTATTGCAGGCAGTAAAAATGGCAATGTGATCTGCCTTACAGCACCCCACTTGGTTGCACCTAGGTTTAGTGCGGCTTCTTCTAGGCTGAGGTCAAATTTTTGCAATCTCGCTGAGATCACCAGCGTTGCAAAGGTTGTGATAAATGAAAACTGACCCAAGATGACGAGGATCAAACCGGGACGTAAGCCATCGAACCAAAGCCCCGTTGCGTCTTCAAGCCTGTTTGCAACAGAGCTGGCAAAAACTAGGATTGATATACCAAGAATAACGCCAGGGATGATGAGAGGTAACAACATGAGTATATAAAGAAATCCTTTTCCTCGGAAATCATGCCGCACAAATAAAAATGCGTTGCAGGTGCCAACTGTCACTGCAAGGCCAGCGACCCAAATAGCCACAAAGGCTGACGTTCCGATTGAGCGCAAAATAGAGCGTTCGTGAAATACACCGATAAATGGAGCTTCTGTCCCGAAAAACCATTTTGTAGTGAAGCCTTCCCAAGGCAATGAAGGAAAAACGCTGTTGTTAAAAGCGAAGGCGCAAACAACTGTAAGTGGTAATGCGAGGTAAACGAAAAATAACGTTACATAAGCGCGGTAAGTCCATTTTAAGGCAGAAGATTGTGGAACCGTTGGGATCATCTAGCGCCCCATTGTATCAGAAAGTGACTGGCGCGACAGCTTTAGTCCAAAAAATACTATAACTGACGAGAGCCCTAAAAGTAAAAAGCCAAAGGCTGAGCCGAGTTCCCAGTTAAAGCGCGTAATGAACTGCGTATAGATTAAACCGGTGAACCAAAGGCTATCTTTTCCTCCTAAGAGAATAGGCGTCAAGTAATTACCTAATGATAGCATAAACACAACGATACATCCGGACACAATACCTGGCATGGAGTGTGGAATCACTATCTCGCGTAAGATTGACCAACCTGAACCGCCCAAGTCATATCCAGCCTCAATCAAACTATCATCAAGGCTATCCAGGGTCGTCACCAATGGTACAATCATAAATAGAATTGAAGTATAAACAAGGCCGACCATAATGGCACCATCATTATATAAAAATTCAACTGGACCACCAATCACACCAGTATATTGCAAAAAACTAGACAATACACCAGTTTCACGAAGCAAAATCATCCAGCCGAAAGTGCGCACAAGTTCAGATACCCAAAACGGAATTAAGCACATTAAAAATAAGGTGGTTTTTGTTCGTCCACGGGTCAGTTTTGCTATATAATATGCAATCGGAAACCCTAGTAGCAGTGTGAGAATCGTTGTTGAGATTGACATAATCGCAGTGCGTGCAAATGTACGCCAATATAGTGGCTCATTAAAGAAAACAGCGTAGTTGCCAAGGCTTATTTCATATTCTCGCACACCAACCTTTTCGCTGATTGAGACTATAAATAGACCGATGTGGGGTAGGATGATCAGCATCACTAGCCACAACAGAAGCGGAGCCAAGAGCAGGTAAAACCCAAGTTTTGATCTGTCAGATACCATCTAATGAACCTCGAACGTAAAACAGCGTGCCTGTGTGGGCTTCCAACTGGTATAAACAGTCTCACCCTTAATAAGTTCAAGAAAAGCACCAGTTTGTGGCAAAGTGACTTGAATTTTTTCGCCTGAATTAGGATCGCACAAAATAACCATGCTATTGGCGCCATTAAATAAAACGCTGTTTACGACCCATTTAATTGAGTTTTGGTTTTCGTTATTTTGTACTGGGCCCTTCGAAAGCTGAATTGCCTCTGGGCGTACGAAGATCTGTGCGCGTTGCCCTATCGTAGGAACCTGAGCTGTTGCCTGTCCTTGAATTGTGATACCACCTTCTGTGACAAGAGACACCACTTGCCTGTAGAAAGCTGTTACCTTTCCTTCAAATCTGTTTGCGTCGCCGACAAACCCTGCAACAAAGGAATTGGCAGGTTCATAATAAAGTTCTTTAGCAGTGCCAATTTGATCAAATTTGCCTTTATTCATGATGGCTATGCTATCGCTCATTACCAAAGCCTCGGATTGGTCGTGAGTAATGTAAACAAAGGTTGTGTTGAATTCGGCCTGTAGTGTTTTTAATTCAATTTTCATGTGCTCACGAAGTTTTAAGTCAAGCGCACCCAAAGGTTCGTCCAAAAGCAGAACATCTGGTTCCAGCACCATGCATCGTGCAATGGCAACACGTTGTTTCTGTCCGCCAGAAAGTTGACTGATCTGTCGATCTTGAATGCCAGGCAATCCAACCCGTTCCAGCACCCGTCCTACACGTGTATTAATTTCTGAGGAGGATATACCGCGTTGACGCAGCCCAAATCCAATATTTTTTCCAATATTCATCATTGGGAAAAGAGCAAGATGTTGGAACACCATTGAAACTGGGCGTTTATTCGGGCCAACCCCAATCATAGATTGGCCTTTTATCAAAAGGTCGCCGCTAGTTGGAAATTGAAATCCTGCAATCATCCGTAACAGCGTGGTTTTACCACAGCCAGACGGTCCGAGAATTGAGAAAAAGGAACCTTGTGGGACAACGAAACTGACATGATCTACAGCGCGGAAATTATCAAAATCTTTCGTTAAATCACAGCATTCAAGGTCGGCCGTTTGTGCCATTAATCTGGACCTTTCAAAGCCACAACGAAGGGCGTTAATTGCGCCCTTCTAATTAGTTAAGTTAAGGCCCCTTAGTTTGAAGCGTTGATGCGATCAAGTGTTGCACCTTCCAAGGCTTCCAAACCTGCAGGTACTGGCGGATACCATTTGATATTATCGATTGCATCCTGATCAAAGCTGCCCTGATAACGAGCTTTCAGATCAGCGTTGACGCCTTCATCACCACCATGGGCAGCTGTGAAATTGCCCGCAGTATTGGTGATCATCGCCGCAACATCTGGACGCATCACAAAGTTGATCCAATCATAAGCTGCAGCGTCTGCACGGCCACGTGAAGGCAGAACAAACGTGTCAATCCAGCCCAGCGCCCCGGATGCGGGGGCAACAAATGTGATATCTGAATTATCTGCATTCAGTTGCCAACCACCTGTATCCCACGCCATAGCTGCTAAAACTTCACCTGAGCGAAGCAAGTTCTTAATCTCATCGCCGCCATCCCAATAGGTTTTTACATTGGCCTTACATGCTACTAGGGTTTCCTCAACTTGATCAAGAATGCCTTGGTAGGCTACTAGATCTGAATAGGCGGCGAAAGGATCTAAACCCATTGAATATGCAAATCCAATAAGTGTTGGACGCTTCAATCTATAGGATACATTGCCTGAAACAGATTTGTCACAAAGGTCAATATAGTCAATAACCTGGATGGCTTCTGCAGTATTAACCACCAAACCGCTGGTACCCCAGACATGGGGTAGGCCAAAAACTTGACCGTCAAACGTCGTGTTCGTCGCGGTAGCGCCTAACATTGATGGAATAAACTGCTCAGAGTCTACACGGGACATGTCGATCGGCTTGTAGATACCAAATTCTTCTTGCGCACTTGCTATGCGGTCTTGGCTCGGTTGAGCAAGGTCAAAACCACCGCCATTTGTTGCGCGTAACTTTGCAATCATTTCTTCGTTGTTGGAGGTCGTCACTTCTACCGTATGGTCGAATTCGGCTTCGAACATAGTAATAACATCGTCGGGTGCATAACCACCCCATGTCAACAGTCGCAAAGTCTCGGAAGATACCGAGGACGCTGAGAAAGCGATGACTAATGCTGTCGACGAGATAAGTTCAAATTTCATAGCAAAGCTCCAATTTTTCGAGGGTTTATAGTTAATATTAAGGCTAGGTGATTTATAAGAGCCTATAGGTTTTATAATACGGTTATTTTAAAATCTGTATAAATTAATATGGGGCTTGCATAAAAAACTTACTTAAAATGATAAGTTAATTATTAATAATATTGTACAATAGCTGGGTGGTATTTTCCTTTGTCATTTTAATAGGATTTCCACCTGTGCTTGGATCGATTAAAGCACCAGCAACAATACGTTCGATATCAGGATTATTAATGCCAAGACCTGTAAGGTTTTTGGGAATGCCAAGCGATGAATTCAAGCCATCTACATAGGCGCAAAAACCGTCAAAACCGTTTGAAATATTTAGGTAATGGGCAGCCTTTTCAATTATGCTGGTAATCGCAGGCTTGTTGAACTGAAGAACAGCTGGCATACATATTGCGTTCGTTGTGCCGTGGTGTGTATGATAAATTGCGCCGATAGGATGGGATATGGCGTGGATAGCGCCGAGACCTTTCTGAAATGCCGTAGCACCCATTATAGCAGCTGACATCATATGTGATCGCGCCTCAATATCAGTGCCATTAGCATAGGATTGTGGGAGATAATCTTTGACCAAACGCATGCCCTCAAGTGCCATACCTTGGCTCATCGGGTGATAATGTGGCGAACAGTACGCTTCAACACAATGAGCAAAGGCATCAAGGCCAGTCCCTGCGGTGATGAAGTTTGGCATGCCGACTGTCAATTCTGGATCGCAGATGACAACTGTGGGTAGGAATTTTGGGTGAAAGATAATCTTTTTTTCTGCTGTCACTGAATTTGTAATGACTGATGCGCGTCCGACTTCGGAACCAGTACCTGCCGTCGTCGGAACTGCAATAATTGGAGCAATTGCGTCAGCATCTGCGCGGGTCCACCAATCCCCAATATCTTCAAAGTCCCATAATGGGCGGGTCTGTCCAGAAAGGAATGCTACTAATTTTCCCAAATCAAGACCAGACCCGCCACCAAAGGCGATCACACCATCATACCCACCTTCATTATAAACTTTGACACCAGCAGCTGCGTTTTTTTCATTGGGGTTTGGGTCAACATCGCTGAAAATGGCACGTCCAAGGCCAGCTGCCTCAAGCAAATCAAGTGTTCTATTAGTAATATCCATACTCGCAAGGCCACGGTCTGTGACTAACAGAGGTTTTTTAATACTAGCGACTGCGCAGGCATCTGCGATTTCGGATATTCGGCCTGCGCCAAAACGGATAGTGGTCGGGTAAGACCAGTTGGCTGAGATGGTCATGATTTAAACCTTCTTAAGGTGGTATGATTTTGGGCGGGTTAAGTTATGGTAGCCGATAACAGACAGTCCACCTCCGCGGCCCGTATCTTTGCATCCTGTCCAGCATAGTGCTGGATCAAGGTAGTCAGCGCGATTCATAAACACGGTGCCAGTTTCAATCTGATTGGCAATGTTTTCGGCGCGTTTGGCATCTTGTGTCCACAACGACGCAGTAAGGCCAAAGCTGCTATCATTCATTAGATGGATCGCTTCGGCGTCGTCCTTGACTGACATAATGCCGACTACTGGGCCAAAACTTTCATCACGCATGACCCGCATGTCGTGGGTTACATCTGTCAGGATTTGTGGCATCAGGTAAGCCCCGCCGTCTTCTGGAAAATGAGTGGGATCAATCTGCGCCGTCGCACCCTCAACAACAGCTTGTTCAGTTTGTGCACGAACCTCATCTGCAAAGCGCACATGGGCCATTGGACCTAATGTCGTTTCTGGATCTAATGGATTGCCCAGTTTGTAGCCGTTCACGATTGCCTTAGATTTTTCGACAAAAGCATGGAATAAACTTTCATGAACATAAATTCGTTCGATGCCGCAACAGCATTGGCCAGAATTGAACATTGCACCGTCGATCAGTGTGTCGACTGCGGCGTCAAGATTGGCGTCGTCCATGACGTAGCCGGGATCTTTGCCGCCAAGTTCCAAACCAATACCAGTAAACGTGCCTGCCGCTGCGCGTTCCATCGATTTTCCACCACCGACTGATCCAGTGAAATTCACAAAACCAAAGGCTCGATCAGAAATTAGACTTGAAATTGTTTGGTGATCTAAAAATACATTTTGAAACACATCTTGGGGGATACCTGCAGAATAAAATGCCTTTGCCATTCTTTCCCCAACCAGCGGTGTTTGCGAAGCGTGTTTTAACATTACAGAGTTTCCCGCGATGAGGGCGGGGGCGACTGTGTTGATAGCAGTCATATACGGGTAGTTCCACGGAGCAACTACCAAAACAACGCCGTGTGGCACACGTTTGATTACACGACGAAAAGCGTCACTATCTTCAATCACAATGTCGGCTAACGCATTTTCTGCAATCTCGGCCATGTAGGTTGCGCGTTCGTTGAAACCACCAAATTCACCACCGTAGCGGACGGGGCGGCCCATTTGGTGCGCGATTTCTGTAGTTATTACATCATTCATCGCACCAACGGCGGCGATGCCTGCTTTCACAAGAGCAATACGATCTGACAATGGGCGTGCTTCCCATTCAGACTGCGCAGCTCGCGCACGTTTAACCGCGGCATCTGCTTCCGCGCGTGATAGTGTCTCGCGAGTCGCGTAGACAGACCCATCGATGGGTGAAATACATGTGATGGTCATGGTCTTAGGCCCTTTCAAAGCCGCGTGCGATTTCCCAATCGGTCACGGCGCGGTCAAATTCTTCTTGTTCCCATTCGGCGGCGCGGGTGTAGTGGTCGACCACATCATCGCCGAGTGCTTCACGCAGAAATTTCGAACTTCGCAAAGTTTCAGTGGCTTTTCGTAAAGTTTGCGGTATGTCAGTTGCTTTTGCGTCTTCATACACGTCACCCGTGGTGGCGGGGGAAAGCTTCATTTTTTCTTTAATTCCTTTAATCCCTGCTGCGATCATGACAGCCTGCGCAAGGTAGGGGTTAAGATCAGACCCTCCAATGCGACATTCGACCCGCAAGCCTCTGGTATTTTCAGCACACAGACGGAACCCGGCTGTGCGGTTGTCGACGGACCAGACCGTTTTGGTCGGCGCAAAAGTGCCTTTGGAAAATCGTTTATAACTGTTTACATATGGCGCAAGAAAATAGGTGTAATCGGGAGAATACTTAATCAAACCTGCCATGTAATGAGCCATCAATTCTGACATTCCGTGTTTAGCGGATGGATCAAAGAATATTGCATCCCCATTTTTCCACAGTGACTGGTGTACGTGGCTTGATGACCCAACGCGGTCCTTGTGCCACTTTGGCAGAAATGTTGCTGCTCGGCCATTCTGCCACGCGATTTCTTTGATGGCATGTTTTGCAATTGAATGATGATCCGCGCAGTCTAGGGCAGGGGCATAACGGATATTAAGTTCTTCCTGACCCGCCTCAGCTTCGCCTTTGGTGTTTTCGATAGGCAAACCAGCAGCGAAAAGGTGATTGCGAATTGGTCGCATCACCTCCTCTTCTTTGGTGGTCTGGAAAATGTTGTAGTCTTCGTTGTAACCGCTGATTGGTTGCATATCACGAAAGCCAGATTTTCTAATATTATCAAAGCTTTGCTCGAACAAGAAAAATTCAAGTTCGGTCGCCATCTTGGCCTCAAACCCCATTGCTTCAAGTCGAGCGATCTGTTTTTTCAAGATGGCGCGCGGTGAATGGGGGACGGGTTGATGCGTGTGGTGATCCAGCACGTCACATAGTACCATAGCAGTACCTTCTAGCCACGTAACAAGGCGAATTGTCGAAAGATCTGGCTTCATCACATAGTCGCCATAACCTGCTTCCCAACTTGATGACGCATACCCATTTGGCGTAGCCATTTCGATGTCGGTGGCCAGCAAGTAGTTACAGCAATGGGTTTCTTCAAAGGAATTTTCGACAAAATCCATGGCATGAAAACGCTTGCCGGTCAGACGGCCCTGAATATCAACAAAACAAACCAAAACAGTATCAATTCGTTTGTCCATAACGCAGGATTTTAGGTCGTCAAAAGTAAGTGTGCCCGGCATGTTTTATCCAATTTCAAGGAATGTTTTGGGGACGACATAGCGCCGCCCCCAGAGATTGTTTAGCCGTAACGGTATGGCCGTCCAGCTTTAACCATGTCCGCGTTGTATTTTTTAAAAATATCAACTACACGACGTTTTACATCGCTTTCAGCAGCAATTTCTTCCCAGAATTCCTGCGCTGCAACTTCAACTGTGTCCCATTCTTCGTCTGGAATTGTTGTCAATTCCAATTTGTCGCCATTGACGCGCAGGTTTGCCTCACCGCCCCAATACCACCATTGACGGTAGTAATGCGATTGATCACAGCAAACGCGGAACAGCGTTTGCAAATCATCTGGTAGTTCATTCCAGCGATCCATATTGGCAAAAAACGATCCTGCCCAAGCGCCTGAGATGTTGTTTGTAAGGAAGTAGTTGGTTACATCTGCCCAGCCAACAGTGTAATCCTCAGTGATACCGGACCATGCGATACCGTCAAGTTCGCCAGTCTGCATCGCGACTTCGATATCTTCCCAAGGCAAGTTAACTGGAACTACACCAAAGCGTGTCAAGAAACGACCCGCAGTTGGGAATGTAAAGATGCGTTTGCCTTCCAGATCAGCTAAGCTGCGAATTGGGTCTTTAGTTGCGAAATGGCACGGATCCCATGCACCAGCACTAATGTGTTTCACGCCAACTTTAGAATATTCTTCGTCCCAAATTTCGTTCAAACCGTATTGGTTAAAAAGTACTGGCACGTCGAGTGAATAGCGGGAACCGAATGGGAAGTAGCCTCCAAAAACTGTAACTTCGGTTGGGGACGCCATTGAGTCGTCGTCTGATTGTACGGCATCAATTGTGCCGCGCTGCATCGCTTGAAACAGCTCACCTGTCGGAACCAATTGGTCTGCAAAAAACAATTCGATTTGCATGCGGTCGCCGGCGATCTTGTTAAACATTTTAATGGCGGGCACGATTACCTCTGCCGCTAGTGCTGAACCGGCGTAAGTTTGCATGCGCCATCTGATGGTGTTCTGCGCGAGCGCTGGTGTCGCCAGAGCTGCTGCCGGGACAACGGCTGCTCCTTGGATAAATTTACGTCTAGAAGTCATTTTTCTCTCCTTGGTTGAATTCAGACCGCTTCCAGCGGTTCTTATTAATTAATGATACACGTAATTCGGGAGCCATGTGGCGATGCCGGGGAAGACCATGACAAATGCAAGGGCTAGCACCATGATTAGTACAAAAGGAGTGATGGATGAATAGATATCGCGCAGCGTAATTTCTGGCGGTGCCATCGCTCGCATCAAGAAAAGATTATAACCGAAGGGGGGAGTCATATAAGCGATCTGCGTCGTGATAGTGTATAGGATACCATACCAGATAAGATCGAAACCCAATTCCCCAACAAGTGGAACATAAAGTGGTGCTACGATCACCAGCATTGCTGTATCGTCAAGGAAGGTACCCATTAGGATAAAGCTAAGTTGCATCAGTATCAGTATCGTCCAAGGGCTTAAGTTCAAGCGGTCTGTAAATACGAACTCAATCGCTTTGACGGCGCCTAGCCCGTCAAATACCGCACCGAACGCAAGGGCTGCTAGGATTATCCACATGAACATACAGGTTATACCGAGTGTGTTGCGTACTGAATTTTCGAAAACTTCAAGGGTCATTCGACCTTTAAGGACAGCCGCAACAAGGGCCGCGATAGCCCCAATGGCTGAACTTTCGACGAGCGATGTCCATCCGCGCACAAACGGCACCATCATTACTGCAAAGATAATAACAGGTAGTAGGCCCGCACGCAGCAGGCGCAGTTTTTCTGCGCGTGGAATGTCACGCTCACGGTCAGATAAAACTGGCCCAAGTACAGGATTAATTCGGCACCGTACCACGATATAAAAAATAAACATTGCGGCCATCATCAGGCCCGGAATAACTCCTGCCAGCCAAAGTTGACCCACAGGTTGGCGAGCAATCATTGCATATAAAACTAGCACCACTGACGGTGGCACAAGAATTCCAAGACTTGACCCCGCCTGAACGACGCCGGTGACCATTCGTTTGTCGTAGCCGCGTTTCAAAAGCTCTGGCAGGGCAATAGTCGACCCGATAGCCATGCCTGCAACGCTTAGCCCGTTCATAGCAGAAATTAAAACCATAAGTGCGATTGTGCCGATAGCAAGCCCGCCACGTAGGCCTCCCATCCAAACGTGAAACATTTTGTATAAATCGTCAGCAATTTTACTTTCACTTAAAATATAACCCATAAAAATAAACATAGGCAGCGTCAAAAGTGGATACCATTTCATTAGTTTCATGGCCGCTGAAAACCCAATGTCAAAGCCGCCTTTGTCGCCCCATAGAAGCAATGCTGCTGCAACAGCGATAAAGCCAATTGCGCCAAACACGCGCTGGCCTGTCAGTAGCATTAGCATCATCGACGAGAA
>JBLILC010000032.1:0-25339 GCA_047635635.1 Octadecabacter sp. | reverse complement strand
CACTGCGGCTTCTTTGTTGTCACCAATTGCATAAGCATTTCGACCGTGGACTGTGCGCGTCATGACGAACCAGATAATGGCAGTGACAATCACCAAGAACCACGTTGCAGTATGCAGTCCTAGAAACTCAAGTTCCGCGAAATCGACTAGTGTCCAGTTTAAATGCGATGTCGGATTTTCACCGTTATACATAAACACCAGCCCACGAAAACCTAACATCGCGCCAAGCGTCACAATGAAAGCATCAACTCCAGTTTTCCACACAATCAAACCATTAATAAACCCTA
Organism: Octadecabacter sp.; assembly: GCA_047635635.1. Classification (GTDB taxonomy): domain Bacteria; phylum Pseudomonadota; class Alphaproteobacteria; order Rhodobacterales; family Rhodobacteraceae; genus Octadecabacter. The sequence continues at coordinate 25,052 of JBLILC010000032.1, read as the reverse complement.
GTGCGGTGCCCGTCAGCAAAGCCAACAACCAAGATACTGGAATTACCCAATCCCCAAGGCCAGCAAAGATCAACCATGTCATAGAATCCAGCAATATGATCCCGGACATGGCAAAGATCGCTCCAACACTCAGGTCGATGTTACCGTTGATCATGATAATCGTCATGCCGATTGCAATGATGCCGATGGGTGCTGATTGTTTTAACAACAATAGCATGTTGTCAACGTCCATGAACGCTTTGTCAGAAGTTGATAGAAATTCTCCTGCTATGGAAAAGAAGATCAGTTCCAGCACGATAAAACCCCAAATGGCGCCTTTACTAAGATATTTTGAGAGTTTTTCAGCATTCATGTGTCCCGCCCCCTAAGCGATCGTTGACCAGAACTTGCCACGTTTGGCTGCAATATCGAGCCAAACTGCAAAGATTATAATCACCCACGTCACAACAAACTGGACGTAAAATTGTAACCCCACGAGGAGTAGACCATTTTGGATAAACCCAAGTATCAAAACGCCAATAAGCGTCTTGAAAATCGTACCAGACCCACCGAGGAGAGAAGCGCCGCCAAGAATGACTGCGGCCAAAACTTCAAGTTCCAACCCCTGCCCCACTGTATTTTGCGATCCCATTGACCGGCTGGCTTGAATCAAGCCAGCTATTGCCACGCAGGTTGCGGAGATGACGTAGCAATAAAATACGTTGCGAGCGCGCGGGATGCCTGAAAATGTTGCTGCCGTGCCATTACCTCCCACCGCGTAGACTTTGCGCCCAAATGGCGTCTTAGCCAGAAGCAGTCCCATGAAGGTGGCCAACAATAAAAATATAATAATCGGCACCGGAATACCCATCGCCGTACCCTGTCCAAAAATACTGAACCATGTTCCCTCTTTATCGGCGATGTCCATATTCTTGCCGCCTGAATAGGTCAGTGTCAGGCCGTGAATAGCCGACAACATACCTAGAGTTACTATAAGTGAATTAAGCTTCAGATAACCTACAAGAAGCCCGATCAGCGCTCCAAGCGCTATGGTCATGGCAAACATTAATGGAATGGCAAGGGCGGGGCCAACTTTGTCATGCAAATCCAGCACTACAATAGTGGAAAATGACATCATCGACCCAACAGAAAGGTCAAGATTGCCACTGACAACGACAAACGTAACCCCCAAAGCCATTACGCCTAAAATAGCGGAGGAACGCATGACACTCAGCACGTTTTCAACACTCAAGAACTTTCCATTGGCGAGCGTGAAACCTATAATAAACACCGCAAAGGCAATTAGAATGCCTTGCCGCGCTATAATACTGCCAACTTTTGCTTTTGACATTTCTGCCATTTCTCCTCCCTTTCATCTGCTTGGGCAGACCCCTTATCGGGTTTTTGCATAACGCTAAATTAGCACCATGCCTCCATCAATCATGATGATTTGGCCGGTCATATAGTCACTATCTTTTGATGCCAAAAAGGTGGTTGTTCCTGTGATGTCATGCGGTTTGGCCACGCGGCCTTTCAGAATATTGGTCGAAAATTCTTCTAACGCTTGACCAGGCCGTTCGGACACACCAATTTCCATCAAGTCGAGGTCAACCTGATCCCACATTTCGGTCGCCACAACACCTGGTGCAAAGCCTGTGACCGTAATGTCATGTTTTGCCAAATCTCGCGCGCCAGATTGGGTTAGTGAAACTACAGCCCATTTACTAGCACAATACGAAGCCACGTTGTCATAACCTTGACGGCTTGCTACAGAAGCTGTGTTGATTATTTTACCACCATGCCCTTGGGCAATCATCTGGCGGGCTGCCTCTTGGGTACCTATGAGAACACCAAGGCCGTTAGTATCCATGATGAACTTCCAATTTTCTTCGGTCACATCAAGAAAGTTCATAGGGCGATTTACGCCAGCATTGTTAAATTTGACGTCCAGCTTCCCAAAGATCGAAACGGCGTGGGCTATCATCATGCGCACTTGATCGCGGTTGGTTACGTCAACGGTACATTGAGTGATTTTGGCACCAGCTTTGACAGCGCGGGATGTATTAGCGTTAACGACATCATGCAAACGCTCCGCATTGATGTCAGCGAAACAAACGTCTGCACCTTCATCCAACAGCGCCTCACCGATGGCACGTCCAATACCTTGTGCGGCCCCAGTGACAACACAGGATCTACCCGAAACACGCCCCATAGCGACTTTTCCAGTCTAAAATTATTATATAAAATTGTGTAATAATGCGCGAAGTGAATCCCCACCTCGCGCATTTTGTAAGCAGTTTTTTTGTTTAAAATACAGGCTTCGTGTAATTGCCCATATTGTCCTGCGTGATCTTTGGTGTATCGAAGTAGTTCAGGAATGGCAGATCTTCGCCTGCAAGGAGGTCCATCGCTGTCTTCAATGCAGCTTCCGCATCATCAACTGGGGACTGATAGATAGAACCCCAATATTCGCCACGAGCCATCGCCTCGTATCCGACTGCGAAATTGGTCGCACCGACAAAGGTGATACCATCCGTGCGGCCGGCTGCGTTTGCAGCATTCAACGCGCCTACGCCCATGTTATCATCGCCTGAATAGACACCGTCGATGTCATCATACTTAACAAGAAACGCTTCCATGACCTGCTGAGACTTTTCACGGTTCCAATCACCTGGCTGTGTTTCGACAAGTGTTACATTTGGGCAAACTTCAGGAAGGCGATCTTCAAAACCTTTAGCACGTTCGATAGCTGTCGTGTAACCAGGTTGACCAGAGATTTGCACAACCCGAGCTTCGTTTTGGGTGCCTAATGCTGTGAAGCGCTCACACATAATTTCAGCTGAGCGCGATCCTTGAGTTATGTTGTCGGGACCCGAAAATGACGAAACAAATTCAAAGCCAGCCTGGGCTATATTTGAATTGGTCACAACAACAGGAATACCTGCTTGAAAGGCTTTGCGAACAGCTGGAATTACAGCCTCGCCATTGGTTGGCCAAATGATGATTGCATCAACTTCTTGTTGAATAAGATCTTCCATTTGGGCAATTTGCCGAGCAACGTCTCCACCTGCGTCCAAAACCACAACTTCAACGTCTGGATTCGCTTCTGCGGCTGCAATGAACGCTTGCTCATAGGTTGTTTGGTAACTGTCAACACCGACGTTGTTTTGCGTAATGCCAACTGTCATTGTTTCTGATGCGGCGGCAGTACCAAAAACTGCGGCCGTACAGAAAAGTGCTGTTTTAATTCTAAATGTCATAACGGGTCCTCCAAGACTCATAGGGTATAAGCGGTTGCTGCTGTCCTCCCAGCCCAGAGAATCTTCTGGCGCAACCTACTAATTAACTCTGGACATTTTGAATGGCAGCGAACCACATAAATCTATCCATTATGAATAATTTTATATCCATAATGGATAAATTCTCCATACTGATTTTAAGCCAAATTGGACAAGTTAAGGAGCAAGATAATGTCTAAACCGATTCCCGCCACAATAAAAGTAAAGCGATCCAGCACCTTGAATATGGTAGTCGAAAATATTACCCAAAATGGTTACCGTACTGGGGCAAAATTCTCAGGTGGTGGATCTGCTGTCAATATCGCTACGCTTAATCGAGTTGTTAGATTTCTTGAAGATCTCATGAACGAGATCAACTCCAGCGCCGAACCTAGTTCCCCCAACCCTTATCTTAACATGAGCCTCCATCTACTTCGCAGCCATTTAGAAGGACGCATTGTCACGGCATCTTCGCTCGTGGACACTTCAGGCGTGCCCTATGCGACCGCGATGCGCAAACTTGCCGAACTTGAGAAATTAGGATTGGTGGAACAGCGCCCACGTACCAAATCTGGCAAAAGTTTCTCATTACATCCCAGCGCCCAACTGATTGCTAATTGGAGCCAAATGGCTGATCGCATCAGTCGGCTTGGTGTTGGAGCCTTTGGTAACAAAAAAGAACAATCTGACAACGACGACTATTATTTCGGCGGGTCTTACCAAAACGGCAAAACGCTTATCGAGCCACCAAAAACATTAACTAACCCACTGAGACTTCAGGGGGGCTTGCGCATCTTAGTACACGGTGATCCGACTTTCATGGTGATGGATAACTTAAAACGGCAATTCGAACAGCATGTTGGTAGCCAAATTCACCAACGCGCATTTTCAATCGACCGCCTGCGTGAAGAAGCTCTGCGCAATGCCGCACGCACAAACAGCCGTTATGATATGATTGCCGTTGACCTGCCTTGGATTGGTGAATTCGTTAAACGAGGCGTACTAAGACCACTGAATTCCATCATGGATATCGAGCGGCTCGACCCAAGTGATTTCCACACAGCAGGTTGGCAGGCAGCACACTGGAATGGCACCCCCTACGGCGTGCCAAGCCAGACCACCCCAGAACTGATGTTTTACCGTAAAGATTGGTTCGCCAAAGCAGGTTTACCCCCCCCCACAACAGCCGAAGATGTTTTGAAAGCAGCCAAAAAATTTCACAATACGCGCAGTGGTCGCTATGGAATTGCATGGAATGCCGCACGTGGGACTGCACTTGGCCATACTTTCATGACCACCTGCGCAGCATTTGGTCAACCAATCATTAGTCTACCAAAAATTGCTGGTGGGTATGATGCAACTCGCCTAGACCGTGCAGATATCCGTCCAACCATCGACACACCACAGGGCCTTGAAGCTGCTGAATATTTAATGGCGCTGCTTGAATTCTCACCACCAGACATCCTTTCAATGTCTTGGTATGAAAGGGTTCGTCCATATGCAGCTGGTAGGGTGGCGATGGCTTATGGTTATACATTACTTGCGCCTTATTTTGAATTAGACCCAAGTTCCCCTGCTCATGGCAACACCGGCTATATCCCGCAACCCTACGGACCACGTGGCGCACCAATCGCACCTGTTGGCGGCTACGTTTTTGGAATTCCAACGAACTTGTCAGAAGACCGCATTAACGATGCAGTTGAGGCACTAATCGCATTCACGACGCCCGAATCACAAAAGCTGTTCGTGCAAAATGGCAGTCGCACCGCACCACGCTACTCGGTGGGGGCAGATCCCGAAGTTCGTCGCCTGTCCCCAATATTTGAAGCTGTGGATGCAATGTCTTGGCGTGACGAGTTACAATTTTGGCCCCGTCCACCAATTCCACAAATCTCAGACATCATCCAGATTTGTGGTCAGGAATTTCACGACATGTTACGCGGCGTTACCAGCCCGCATGACGCACTCACTCGCGCTCAGTCTCGGGCTGAGGACGCATTACGTCAACCGGTCTCATAGGGAGGAAACCATGGACCCCGATCGCTTAAACGGAAAAAATATTCTCATCACGGGTGCTGCACGCGGTATGGGTGAAGCAAACGCCATTAACTTTGCTGCTCAAGGCGCAAACGTTTGTATAGGCGATCTGGACCTAGATGAAGCCCAGAAAGTAGCTGATATCATCAACTCTAAGGGCAACGGACAATCTATTGCTGTCAAAATGGATGTGACAAAACGTGAAGATAACAAAGCAGCAGTTGCGGCCACTGTTGCAGCTTTCGGTTCTATAAATATTGGCTTGTTCAACGCAGGTCTAAACAAACCAAAATTCTTCATGGATATCGATGAAGACAATTGGGACATGATCATGAACGTTAATACCAAAGCCATGTGGCTTGGTATGCAGGAAACTGCTGCACAAATGATCGCGCAAGGTCCAATGTCTGATCACCCATATAAACTTATCAATGTTGGATCCATCGCATCGCGCAAACCACTAATCGATGTTACAGTTTATTGCACATCCAAATACGGCTGTCTCGCCCTGACACATTGTGGTGCTGTCGCTTTGGGAGAACACAACATTACAGTTAATGGCTACGCACCAGGCGTTGTTGTGACCCCGCTTTGGGAACAGCTAGATAAAGACCTTGTTGAGATCGGGTTCAAAGACAAAGCTGGTCAAGCTTATGAAGACATCTCTGAGAATGAGTTGGTTATTAAGCGGGTGTCTTATCCAAAGGACATCGTCGGCACAGCGTCTTTCCTGTGTTCTGACGATAGCGATTACATGACAGGTCAAATGATCCACATAGATGGTGGCTGGTGCATCCAGTAACCGACAAAATCAAATCTAACCAAATTTTAATGGTTGGCCCACGCCACCTTAAGGAAGCACTTATGTCTGATCGTCCATCCAATGCGCTAATGCCGAACCTGCTCACACCACAGGACATCGAACCCAATTGGCAGTGGGAAGGGAAAATCCCTGCTTGGGGTCATTCCTCTGTTGATTTTGAAAAACGAGTTGATCATGACCGTTTGCGCCGCTACCGTTTGGGCCGCACCCGTGAAGCTCTAAAAGCATCAGAATGTGGCACGTTACTTCTATTTGACGTAAACAATATCCGATATGTATCCGCCACTAAGATTGGTGAGTGGGAACGCGATAAGATGTGCCGCTTCTGTCTTTTGACAGGGGACGACGCACCATATGTTTGGGACTTTGGGTCAGCAGCCATGCACCATAAAAAGCATTCTGATTGGTTGGTTCCAGACCACTGCCGTGCAGGTGTTGTCGGAATGCGCGGCACAATCCCACCAAGTTTCGGCCTGATGAAAAAGTACGCAGAAGAAATCGCCGGCTTGATCGAGGATGCAGGCATGAAAGGAATGCCAGTTGGTGTTGACTATGCTGAAACTGCAATGTTCCACGCTTTACAAGAAGCGGGCTTAAACGTTGTAGATGGGCAGCAAACTATGTTGGCCGCACGTGAGATTAAAAACTGGGATGAAATTCAGCTACTCACACAAGCCGCTGCCATGGTCGATGGGGTTTACCACATGATCTATGAAGAGCTGAAACCAGGCATCCGTGAAAATGATATTGTCGCGATGTCGAACAAGATGCTCTATGAAATGGGAAGTGACGATGTAGAGGCGATCAACGCCGTGTCAGGTGAGCGGTGCAATCCCCATCCGCACAACTTTACTGACCGTTATTTCCGGCCCGGCGATCAGGCCTTCTTTGATATTCTCCAATCCTATCAGGGGTATCGAACCTGTTATTACCGGACGTTCAACATTGGAAAATCCACTCCTTCGCAACGTGACGCTTATGAAAAGGCACGTCATTGGTTAGATGCATCAATTGCGATGATAAAACCCGGTGTGACGACAGATAAGGTCGCAGCAGTCTGGCCAACAGCCCAAAGCCTTGGATTTCCAGACGAATTGTCTGCCTTCGGCCTTCAATTTGGTCATGGTCTTGGCCTTGCATTGCACGAGCGCCCAATCATTAGTCGTGCAGTTAGTTTTGAAAACCCCATGGAAATTAAAACCGGCATGGTCTTTGCACTAGAAACTTACTGCCCAGCTTCAGATGGTTATTCGGCTGCGCGTATCGAAGAAGAGGTCGTCGTAACCGACACAGGTTGCGAGGTTATCAGCCTCTTTCCTGCCGAAGAGTTGCCAATCGCCAACCGTTATTAACTTCCCTAAACTGCCCGGCCTCTTGTGGGTCGGGCCACTTTGCGAGCTACATTATGAGCACAGAAACAAAAAAAACGTCAAACACTGAAGACTATTTACAAATGTACCGTCAGATGGTCCGTATTCGTACGTTTGAGGATAATGCGAACCAGCTTTACCTCAGTGCCAAAATGCCTGGACTGACGCATATGTATTCTGGTCAAGAAGCCGTTGCAGTTGGCGTCTGCGAGGCATTGAAAGTGAGCGATAAAATCACGTCGACCCACCGTGGTCACGGGCATTGCGTAGCGAAAGGAGCGAACTTCAAACAGATGTTCTGCGAATTGTTGGGCAAAGAAGAAGGCTACTGTCGAGGCAAAGGCGGATCCATGCACATTGCAGATCAGTCCAACGGCAACCTTGGCGCAAATGCTATTGTTGGTGGGTCTATGGGCATCGCCACTGGTTCAGCGTTCACGGCCAAAATGCTTGGCAAAGATGATGTCACCGTCTGCTTCTTTGGCGACGGCGCAACAGCACAAGGAATTTTGTACGAAGTCATGAACATGGCAGCACTTTGGAACCTCTCCGTAATCTATGCATGCGAAAACAATGGTTATTCAGAATACACCAAGACCTCAGAAATCGCCGCAGGATCGATTACTGCTCGCGCAGAGGCTTTTGGTATCGAGGCTTTCACGGTTGATGGGCAAGATGTACTTGCTGTGAACGAATTGACTGAAAAGCTCGTAGCACGGTCGCGCAAAGGCGAAGGTCCGTTCTTTATTGAGCTTATGACATATCGCTATCACGGCCACCATGTTGGCGATATTAATCGCGAATATTACCGTTCTAAAGACGAAGAAAAAATTTGGAAAACCGAACGTGATCCGATTACAAAATTCGCCACTTGGTTGACTAAAGAAGGCATCGCCAACGACGTTGAACTTGATGCGATAAAGGCTCAAATTTCGGCCGAAGCCACTGCCGCAGTCGAATACGCGCTCGCCGCAAAATATCCGGACGTTTCTGAAGTCGACCAGCACGTTTTCGTGGCCTGAGGAGAGAAACTATGAGAAAAATCACCCTATCCCAAGCTGTTAACGAAGCCTTGGCAGAAGAAATGCGGCGCGATCCAACAACGTTTATTATCGGTGAAGACGTCGCCGAGGCTGGCACCCCGTTCAAAATCCTGTCTGGTTTGGTAGAAGAATTTGGTACAGGACGTGTTGTTGATACACCAATCTCAGAGCCTGGTTTTGTAGGGCTCGCGGTTGGCGCGGCCATGACGGGAACCCGTCCCATTGTAGACTTGATGTTTGGCGATTTCATCTTTTTGATCATGGATCAGCTCTGTAATCAGGCGGCCAAAACTCACTACATGTCTGGCGGCAAATTGACTGCCCCAATGGTTTTGCGCACAAACCTTGGCGCAACCCGCCGCTCTGGCGCGCAACACTCACAATCGCTGCACGCTCTGGTCGCCCATATTCCGGGCCTAAAAGTCGCAATGCCGTCGTCAGCATATGAGGCCAAAGGCCTGCTAAAGACTGCTATCCGTGATAATAACCCTGTAGTGATCTTCGAAGACAAACTGATGTATCAGGACAAGGCCGAGGTACCTGAGGAGGAATATTTGATTCCCTTTGGCGTCGCAAATGTCAAAAGGATCGGGTCAGACATCACTTTGATCGGGACGTCCTCGATGGTGCAGGTGGCCGAAGCTGCAGCCGATATCCTTGCCCTCGAGGGCATTAGTGCCGAGGTTATTGACCCACGTACAATCGTGCCATTGGACGAAGACACACTGATCAAGTCCGTCAAGAAAACCAGCCGTGCCATTATTATTGACGAAGGCCATCAAAGCTACGGCATTACGGGTGAGATTGCGAGCCGTTTGAATGAAAAAGCATTTTATTATCTCGACGCGCCAGTGCTGAGGATGGGCGCAATGGACGTGCCAATTCCGTTTTCACCTGCGCTTGAGGACATAACAGTTCCAACACCTGAGGGTGTTGCCGCAAACGCACGTAAACTTTGCAAGGGGGAGATGTTCCATGCAGCGTGACGTGATTATGCCAGCCCTTGGCATGACACAGGACACTGGTAAAATCACCAGCTGGCTCAAGTCTGCTGGTGACGCTGTGGCCACAGGGGATGCGTTGTTTGAAGTCGAAACCGACAAGGCAACAATGGAAGTTGAGGCACAGATCGACGGTTTTTTGACCAACATCACTGCAGCCGCTGGCGACGATGTACCTGTTGGCAATGTCATCGCCTTGATCTCCAAAACGGCAGACGAAACAGCTGTAAGCATTGCCACAACCTCACCTATCAAAAAGCCAACTTTGACCCCTGACAATTCTCAGCTACCCGATGGCAAAAATATTATTATGCCCGTCCTTGGCATGGCACAAGATTCTGGCAAACTGGTATGCTGGAACAAAGCGCTTGGCGACGCAGTTGCCTCTGATGACGTGCTATTCGAAGTCGAGACCGACAAAAGCACAATGGAAGTCCCCGCTGGCGCTGACGGGTACCTTGCCGCTATCATGGCGAATGCGGGCGAAGATGTGCCAACGGGACAAACAATCGCAATTATTACCGTCAAAAAGCCAGACAAGACATACAGTCAAAGTGCCATGAAAGCCGAAGCTGTGACGCCAATAGTCGTATCTGCGCCTGCACCAAAAATTGACACACCAATTCCTGCAGCCCCTATAACACAGCGCAGCGATGGTCGCATTCTTGCCTCGCCCAAGGCGCGCCGCTTGGCTTCTGCAGCTGGCTTGGACCTTGCCAAACTAGTCTCAGCCGGACATCCCCAACCTTATCATGCCATCGATATCGACGTACTGCGCAATCTGCCCACAGAGGGCAGAAATGTGGTAAATTCCAGCTCTGTGCCACGCCAAATCACCGCAATTGCGCCACGCGCAGGGACAGAAGATTTTCTTATTTGGATGCTAGAGGACGGCGGCGTCACAATTTCGCCGTCAATGCTCTGGGCCAGCTTTGTGTCCGGTGCTATGCGGGCAGCACAGCCCGACAGCCCAGACATATCCGTTCAAATCGCCCCCTTGCAGAACGACACAACGACACTGCTAAACCCCGATCAATTCCGCCTTTCACAGCTGATTGAAACGACCAACCAAGCCAGCATTATCCTGCGTGATCTTACATGCAGCCACATCACCAGCCTAAATCTTGGCCCCGCCGTCGCACCCACCATAACAGTTGCTCGCGACGGCGACACCCTGCGCCTGTCTTTGGACTTCACGCCCGATCAGATGAACGACGCAGTCGCCATTGCGCTGATCTCAGGCTTCGCCAACCGCGTCGCCGACCCCTTGTACCACCTGCTTTGAACCGATTGGACCCGACATGAAGCTTAACGATCTCTACATCAACGGCCAATGGAAACCTGGTAGCGAAAACGCGCGTTTTGACGTTTTCAATCCAGCCACAGAAGAGCTGATTACAACTGTAGCCTCTGCCGAAATCGCAGATGCAGATGCTGCATTAGATGCCGCAGAAGCCGCGATGAAAGACTGGTCTGCACGCACCCCCCGCGCGCGTTCCGAAGTGTTGCGCAAAGCCTGGGAACTGATGACTGCCCGCCTTGAAGAATTCGCACATCTCATCACACTCGAAAACGGCAAAGCTCATGCAGATGCTATTGGCGAAGCTACTTATGCAGCCGAATTCTTTCGTTGGTTCGCTGAAGAAGCTGTTCGCGCTGACGGCATGATAACACATGCCCCCGCATCAGGTGCTCGCATCATTGTGCAGCACAAGCCAGCAGGGTTGGCGGTTCTGATCACGCCATGGAACTATCCCGCAGCAATGGGAACCCGCAAAATCGCGCCTGCGTTGGCCGCTGGTTGCGCCGTAATCATCAAACCCGCGTCTGAAACACCTTTGACCATGCTGGCCTTAATGCCCTTGCTCGAAGAAGCAGGCGTGCCTGCGGGGTTGGTGAACGTCCTACCTTCGCGTCAAACGGGTACGCTTGTTGATCACATGCTGCACGATCCGCGCGTCCGCGTCGTTAGCTTTACTGGATCAACAGGAGTGGGCCGCAAGCTACTACGCTCTGCCGCTGACCTAGTGTTAAAACCAGCGATGGAACTCGGTGGCAACGCGCCGCTGATCGTATTTGACGACGCCGACTTAGATGTCGCAGTTGAGGGTGCAATGCTCGCCAAGATGCGAAACTTGGGCGAGGCCTGCACCGCGGCCAACCGCATTTATGTTCATACTAATGTGGCCGAAGCCTTTACAGCAAAGTTCACAGCCGCAATGGGTGCTCTCAAAATGGGCGATGGCACTGATCCGACAGTCGATGTTGGCCCACTGGTCAACGCAGCCACCCGGGATCAAGTCGCAAAATTTGTGGAAGATGCAGTGGCCAAAGGTGCAAAGATCGAACTGGGTGGCACCACGCCAGACGGGTGCGGATTTTTCTATCCGCCGACCGTGTTGTCCAATGTATCCGAGAACAGCGACTGTGTGCATGACGAAATCTTTGGCCCTGTTGCTGCAATTCAAACCTTCACCGACCAAGAAGAAGTGATCCGCCGCGCCAATGACACTGAATACGGTCTAGTCGCCTACGTATTTTCTGAAGATATGAAGCGCGCGTTGCAGGTTTGCGAACGGCTTGACTACGGCATGGTCGGTCTGAACCGTGGCCTTGTCAGCGATCCTGCAGCACCGTTTGGTGGCACTAAACAGTCTGGACTTGGCCGTGAAGGTGGCCATGAAGGCATGCTCGAATTTATGGAAACCCAATATATTTCAGCAAGTTGGTGATGTGATGTCAGATGTTATCGCCAGTCCCTCAGTGCGCAGGCTTGCGGGACAAAAGGGCTTGGACCTAGACCAGCTTGCTGACGATCTGGGCCGCCAAACGATCGCGCGTGAAGACCTCGACGCGTCCACCAAACACGCGTCCACACAGACTGAACAGGGGCGCCAATATTGGGATGTGGATCACAGCCAGTACGGACTGGTGACCGAAGAACAAATGAGCCGTGTTGCGCAGATTACCGCGCACAACCTCGCTGCGGCGCAAGCCTTTATCCCTGCGGTAACACATCACGATCAAGCGGATATTTCCGCAATTGAGGCGTTTCGCGCATCTCTCAAGCCAGAGGCTGCGGCGCGCAGCGTCAAACTCACCACATTGGCGTTTCACGTCAAAGCTCTTGCACGGGTTTTACTCGCATTCCCAAGGTTCAATGCATCACTCTCCTTGAATGGTGAAACCCTCATCCTCAAGAACTATCTCCATATCGCAATCGCTGTAGATACTGAATTCGGTCTGATGGTTCCCGTCATTCGCCACGTGGATCGTAAAGGATTGTGGCAAATCGCTACTGAAATTTCAGACCTCGGCGAACGGGCACAAAACCGTAAGATTCGCCCTGATGAAATGGGTGGAGCATCTATGACGATTACCAATTTAGGTGGCATTGGCGGCACTGCTTTCACTCCCATCGTCAACCCGCCCGAGGTCGCCATACTCGGGATCAGCCGCACCCAAATAACGACCGTTTGGGACGGGGACATCCCAGCACCAAAACCGATAGCACCGCTGGATCTCAGTTACGATCACCGCGTGATAAATGGTGCGGAAGCTGCACGTTTCATGGTTCAGCTAACAAGGCTTCTTGCCGACCCCCGCCGATTGCTTACTTAAAATCTATTAAGTCTTTAAAAAATTGAGATTTTTTAAAGTTATGTCCAAACCAGCTTGAAGCCGTCAGGCTTCAAGCTTCCAGTGCCCTAATCTGCGACTAGCTTAGTCTGGTAGTGTTTGTGTAGTTTTTGATCAAAGCATTCATGCTTATACAGATTATATAGGTTGATTTACATATCAAAGATGTTGCTTTCGACTGATAGATAAAACAAACCACGCGAACCTCTCATCCGGACCGTTAATATTGAAAATTTGCGCATTCGTTCGTAGAGCTATTTAATTTTAAGCTTATTTTTGAATGTAAATGGACCGTCTGGTCAATTCCGCCTCAAAAAATTCCCTTAGTATAGGTTAGTATTTTTGTTCAAACCGCTTTGCCAAAGGTCTGAAAATTACAAAATTAGGTGTCGGTTGCGAGTTTAAGGCAGGGCTACCACCAGATTTTGATACGGTCTTATGTCAAGCAATTATAGAGTTCGCGCGGTCGTTTTTAGGATTATGTAATGAACTCATTAATGAAACTCTAAGTGCTTCAATTTGCAACTTTGGCCAGCATGATATGGCAAAAATGTTATTCCATTAAGTTCGCCACATTACGAGTTTTTACTAATCAAGCCTTCAATCCTATGTCGTGGTACTGCTAGTTCTTAAGCTATTGCATGTTTTTAACAAAAAGAAATAGCAGATTTTTAATCTGCCCTAATCCATTTTTCTTGAGGCTTGTATTTCTAAATCGGCAGACCGTTCGTTTAATCTCATTGTTTCTTATCACTGCCAAATATCCCAAATTTTAGCACATTGCTCGACCAAGCAATAAATTTTTAAAGTGATAATTTATTTAGAACACCGAAAATTTCGGATCTGCAATCCACCGCTAATAGTCCAGCCAACTTACGTTCTACAAAGTAGCAAAACAAAATATTTTTTAACTTAGACAGGACTTATACATAAACAAAAATATTGAAATTTTAATTTATAATAGAACAATATTTAAATATAAAGACTTACTAAAGACAAAGATCAGTCCAAAAATTTAAAATCTTGAGTGTCTTATTTGGACATGACATTTCCATGACAGCCTATGCAATTCCCAAATGTATAAAGGCGGCCAAATCAGATCTTGCCGCTCCTACTCTTTATATAATCCCCTTACTGCGCTGACGAATCAGAGACGAGCACATAAGTTTGATTAGATTAAGGTAGTTGTTCCATGTGGATGCAAACACAGTGCTGCAGTATTGGTGTTAGAAATCTACAAAATTATGTGTGTTTGAAGGTCATGACGCAGCTGGTATTGTCAAAGTGTAAGTTTCTATTTTTTTGATCAATGTTTACTGTGAATAAAAAAACAAATGGCAAAAAGACGTACAAACTAGTTTTGGCGTGATACTGAACGCATCAATATGACTAGTACTGTAATCACTGCACGTCATTGAGTACACAGCACCACAAACCACTGGCAAGAAAAACAGTACCTTTGAAGAACAGGCTGCTTGGTAATTTGAGAGACCACAACGTTAAAGCCAAAAAACTACTTAAACAGATGGGATTTCTATTTAAAGCCCATCCTTATACTGAAACCAGTTCCAACAACTCTCGACGCGTCACCGTTGCAGCCGGTTGATCAAATGTGATGTTGCCACGGTTCATTGCAATGAAGTGATCCCCCAAATCGAAGGCAAAATCAAAGTATTGTTCAACTAGTACAATCGCGATTTCACCCTGTGACCGGAGGGTGGCGATCACATCACCAATATGTTTAATTACGCTTGGCTGAATACCTTCGGTTGGCTCATCTAATAACAATACCTTCGGCTTAGTTATAAGAGCACGCGCAATGGCCAATTGCTGCTGCTGTCCACCCGATAAATCACCACCACGCCGGTTCGACATTTCGCGTAGCACCGGAAAGAGATCGTAAATGTGGCAAGGAATTGTGTGCCCACTGCCCGCTAAACAGGCGAACCCAGTCTCAAGGTTTTCGGTTACAGTCATCATTGGAAATACTTCGCGCCCCTGTGGCACATAGGCGATACCAGCTTTGGCTGCATTGACAGGCGCGTTGGACCCCAACGATTTGGCGTTTAGCGTGATCGTACCATTCGAGAACGGGTGACGTCCCGCGATAGCCCTAAGAAGCGAGGTTTTGCCCACTCCGTTGGTGCCCATAATGGCAGTTACTTCACCATATTTCGCAGTCAAGCTAATCCCGTTCAGGACTTGGCTTTGAGCATATTTCAGAGACAGATTTTTAATTTCTAGCATCAGTTACCGCCCCAGATAGACGTCGATAACGTCTTGATTTTTGGTGACATGATTAAGACTACCTTCAGCCAAAACCGACCCTTCGTGCAACACTGTTACTTTGCAATTCAGCCGACGCACAAATTCCATATCGTGTTCCACTACCACCACAGCACGGGTTTTGGCGGCGCGAACAAGTAGGTTTGTAGTGTGTTCCCTTTCCGCCGGAGTCATGCCCGCTGCGGGCTCATCGACCAGCAACAATCGTGGATCTTGCGCCAGCAGCATCCCAATCTCAAGCCATTGTTTTTGTCCGTGGCTTAATGCACCCGACGTCTGGTCAAGCGTATCTGTGAGGCCAATTTCATCACTCACCTCGCGGATGCGTTCCTCGCGATCATCTGCACGGCGCCGAAACATTACATCAAACGGCCCACGGGAATTTTTTAAGGCAATTGCAATGTTTTGACGCACAGTTTGAGCCTCAAACACCGTGGGTTGCTGGAATTTTCGGCCTATGCCCGCCTGCGCAATATGGCTTTCCGACATGTCCAAGAGCGACATTGATTTTTCACCAAATATAACGCGGCCCTCGTCCGGTTTTGTCTTACCTGTCACAATATCCATAAACGTGGTTTTTCCTGCACCGTTTGGGCCGATAACCGCACGTAATTCAGGTTCGGCGATCTGGATCGACAAATTGTTAATCGCACGAAACCCGTCAAAGGTTACGGACACACCAGAGACTTCTAAAAGGATCGTCATGATTGTTTTCCTTTGTCCTCTCGCCAATTATCTTTGTCAGGTTCATAATTACCCCTGCGATCTGCCATTGGCTTACGAGAAAGCACATCGAAAATCCCTCCAATACCTTTAGGGAAATACAGTGTGACCAAAACAAACGATACGCCCAGCAACACCAACCACCAGTCCGTCCATTTGATTATATAAAATCCAAGATTAATGTTGGGCGCAGATCCGCCAGTAAACCACGATGACAGCAACGACACGAGCGCCGCACCAATCACCGCACCATACAATCGGCCCCTACCACCGATCGCCACCCAAACAGCCAGATAAATCGATGCGATAGGTGCTATTTCAGCGGGATTGATAATACCTGCCTGCGGATAATACAGCGCCCCCGCAATACTGGCGACCATGGCTGTAAAGGTAAAAATAAACAATTTGTAATGTTCAACATGATAGCCAAGAAACCGCACACGAGCTTCGTTGTCACGGATTGCGCGGATGACCGATCCGAACTTCCCGGACACTAAGTATGCAAACACGACGTAGCCCAAACCCAGCGCGCATGCGGACGCCCAGAAAAACCACAGAGACACGACAGCCTGTGACTGCGCCTCAAGTCCAGGGATGTTTTGCAGGCCCGACAGCCCGTTGTTACCACGCAGACCCGTGTCGTTTTGAAAGAGATACAATGACAACGCCAATGTCATGGCTTGTGTCAAAATCGATAGATAGACACCCGTCACACGGCTGCGAAATGCCAGCCAGCCAAAAGTAAGCGCCAGCAAACCAGGGACCAGAACCACGGCTGACAGTTGCAAAGTCAAACTGTGGGAAAAAGTCCACAATATTGGAATGTCTGAACTACCAACAACACCAAAAATCTGGCTACCAATTGCGTCTGTCACTTCTTGAAGCGTCGGGGGCAGTGCAGCGGATTCCAGCGACGTCGACACAATCCCAGCAGTGCGCGCATACATCAGATACATGCCAATAGAATATCCTCCAATCCCAAAGAACGCGAAATGCCCAAGGCTTAGAATGCCACAATAACCCCACACAACATCCATCGCTATAGCCACGAGACATAAACACAGCATTTTTCCGAGTGTTTTGAGGAATGAAGTTGAGACAATATCGGCTCCTACTGCTTCACTCATGAACGTCACAGTTAGCGTAAAGATTGCTAGGCCGAACAAGAACCATAACACGGACGGGTTTTGGGCAATAAAAGATTTATTCATGATCAATCCTCTGCCGCCCGACCTTTGAGGGAAACAATCCCTTTAGGCCGGAACTGAATGAACAGAACAACAAATAAAATCATGTAGGTTTGCGCCGCCAGCGTATTAGACGGGTTAAAGAATTCAATTCCCTTTTGTGTGAATCCAATCAAGGAAGCACCTGCCAACGTGCCCCAGACATTACCGACACCACCCACAACAACGGTCATAAACGACTGCACGATATAGTCCGCACCCATTTCAGACGTGACTTTGGCGTAAAGCCCAATTGCAACTCCAGCTATGCCCGCAATGCCCGACCCCAGCCCAAACGTTAGCATATTAATTCTGTCAGGATTGATTCCCATGCTCGCCGCCATGCCAGGGTTTTGCGTAACCGCACGGACCTCAAGTCCAAGGCGTGTGCATTTAAGTATGTACAAGATCAGGCCAAGAAAAAGCAACGCCAACACGAAGATCGCAATACGTATCGTACTGATCTGGATCACATCGTTCACGACCCACGCACCTGCTAACCAATCAGGCGATGTCAGCGGACGCGCCTGCGTACCAAAAATATTCTTAGCAAGCTGTTGTAGAACGATCGCGATACCAAACGTGGCCAGCAATGTCTCAAGAGGGCGGTGATACAGGTGGCGGATCACCAACCGTTCCATAGCGACACCAGCGGCAAAGGTCACAGAGAAGGCCATGGGTAATGCAATTATAATTGAAAGTGTGTAATCTGGTACAATCTGCTGCACAACATATCCAGTGTAGGCACCCATCATGATGAATTCACCATGCGCCATATTAATGACGCCCATAACTCCAAATGTAATCGCAAGACCAATCGCTGCAAGAAAATAGATCGACGCAAGCGACAAAGCGTCTAGAGTAAGGTCGAGCGCTTTACCCACACCCAGCTTTATGGCAATCGCGGCTTTGGCATCCTCAGCGGCATCAGTAATATCAGCGTTACCTTCGGTATAAGCGAGATAGAATATATGTGAATTAAGGGCCAACTCACGGTCATCTGACGCAATAAACGGATTAGCATCCCCACTGGCTATAAGCGCTTCATAGACAGCGATACGTGCGGCGTCAGTACTTAATGCCGACACATCGACACCTGCCACTTTTCCATTTTTGATGTGCGCGGTGAGTGTCGCAACGATATCATCTGGCGTGACAGTTGCTGGCGTAAGTTCCGCATCCACTAACAATTGATAAGCCTCAGACTCACTCAGATCAACGCCAATCTCCAAGATACCGGCAACATTGATGCCTTCAGGAATTGATGCATCAACAAACTGCCGCGCCGTTAGGATTTGACTTATGACGCCACGCACCTCAACGCTAACATCACCTGACAGATCAGCGATAGCAGCAATGCGTACGGCTGCATCTGCATCAAACCGCGCCGCTAACTGTCGTTCCAGCTGTATCTTGCGTACCAAAATTCCTAGCTCAGGTTCGCTTTGGATACTAGATCGCAATGGAGCAAGCTGGTCCGCAGCAGGATCACGGCTGATCGCGTCAAGCGCGGCTATACGTCGGGTCATATCGGCGTCAGACAGTTGAAATTGCACTAGCGCTGAGTTGATCACGCGGCGCACTCCAGCGTTGGGTCTTACTTGGTCAAAACCGTCACTATAAAGAACTACCGTCTGTGCGCCAGAATCTAGATCTATCAAAACCAGCCTATCGTCATCCTCAGCTGCGCTAAAGAAGACACCATCTTCAATCCGCATCCAGATTGACTTGTCGCGCCAATTTTCAAGAAACGTCGGAATACCTTCTACAGATGCATTCACCAATAGGTCGATAACGGCATCAACTGTGCTCCGTGACGGGTTGGCGACGGCTTCGGCCTTGTCTTGCAACAGAAGTTGTAGGGATTGGGCGTGGACCATGGGCGCCACAAAAAGCAGGCACAGGCCAACAAGCATGAAGCGCAGCATCAGAAGTCTTCTTTCATAAATATATCTTGGACGCCATTTGGATGCAGGCGAGATATAACACCTCGCCCGCAAACCGATGGGTATAACTTAGTAATTAGATGTAATCTGTATGCAGTTTGATGTTTCCGTATTGTACATCCCACAACCGAGAACTTCCCAATCAGACATCAGAACCGCAGATTCTGGCAGGAAGTCAGTCCATGCGTCGCCCTCAACTTCATTCGTCTGGCTAATGATGTCGAACTGCCCATCAGCAGTGATTTCACCGATCAAAACAGGTTTTGACAGGTGGTGGTTGGGCAGCATAACAGCGATGCCGCCTGTCAGGTTCGGAAATTCCTGACCATGCATTGCTGAGCGAACAGCATCGACATCGGTCGTACCAGCCATCGTAACCGCATTAACCCACATATTGAAGCCGATGAAATGAGCTTCCATTGGATCATTGGTTACTCGGGTATCGTCTCCTGTGTAAGCCTGCCACTCTGCAATAAACGCAGCATTGGCTTTAGTATCTGATGACATGAAATAATTCCAAGCCGCCAGATGACCAACCAGTTCGGATGTATCAAAGCCTGACAATTCTTCTTCACCAACTGAAAACGCTACGACTGGGATGTCATCTGCGCTGACACCAGCTGCAGCGAGTTCCTTATAAAAGCCGACGTTTGCATCACCGTTGATGGTCGAAATCACACCAACCTGATTACCACCGGCACCCAAAGCCACCACATCGGAAACAATCGTGGCCCAATCAGACTGACCAAATGGCGTGTAGTTGACAAAGATATTTTCTGGCAAAATACCTTTTTCAATCAGGTAAGACTCCAATATGTTGTTCGTTGTGCGAGGATAGACATAGTCCGTTCCCAAAAGAGCAAATTGCTCAACACCAAGCTCTTCAAGAAAATAATCGACAGCCGGAACAGCCTGCTGGTTTGGTGCGGCACCTGTATAGAAAACGTTACGCGAGGATTCTTCACCCTCGTACTGAACAGGGTAGAACATCAATCCGTTAAGTTCTTCTAGAACTGGCAACGCCGATTTACGGGAAACGGACGTCCACGCCCCAAAAATAACATCAACCTTTTCTACGGTTAAAAGTTCTCGGGTTTTTTCCGCAAACAACGGCCAGTCTGACGCCGGGTCAACAACGACTGCTTCAAGTGTGCAACCCAGCAGGCCTCCAGCTCCGTTTTGACCTGCTACAAGCATCTGCATCGTTTCCGCCAGCGTTGTCTCAGATATCGCCATTGTGCCAGACAGCGAATGCAGCACACCAACTTTGATGGTGCAGTCTTGCGCTGCGACACCGGAACCCACGCTAATCAGCGTAACTGCTGATATTGTAGTTAAAAGAAGTTTAGAAAGTTTCAAGGATACGTCCCCCATTGATGTTCATCTGCGGGTCACACAAAATGTCGCCTATTCTTGGCGCAATCATCATGATAATCGAATTACCGCAGCTTATTGTTGCAGCCATGCGAGGGTTATTTTCTTTCACGATTACACCCTTACGTGGCACTCTGACCCTCAAATTAAAAGGCAAGGCTAACGTCCGTGCCCAGTGCACTGTTTGCAACTGCAGCATTTCCATTTTAAATGAGTATAATGAATATGCTTATTTAAAAGCCACTTTTACTGCCATATGACTACTATTGAGGCGCCAGATCTTCAGATCTGAGTTTTTTTGTCGTGAAAATAATTGGAATACTGACATTAACCAGCAAGTTGGGTGCGCATCGCCTGATAAATAACCGCTGTGGCCACGTTTGCCAGATTAAGTGACCGGACAAGCGGATTACGCATGGGCAAATGAAAAACACGATCATCCAACCCATCTAATACCGTAGCAGGAAGGCCTTTAGATTCGCATCCGAAGACCAAATAAGCGTCATATTGAAAGTCCGGCTCATAAACGCTCTGCGCGCCATGTTCTTCAAAGAAATACAATCTGTCACGAGGTGGATTTCGATCATCCAAAAAATCTTCCCAAGTGTCATATTCACTCAGCATAACATGCTTCCAGTAATCTTGCCCAGCGCGACGAACTGCTTTTTCGTCAAGGGAAAACCCATAAGGTTTAATCAGGATCAGTTCCAACTCCAGCGCCACACAAGTCCGACCAATCGCACCCGTATTGTAAGGAATTTCAGGTGTAACCAAGACCAGTTTCATGCGTGGATCAGACATAAGGTGTGCAGACTTTCTAGATCAAAGGGGCAGGATCAGCCCCTTTTGTAAGATACTGATATCCTGATCATGGGATGCATAACACCGTCAATTTTCACGTTCTATGTACCATCAATTTACCAGCATGGTCCTATAAACAGTTATATGACAGGCATTTATTTCGAGCTTTTAATACTATAAAAATTTCTGAATGGTATTTTGTAGCGGTTTGGAAACTTTTGCGACGAGAGCCACATTTGCAGATGTGCGGCCAGAATTTTAGGATTTCACTGCACTACCTTCGCAGTTCGACCGAGCTCGAGCTACATCAAAAGGCTTGTGACCAACTCCCTAAATGTGTTTCCAACGCCAACATAATAATCATGGAGTATGCCTTTTTCTTTCTGAAACCTTGCAATCCTGTCTCCCGTAGCAAAAGCTAGGTGAAAATCACATGCCGCCCCACTTTGCTCCAAGTTTGATGCCTCTACCAAGGTACCCTGTGGAGCGCTTAGGCCCAAACCACCCTAGACCCGTCCAGCAAGGCAACAACACCTCTCAATGCCAATCAAATTTCGCAAAATTCTAATTAAGGTAAAATTTTACATTTGCGCCGCTAGCTTACTTTATGAAGACTGCACAATGTAATTTACCACTGTAAAAAGCCCAACTTAGAAGCAAGAATAACTGCATGCGCTCGGTTTTTAGCCTTTAATTTTATACATATTGAACGCATGTGCATCTTTACTGTCACTTCGACAACGTTAGTTTTCCAGGCAATTTCCTTGTTTGTCAAACCGTCAGAAACAAAATTAAGAATTGCCAATTCCTTTGGTGTCAAACGACAAAGCTTATTTTGTTTTGGTCGGGTGTCAGAAGCACCAGTTTCAATAGGAACAAACACTTGACCCATAGCAATCAAGTGAATTGCCGCAGCAAGCGAACGCAACGGCATTGTCTTCGGGATAAAGCCTCGCGCACCAAGCTCTAACGCCTGGTTTGCGAAGTCGTGATCGGTGGTACCTGAAAAAACCACGACCGCCCCTTCAGCGTTCAGCTTTACAATTTCCTTTACGCTTTCGAGACCCTTCATACCAGGCATGACAATGTCCAGCAAAATAACGTCAATTTTCTCCAAACTCATAATTTCAGTAAGCACAGCATCATAATTTTCAGCTGCCCTAACGTTAAACCGCTTGTCAGTCACCAATGCTAGAACCAAGGCATCACGAACAAGACGATGATCATCCGCAATCAAGACAGAAATTTGGTCAGTTTTTTGTGTCTTTTGCATAAGCAAACATTCTCACTTACTAAAAACTTTAAGTTTCACATTCAATTAACATATTTTTGATGTCTAGAGTATTAATTGTTGTAATTTGTAATACTGAACGAGAGCAACCTTAGTTTAGCACTAGGTATCGAAAGTATACGTTCACATCTATGCGTTGTAGTCTAAGAATAAAGATTGGCACTTCAAACACATATAATAACAAGTAATTCCATTATTAATACTTAGTTGGAGTTTATAATGCATCCAATAGCAATGCGCACCAAAAATTTAGATGCGTATTTAAGCTAGATCGTAAAATGCCAATATCATTTCTTAAAACTTGGTATGATTGCCCAAAGAAATACAGTAGGCATACGTGGAGCGATTACTATCGTACTTTTTAATTTTTCTCGAATTTTGCTCCGCTCCGACCATCAAATCCATAAGGAAAATCAATATGAAAGCAGTCGCATTTACCCAGTATTTGCCCATCTCCGATACGAATTCCTTTTTGGACGTCGAAATCGAGAAGTCTACAGCAACGGGTCACGACATTCTGGTAAAGGTCAAAGCGATTGCAGTTAATCCAGTCGACAC
The DNA here is from genome assembly GCA_047635635.1 of Octadecabacter sp. Taxonomy (GTDB): domain Bacteria; phylum Pseudomonadota; class Alphaproteobacteria; order Rhodobacterales; family Rhodobacteraceae; genus Octadecabacter. Next base: position 1,677 of record JBLILC010000032.1, on the reverse strand, counting down.
AAAGGTGCGCATGTCCAAGGATACCATAGAACAGACGCCACGCGTTATTGGCTATGATGCCTCTGGTATCGTCGAAGAAATCGGCCCAAAAGTGACAATGTTTAAGGTAGGCGATGCGGTATATTACGCAGGTGATATCACCCGCTCCGGGACAAACCAAGAATTCCACTTAGTTGATGAAAGGATTGTTGGGCACAAACCAAAATCCCTTTCGCACGCAGAATCTGCAGCACTGCCGCTGACCACAATCACCGCCTACGAAGCTTTCTTCGATCGTCTTGGGATCAACCGTGATGGCGCGGACAAGGGCCAAACAATTTTGATCATCGGCGCGAGTGGCGGTGTCGGATCAATCGGTATTCAGCTTGCCAAAGCTGCTGGGTTAAAGGTGATCGCAACTGCATCACGCCCAGAAACATTCGAATGGGTGACAGATCTTGGCGCTGATCACGTGGTCAATCACCACGGAGACATTATAGCGCAAATCCGTGCCCTTGGGCTAAATTATATAGATCATATTGCGATTTTCAACGATATGCGCCACTGGGACGTCGCCGTCGAACTAATCCGCCCACAGGGTGGCATTGTGTCAATTGATGCCACGGATTTGGCAATGCCTATGGCTGACATGAAGATGAAGTCGGCAAGCCTACATTGGGAATTCATGTTTGCCCGTTCGATGCATGAGACGTCCGACATGGTCGAACAACACAAACTTCTTACTTATGTCGCAGGCGAAATTGACGCTGGACGAATTAGGACGACCGTGTCCCAAATCTTAACGCCAATCAACGCTATCAACATGCGTGAAGCACATAGGTTGGTTGAAACGGGCCAAGCAAAAGGCAAAATCGTTGTTGAAACGTTTTTAGACTAAGCACAGCTCCAACAATCATCGGTCATGTCGGGGTACTAGGGGTAGCGCAATGTTTCTTGCGCTACCCCACCATCAAAACGACGCTGGAAATTGATACGCTCGGCGTATCTCGCATAGCCTCATTCGACTTTATAAAACTGAAATGTAGCGTGGTCGTTCAAGAAGCTGTTGCTGAGGCAGCTAATTCACTGCTTAAAGCGATAGTAGCAAATAAAGATAACTAACAAACCACCTAAAAGAGTCTCTGCACAGCCTTTTCTTAGCAACGCCACCATCACCTAGATGCTCATGGCAACATTTCGTTTGCATCAGGTCCCATAAAGACATGTGGAGTCAACATTACCAAGAGATCTTAATTAATTCAGCCATCAAAACCTCTACACTTTCGAGTATCATCTCGGGAATGGATGCAACGCGGTTAACATAATCCATTGTAGTGAAAATCACGATACTGACTACAACAACATACATGAATTTAGGTTCAAGTATTATGGTGCCATCATCACCACGGTTCCTCATCTGAAACTATAACCATCAGCAGTAACAACACCTTTTAAGGCTACTGCCAAGGCAAGCATTGAGGCAAAAGTACAATACATGTTATCTCCTTTTGATTTTCTTTAAAATCCACAGTGTGCGTCTCGACAAGCTAACTGATTGCGCAAAAAATCTTAGACGCCATTCATTAATTCACAGGGTCATTTTGTATAACTTCAACCGCATAAATATGTCAAAGTGATCACCAAAAAATGCAAAGCATGCCAGCATGTAAGACGCATTGGTTGTTAACCATCTGAATG
>JBLILC010000031.1:0-26075 GCA_047635635.1 Octadecabacter sp. | reverse complement strand
GACAGAATTATCTGGATCTCCATTGTTCGAACAGGCCGCAGCGAAAGGTAAGTTTAAAGTCATCGAGATGAGTAGCTTTTACGACTGCTTTCGAGACAAAGACTACAAAGCAACAATAAACTTGCCGCAACGGCTTAAGAATGCTGCGTGAACAATAGCTGCACGTACAATAGGCAATTTTTCCGCATCTCGAGTGTTAGAACTGATATCGTCGTGGCGGTTGTTTGTCATCGGCAAGACACGAATTCTGTATCGTCACTTTGTCCTGTGCCTCAACTGTTAGATCGGTTTGCAGCGAAAGATCAGATTGAGATCAACCATAGTCGCCCGCTTTGGTGAAAAACGCTGCGCTGTCAAACAATAATCGCCGCAACTGCAAGCAAATGCTGCGTGAGCAATAGGTGCACCTGCAAAAGTCCTGTTTGTCCGGCGGTTTCAACTGGTCGACGTTTCAGCCAGAAAAAATGCTGCGCCATGCACGGAAGTCCGGTTCGACGGGCCGCACTGCAACATCACGAGGTGGAGGTGAATGGCGGCAAAGGGCCGTTCGTGTCATTCGACACCAAGGGCGGATTGCGGTCATTTACAGAGGCCGTGCGGTCTCATGTGGGATCTGGCAAAAGCCGCCATTCATTTAGAGGTCGAAACAAAAAATGCTGCAATCAGTCTAAGGGCAGATCTGAGTCCTCCTTGCAGATTTTATGCAAGACGACGAGCGTCTCTTACTACAATGTGGGCCAAAAAGCCTCAACAACTGTTTGAGTTTTGAACTGTTTTTTAAGCAGTCGGAAATTTTTTTTCTGTAGTTTTAAAAAGTAGCGTTTGTGAAACTGCCGAGAAAGCCGGTTGGGTGAACAAAGCTGCTGTCCAGTTTGGGTTTAGTTCACTTTAGCCAAGGGAGCTGCTTGGAGGTAGCGACAAGGTGATCCACAAATAGACGCAACCGGGTGGATTGAAATCGGTTTGGCGGAAACACGGCATAAATCTCACGTTTGGGAAATGTTACAAAATCGGGCAGGACGATTTGCAGGTGTCGGCTTTCTAAATGTTCTGAAACGTAAAAAATCGGTAGGGTAACGATCCCCACGTCTTGCAATGCCGCGCGGCATAAAATGGTGCCTGAGTCCGCCTTGAAATTGCCCTTCAACGCAACCTGACCGGTTTGACCGCCCACATCGGTGTATCGCCATTCGTGCGGTCCCCGGTTGCCCGTGAACGCAAGAACATTGTGCTTGGTCAGATCGTCAGGGCTTTGCGGCGTTCCGTTGTTCTGTAAATACCCAGGGCTGGCACAGATCACAAACGGACAGTCTGCCATGCGCCGCGCGATCAATGATGTGTCCTTTAAAGACCCGATGCGCACCACCAAATCAAACCCTTCGCCTGCGACATCCACCAGGCGATCATCAAGGCTCACGTCCAGTTCGACTTCGGGATATTTCGCCGCAAAAGAGGCAATGGCGTTCCCAAAATATTTGATGCCCAAACTTTGCGGAAGGCTCACTTTCAAGGGACCACGTGGCTGTGATTTTAATTCGTTGATTTGGTCTTCAGCTTCTTTCAAGTCTTCGAGCGCCCGTGCAGCCCGTTCGAAATAAAGCGCACCTTCTTCGGTTGGGGACACATTGCGTGTTGTGCGGTTTAGCAATTTGACCTGCAAATCCTGTTCAAGGTTCTGGATCTGCTTAGACACCGCAGAGCTGGTGATACCCAAAGCCTGCGCAGCACCAGCAAAACTGGCGGCCTTCACCACGGCAATGAACACGCCAACGCGAGAGATGTGATCCATGCCTACTATCAACCAAATGGAATGAGTTCCCTTCCAATTTGACATATTATCAACCAAACTACCACATGCAATATCAGTCCCAGAACAAATACACATCTGGAGAGATAGCATGACACAGCAAAATGAACTGAACTACGGTGCATTTATCATCCGCGTTTCCCTTGGCGTTGTCCTTTTGGCCCACGGTCTTTTGAAGGTCTACGTTTTCACAATCCCTGGCACGGTTGGCTATTTTGACACCCTAGGGCTGCCTGCCATTGCGGCCTACCTGACCATTTTTGCAGAATTTGCAGGCGGCACGGCACTTATTCTGGGCCTCTATTCACGGCTTGTCGCGGCGCTGTCCTTGCCGCTTTTGATCGGCTCTGTGTGGGTTCACGCGGCGAACGGCTGGTTGTTTAGCGCGCCAAATGGTGGTTGGGAATTTCCGTTGCTGCTCGTGACACTGGCCGTCGCAATAACCGTTCAAGGTGGCGGTGCATTTGCCTTGCGCAAACTCCCAATTGTTGATGGTCTCTTGCCCGCAGCTTTGAAGGCCTGATTTGAAAACACAAACAGCACAAAGAAAGCAAAAACCATGACAAAGTTACTTATGTTCGCCGGAAGTGCCCGCAAAGCCTCCACCAATAAACAGCTCGCTGCTTTGGCTGCGATTACCGCAAAAGAAGCAGGCGCAGAAGTCACTTTGATCGACATCTCAGATTTTGATATGCCGATTTACAATGGCGATATCGAAGCTGCGACAGGCCTGCCTGAGAGTGCAAAACGCCTAAAGCAGTTGTTTGTTGAGCATGATGGCTTCTTCATCGCATCGCCTGAATACAACAGCTCGATTTCGGCCTTGCTGAAAAACGCGCTGGACTGGATTTCGCGCCCGCATACCAAAAACGAACCAGGCCTTTGGGCATTTAACGGTAAGGTTGCAGCAATTGGCTCAGTGGCTCCCGGTGCCTTGGGTGGACTGCGTGGCCTCGTGCCATTGCGGATGATGTTAGGCAATATCGGTGTGACAGTTGTACCAGGTCAAGTCGCCGTATCTGATGGATTCAACGCCTTTGATGATGATGGCACGCTGGTCGCTGAAAGGCCCGCAGGAATGCTGAAAAAAACAATATCGCAGCTGGTAAAAATGACTGTTGCGCTTACAAATAAAGCCTAACGCGCTGGTCTTTGGATTGCGTTTTAATAAGGAATGATCGCATGACACTTCATCAAAACATCACGACACATGACACCCTTAGTTTCACCAAGCGTCCTGCAAACGAGCGTGGAAAAGCTGACTTTGGTTGGCTCAAATCAGCCCATAGCTTTAGCTTTGGTCAGTATTATGACCCCAAGCACCTTGGCTTTGGCAACCTAATTGTTATCAACGACGACCTTGTTGATGGTGGCAAAGGCTTCGGGGCACACCCCCACAAAAATGCCGATATTTTCTCATATGTTCTGGGCGGCGCGCTTGAGCACAAAGATAGCATGGGCAACGGTTCGGTCGTGGCTGAGGGTGGTGTGCAATACATGAGCGCCGGTTTGGGTGTGACACACTCTGAGTTCAACCCATCACAGACAGACGAAATGCGGTTTCTGCAAGTCTGGTTACTGCCCGAGGTCGAGAACACCAAGCCAGCCTATGACACCATCGACCTGACGCCTGCTGATAAAGACGGCAAGCTGAAGTTGTTCCTGTCCAAAGATGGGCGCGACGGCTCTATGACAACGCAGGCCGATGCCAGTGTTTATGCGGCCACTCTTAAAGACAATCAGACCATTACGCACGACTTGCCTGCGGGTCGTAAATGTTGGGTTCAGGTTGCGGACGGATCTGTCCACGTGAACGATGTTGTCTTGAGCAAAGGCGACGGCTTGGCGATTGACGGATCAGGCACATTGACCTTCGCCCAAGGCCAAGATGCCGAGTTCTTATTTTTCGACCTTGCACCTTAAGTCCCTCACGACTGACGGTCATCAAGGCCGTCAGTATCGTTCTTCAATAAAGGAAAGCTGTCATGAGCTGGAGCCCAATCCAAAACCCCGAATGCCCTGCGTCCGATACAAATAGTATCGAAACGCTGATCATTCCACGTGCCCGCGATATCGGTGGCTTTGATGTGCGCCGTGCCTTGCCGTCGCCGGATCGGCAGATGGTGGGTCCGTTCATCTTCTTTGATCAAATGGGTCCGGCTGAGTTCATTGATGAAGGCGGCATTGATGTGCGCCCGCACCCCCATATTGGCCTGGGGACTGTCACTTATCTTTATAACGGCGAGTTTGAGCATCGCGACAGCATTGGCACGCATCAGATGATCTATCCTGGTGAGGTCAACTGGATGACCGCAGGCAAAGGCGTCACCCACTCAGAGCGGACCAGCGACGAGACTCGTGCCAAGCGTAACAAGCTGTTTGGCATCCAGACATGGATCGCTCTGCCCGAAGACAAAGAAGAAATGGAACCGAGCTTCGAGCACCACAAAGAATCTGCCTTACCCGTCATCACCGATACTGGCATGACCGCTCGGTTGATCCTTGGCAATGCGTTTGGCGAGGTCAGCCCCGTCACGATGCAGTCAGAAACATTTTACCTTGATGTTGTGCTGGAAGCTGGCAAGGCTTTTCCCATGCCCGACAACCACGAGGATCGTGGCGTCTATGTAACCGAGGGCAGCGTAGAGGTTTCGGGTGACGTGTTTGAGGCCAGTCGCATGATGGTGTTTCGTCCTGGCGACAGCATTTCATTGAAGGCTGGTCCGCAAGGTGCGCGTCTGATGGCCCTTGGTGGGGCCACGATGAACGAAAAGCGCTATCTATGGTGGAACTTCGTATCGTCCTCAAAGGACCGGATCGAGCAAGCCAAAGAAGATTGGAAAGCCGGTGATTGGGAAAACGGCCCGTTCAAGTTGCCTGATGGTGATGACGCGGAATTCATCCCTATTACTAAAGAAATTGTTCGCACGAAACCTAAGGATTGACCACAAGACAATTTTCTCACTTGTTATTTGCTAAGCCACGACAACGCAGCCATTGGCTGCATTACCATGACAAAACCCCAAGACTGGCCTTCCTCAAGGCGCAATTGCATGCCGATATCGTCGATTCTGCGCTGCTCTGTTTTCGACAAAGACTCGATGAACTGTGGGTGGATGCGCATTTGGATGTTTTTGACGTCCCAGGCGCATTCGAATTGCCGCTGTTGGCACAAAAGATGGCCGAAACTGGCAATTATGATGCGATTGCCGCGGCTGCCCTTGTCGTGAATGGTGGAATCTACCGCTATGATTTTGTGGCACAAGCGGTGGTGACGAGCTTGATGGAAGCTGGCATGAAAACCAGTGTGCCGGTGTTGTCAGTTTCTCTTACGCCTCATCATTTACAGTCGACGACCGAACACCAGATCTTCTTTGCTGAGCACTTTATCAAGAAGGGGCCCAAAGCCGCAGATGCTGCCATCGCAACTCTGCATACCTAAGACAACATGACAACTCTGGCTGCGCGGGCCTTGGCTTGATCGTGATCTGTTGCCGGGCGAACTATCGCCTGGCAACAGATCACGACATGATCAAACCACCATCGACGTTAATTGTTTGGCCAGTGATATATGATGCATCATTACTGGCGAGAAAGGCAACAAGCCCCGCCACATCATGCCCTTTGCCAGCGCGTTTCATCGGTATGTTTTGCACCCAGCTTTCCATTAACTCACCGGGGCCGAAATCACCCAGCATCTTGCCCCAGACGCGGTCGTTATAGTTCCACATGTCGGTCGCGATGATACCGGGGCAAATGGCGTTGACGGTGATGTCGTCCAGCGCAACTTCTTTGGCAAGGCTTTGGGTTAGGCCCATGACGCCAAATTTAGAAGCGGCGTAATGGGGCGTATAGATGAACCCATCACGGGCTTGGCCTGATGCTGTGTTAATTAGGCGGCCACCTTTGCCAGAGACCCGCATATGGCGGATTGCTTCTTGGCAGCATAGGAACACACCTTTGGTGTTCACATCCATCGTCGCATCCCATTCTTTTTCGGTTAGGTCTTCGATTTTGGCGATGGTGATGATGCCTGCGTTCTGGACTGAAACATCCACCCCGCCGAATTCAGCCACTGTAAATGCATAAAGGGCTTTGACCTGTTCCGCGTTTGCGACATCACAAACGAAACTTTTTGCACTTGCACCGGTGCTGCAGATGGCCGCAGCGGCTTCGTGAACTTGCTCTTCGATCGATGCGATTATAAGGTTTGCACCCTCGGAGGCAAAGCGTTCGGCCATTGAGTAACCTATGCCCTTGTTGCCACCTGTGATGACGACGGTCTTACCTGAAAATCGGTTCATGTATTCTACTCCGCATTTGTAATGTTTGGGTCCGGTAAAAGCAGGCGCTCAGCTGTGAATTTGTCGGTGATCAACAGGTCAATCACGCCAGTGTTCAGTGCGCCTATGATGGCGGATGTTTTGGATTTTCCGCCTGCAAGTGCGATGACGCGGTCGATCTTCGTAAGCTCGTCGAAGCTCATGCCAATGACACGGTCATCCATGGGGGTTTTGACAGGCCTCCCTTCTTTGTTGAAAAAGCGCAAGCTGATGTCACCGACACCGCCTGCATCTTTGACTTCGGAAATTTCGCGGGAGGTAAAGACATTGCCACTACGCGCCAGCATGCTTGAAGGCTCCAATGCACCGATGCCAACAATTGCTAGTGTTATCTTGCTGAAAAGTTCCATCGTCTCGCGCACATATGTGTCGCTAAGTAGAACAAGTTTGGCCTCACGCGATTGCGCAACACCCGGGGCGCTCAGTAAATGGGCCTCGCCACCTGTCAGCTTGGCGAGCCGCGTCGTCAGCTGATTTGCGTGGGTCTGAACGGTCGGATCACCCATTCCACCAAATGTCTGGACAACCTTTTTCCCCAGACCTGATTTCATAGGGTGAATATTATTGACCATTTTCAGGATGGTCTCGGACCAACTGGATACGCCAATGACTTCACCCGCTTGCAAAGTGGCCTCAAGAAAATGCGCTGCAGCTTCGCCGATACGAGCCATGATCGGACCGTCGCGGTCTTCGGAGCATTCCACAATGATCGCTTCGGAGATGCCGTATTTGTTGCGTAAGTCCGTCTCAAGATCAGCATAAGTGCCGGAAGGAGATACCACCGTTGTGCGCACAATCTCTTCTTCCTGCGCCCGTTTAAGCATGCGCGAAACAGTCGCCTGAGACATACGCAGATGTCGGGCGATGTCTGCCTGACGTTGGTTTTCAACATGATACATTTGTGCGACTCGCGCGATCATTCTGAGTTCATTGAGGCGGGACATGCTGGGCGCTTCCGATTTTGTGTGAATATTTATTCACTATATGCGAAGTGTGGTGCGTGCAATGGCCTCACGCCATGTCGCGCGCGCTGCTTGTGTGTGATCCTCAGTCTCTTTTGGTTGTTGTGACGTAACATGCGCGGCCAAGGCCAATAAAGCGTCAAGGTCCGGCCAGAAACCCGTCGCCAAGCCCGCAAGATGCGCAGCACCGATAGCTGATGCTTCGGAATTGCGGCACAGGGTGACCGCATGGGACAGTCTGTTGGCGACGAGCTGCATAAGGAAGGGATTGTTGCTTGGACCACCATCGACAAAGAGGCACCCCATTTCCGATCCCGCGCGTGTCATGATCTCATAAATATCAGCCACCTGGTGAGCGAGGCTGTCCGCAGCCGCATGAGCTATATGGGCCGGTTCAGAGTTGAACGACAGGCCCGACATCAGCCCACGTGCATGACTGTCCCAATGAGGTGAGCCAAGGCCAACATGAGCTGGGACCAGACTAACGCCGCCTGCGTCCTCGACCGTTTGTGCCAGATCAAGCAAGGCTGCGACGTCTGTTAGGCCCAGCATCTTGGCGGTCCAAGGAAGGATAGCGGCGCTGACAAGGATGTTGCCCTCAAACGCAAAGGTCGGCTGGCCGTTTAGTGACCAAGCGATGGTTGTTGTGATCCCCTCAGGTGGTGTGATAAATTTGGGAACCGTTGTCATCAACGAAGATCCAGTGCCAAAAGTGATCTTGCTGTCGCCGCGCCTAAACGCGCCATGAGCGAATAAGGCCGCGTGGGAATCACCAATGGCCGAGGCAATAGGGATGCCATTTGGCAAAACGCCGGTATCCTGGGTTTCGCCGAAGATATGCGACGAGTCGCACACCTCAGGGAGGTCGGTGATACGCACACCAAAGAGTGCGCAAAGCTCAGCGTCCCATTTGCCTGCGGCCAGATTGAACAACTGAGTGCGCGCCGCATTCGATTGGTCGGTTGCATGCGCCGTACCGCCTGAGAATTTCCAGATCAGCCAACTGTCCACGGTTCCGATACAGATATCGTGCGCGCCGCCAGCATGATTTTCTATAAGCCATGCCACTTTGGTGGGGGGAAACATCGGATCGAGGGGTAGTCCGGTTTTAGCGATAACTTCCGGTTCATGGCCCGCTTGTTTGAACGCGTCACAGGCTGCAGTGGTCCGTCGGCACTGCCATGTGATTACAGGGCCAAGCGGTTCGCTCGTTTTGCGATTCCAGATTAGAATAGATTCACGCTGGTTGGAAATACCTATGGCTGTGATTTTAACATCAGGGGCTTTTTGAAGGCAGTTGTTGATTGCATCTTTTGTGGCCTCCCAGATTTCATTTGCATCCTGTTGCACCCAGCCCGATTGCGGGTACGTGATAGGAACAAGGGCTGAACCACTGGCGATAATTCCCCCGGCCTGATCCACAAGCACGGCCTTGGAATTGGTCGTGCCCTCATCAATCGCCAAGATGACTTTTTCTGTCACGCTTATCCCTTTCGCTTGATCAGTTCGGCAGCGCTGTTTGCGATACCGTCGGCTGACATACCGAATTCATCAAGTAAGAAATTCGCCGGTCCAGTGGGGGCGAAGACGCCCGGAACACCGAGGCGCGTCATAGGGACTGGACTGTGATCCACGACTACTTCGGCCACAGCACTGCCAAGACCACCAAAAATCGTGTGTTCTTCGCAGGTGAGGATGGCACCGGTGTCCCTGGTCGACGCGATAATAGCATCGGTGTCGATGGGTCGGACTGAAGCCATGTTGAGCACGCGCGCAGAGATACCCCGATCGGCGAGCAGTACCGCAGCGCACATCGCCCGATGTGTCAGCACACCGTTGGCGATGATTGTCACGTCTGAGCCATCCTGCAACATATTCGCACGACCCAGCTCAAAAATGTGATCTTCTGGCAAAAGGTCAGGCACCCCGACTCGGCTTAGGCGCAAGAAGCATCCGCCTTGATGTTTGGCGGCCCAATTGATCGCAGCTGCCGTTTCGATTCGATCTGCAGGAGCAATCACCGGCACATTTGGTAACGCACGAATCCAAGCGAAGTCTTCGATCGAGTGATGTGTGGCTCCTAGCTCCCCATAAGCCATTCCGGAGCTAATTCCGACCAGTTTCACATTGGTCTCGGTATAGGCCACATCAGCCTTAATCTGCTCAAGAGCGCGGCCGGTCAAGAAAGGAGAAGCAGCACATACAAAAGGAATTTTCCCTCCGTTGGCCAATCCGGCCCCGACGCCCACCATGTTCTGTTCAGCGATACCGACATTAATTAGACGTTCAGGGAACTTGTCGCGAAAGCCGCCCAGCTTGGACGAGCCAACGGAGTCGTTGACCACAGCGACGATGTCAGAGTTTTCGGCGGCCAATACTTCCAGTGTCCCGACAAAGGAATCGCGGCAGTCATGCAACTTAGCAGCTTCATATGGAGCATTCATTGTGCGGCCTTCTCAAGTTCGGCCATGGCCTGTTTGTATTGCTCTTCATTTGGAACCTTGTGGTGCCACGCGACATTGTTGGACATGAACGAAATGCCGTGTCCTTTGTTGGTATTGGCTACGATGCAGGTAGGCTTCCCTTTCATGATTTTGTCTGTGGCCAAAGCCGTAAGGATCTGATCCATGTTATGGCCGTCTATTTCCAACACGTTCCAACCAAAGGCTTCAAGTTTGGGGCGCAAGGGAGCGACGTCGTTGGTATCAACAAGGCGTGCACCCTGTTGAATGCGGTTGTGGTCAATAATCAGCGTGAGGTTGTCGAGTTTGAACTGGGCTGCGGCCATGATGGCCTCCCAGTTTGAGCCTTCCTGCATTTCACCATCGCCCGTAATCACAAAGGTGCGCCATGCGTCACCGTCCAATTGCGCAGCCTTGGCCATGCCAACTGCAATGGGCAGCCCATGTCCCAAAGGTCCTGTATTGGTTTCAACTCCGGGCACTTTGGTGCGAGTAGGGTGCCCGTTGAGGCGGGAATAAGGCTTGAGGAAGCTCGCGATTTCCTCTTTCGGGATAAATCCTTTTTCTGACAAAACGATGTAAAGCGCGAGCGCCGTGTGCCCTTTGCTAAGAACGAAGCGGTCACGATTGGGGTCAAGCGGTGCATCTGGATTGACTGACATCACGTTAAAATAGAGTGCGGTAAGTAGGTCGATAACAGACATTTCGCCACCAATATGCCCTGCACCCGCTTCAAAGACAGCCTGGACATCACGGCGTCGTATTCGGGTGGCGAGTGCGCGGAGTTCAGAGGGATGCATGTTTTGTCCTGTATAAATATTCATATGTAAAAGAACATGCAGGTGTGGATGTGTCAAGTTATTCTGATCTTTTTGCTAGGGCTCTACGAAAAGAACAAAAGCATATATATTTTTATTGTATGACTCTACCCTAACTTACCATTAGCGCGTTAGTGTTGACAGGACTGGTTACTTAATTTAAGTATTTTTGATCAAGTCTGCATAATTATGCGCAAAGGAAGTTCGAATGACTATCTCAGCTACATCCGGTTCGGACGTAAAGGCTAAGCTATCACAGTTCTTTTCGCTTAGTGGGGCAACTGGCCCCTTGATTGGACTCATCCTACTCTGCGTTTATTTGTCGATTGCAACAGATTCGTTTTTTTCGTTCCGTAATTTCCTCAACATTGCTGACCAGATCACTGTGCTAGGGATCATGGCAGTGGGTATGACATTTGTTATTTTGATTGGTGGGATTGATTTGTCAGTTGGCTCTATTTTGGCGCTGGCGATGATGGTGCTGGGTTATCTGAATGTAGAGGCTGGAATGCCAATGGGCGTTGCAGTTAGTGGCGCTTTGGTGGCCGCAGCACTCTGCGGGATGATTTCAGGTCTTTTAATCACGGAATTCAAGGTGCCGGCCTTTATTGCCACTTTGGCCATGATGTCGATTGCGCGTGGCGTTGCCAATATGATCACCAACGGCTCTCAAATTATCGGCTTTCCGTCCTGGTTTAATTTGGGCGCAATCATTCGGCAATTTGGCTTCCTGACAATGACTGTGGCAGTAATGCTGGTGGTCTTTGTTGTGGCCATCATGTTTTTACGCTTTCGCGAAGAGGGGCGTTCGCTGTTTGCTATTGGTGGCAATCCAGAAGTGGCGCGTCTGGCAGGAATTAACGTAAAATTGGCAACTGTGATGGTCTACACTGTCTGTGCCATGCTTTCAGGGCTTGCGGGTATCCTTTTGGCTGCACGACTTGACTCTGTGCAACCCAGTTCTGGCGTCGCTTACGAGCTTGATGCAATCGCCGCAGTCGTCATCGGCGGCACCAGCCTTTCGGGAGGCACTGGTGGTGTTGTGGGTACACTCATTGGCGTACTGATCATCGGCGTGCTGCGTAACGGGCTCAATTTGCTGAGCGTTTCACCCTTTTTGCAGGCCGTCATCATAGGTCTTGTTATCGTGCTCGCGGTGGCGGCTGAAACGTTCAAGCACCGAAAAGCTTAACCATTCGGGGTGCCATCTTCACGGCGCACCTCAAACAAGATGGTCCGTGGGAGCGGACTACAAGTGGTCCCAACCAAAATGGGTAGGACCAACCACCAAGGAGGAGAAAACTATGAAAAAAACTATCAAGAGTCTATTAGCTGCAACAGCGGTTGCGGCACTCAGCACCGCGGCCACTGCCGAAGGTGTTGGCGGCATCTCGAGGATTGGCCTAGCGGTTCCAAACCTGCAAGCTGACTTTTTCAACCAGATAAAACTGGGTGTTGAAGGTTATGCCGCGAAACTGGGTATCGAAGTCATCGTTGTTGACGCTAAGAATGACACGGCTACACAGGTTAGCCAAGTTCAGGATTTAATCACGCAAGGCATTGATGCCTTCATCTACATCCCAGCCGGTGCTGCTGCTGCTGCTGTTCCAACACGTCTGGCCCGTGCAGCAGGCATCCCAGTCATCAACGTTGACCGCGAACCAGATGGTGAGCCAGGCGACACAGTGATTTATGGTGAAAACGTTTTGTCTGCTTATCAGGTTTGCGACCACATCATAGGTCTTGCCGGCGGCGAAGGCAAAATGGCCGTGATCCACGGCCAAAAAGGTACGACACCTGAAGTTCAGCGCTTTGAAGGCTGTAAAATGGCTATCGATGAAAACCCAGGAGTTGAGCTTGTTGCCCAGCAGTGGAGCCAGCAGTGGTCCCCTGACGAAGGCTTCAACATCGCGCAGAACATGCTGCAAGCAAATCCTGACATCTCGATAATTTTTGGTCAGGCTGACGGTCTTGCCATGGGTGCTGCCAAGGCAGTTGAAGTGGCCGGAATGGCAGATCAGGTTATCATTGGCGGTTATGACGGCGATGGCGCTGCCTTGGAATCTTTGGTTGCCTGTGACACACCGTTTATTGTGACCGCGACGCAAAGCACACAAGCCATGGGCGTTTTGGCCGTGAATTCTGCTATCGCAGTTGCAAACGGGGCGTCTGTGCCAGCGCGCCAGATCCCGAATGCTGTCCTGACAACCTGTGACGACGCTGCAAGGTTCGTTGAGAAACACCCTTAAGCCCCACAGGCCGGCACCATGAAACAAAAGGCTACACCATGACACTTAAAGGTAAGGCGCCTATCCTGTCATTGCGCAAAATCAAAAAGTCCTACGGACCAATTGAAGTACTGCATGGCATCGATCTGGACGTTAATGCTGGCGAAGTCGTGGCATTGCTTGGCGAAAATGGTGCCGGAAAATCTACAGCATCAAACATCATCTCCGGTACGGTACGCCCTTCGTCCGGCGAAATGACCTGGCAGGGCGCACTCTATGCGCCCGCCACACCCCGTGAGGCGTTGGACAGCGGAGTTGGCATGATACATCAGGAATTGTTATTGTTGCCGCACCTGTCAATCGCTGAGAATATTTTTGTTGGGCGTTATCCAACTCGCGCGGGCATCGTGGACCGCAAGTTGATGGAAGAGCTAGCCGAAGCAGGTTTGCAACGGCTTGGTCTGGACATCTCTCCGCGCCGGCTTGTGGCTGGGCTGTCCACTGCCAACCAACAGTTGATTGAGATTGCTAAGGCGTTGACGCTCAAGGCGCGCCTTTTGATCCTAGATGAACCCACCGCGGCCCTTGGTGGCGATGAAACCACCAAGCTTTTCGAACAGATCGAACGTTTGAAAGAGGATGGTGTCGGAGTCGTCTACATTTCTCATCGTTTAGAAGAAATTAAACGCATCGCAGATCGCGTTATCGTTATGCGTGACGGTGATAAAGTGCAAGAATTCGAGAGCGCCGACGTGCCTGTCCGCACCATCGTTGAAGCAATGGTGGGGCGTAGTTTGGACCGGATGTTCCCAGCCATTCCCACACCGCAGGACGAAACACTATTGGAGGTCAAGAATCTGAAATCTGGCCTTGGTCACTTCTCGGGCGTGAATTTTAAAGTTGGCAAGGGTGAGATTTTTGGCATTGGCGGCCTTGTCGGCGCAGGAAGGACCGAGTTAGTGCGCGCAATCACCGGTATTGATCCAATTGCTAGCGGTCAGGTGTTGCTGGACGGCCAAGAGATCACGCCGCGTAGACCGCAAGATGCCATTCGCAATGGGATCGTTCTCGTTCCAGAGGATCGAAAACTTCAAGGTCTAGTGCTGCAACATTCAATTGCCGAAAACATCGCCTATGCCAATATGAATGAGGTGGCCCCTTCGGGATGGATCACCGCGCGCAAAATCAAGAGCTTTGCCGACGAGTGCATCTCGAAATTTGGGATCAAGGGGGCAGGCCATCAGAATGCTGACGAGATGTCAGGCGGAAATCAACAGAAAATCGTGATTGCCAAATGGCTTGCGCGCAATCCGCGTGTGGTGGTTCTGGATGAGCCAACGCGTGGTATCGACGTGGGTGCACGGTCTTCGATCTATGACATCATCGTTGCTCTGGCCGAAGAAGGTGTTTCTGTTATCGTCGTCAGCTCCGATCTTGAAGAGGTCTTGGGCGTCTCCAACCGTGTCATGGTCATGGCGCAGGGTAAGCAATCCGGCATCCTTTCTAGTGAAGAGGCAAACGACGTGTCTATAATGGAATTGGCAACACTTTGAGGCGCTTAATACATCATCCTAAAGGAGCTACTTATGTCCGTACTCTCCCTGAACACACCCGCGCTATTTAATCTATTGGGGCGCACCGCCATGGTCACCGGCGCAGGCAGCGGAATCGGCCAGCGGATCGCCATCGGCTTGGCGCAATGCGGGGCAGATGTGGCCTTGGTAGACCGCCGTACAGACGGTGGTCTGGCGGAAACAGCAGAGTGCATTGCCCAGACTGGGCGCAGGTCGCTCCATATGGTGGTTGATGTCACATCTGCCGCTGCATTGGCCGACGCCGTTGCCCGCACCGAGGCGGATCTTGGGCCACTGCGCTTGGCGCTCAACGCCGCAGGGATTGCCAATGCCAATCCCTGCGAGGATATAAGCGAAGAACAGTATCAAACGCTCATGGACATTAATATGAAAGGCGTTTGGCTGTCCTGTCAGGCCGAAGGCCGGGCAATGCTGGCCCATGGGCTGGGCGGGTCCGTCGTCAACATCGCCTCTATGTCAGGCGTGATCGTTAACCGTGGGCTAAACCAAGTGCACTACAACGCGTCCAAGGCAGGCGTCATTCATATGTCGAAATCCATGGCGATGGAGTGGGTGGACCGCGGCATCCGGGTCAATTCAATCTCGCCTGGTTATACCGCAACGCCAATGAACACCCGTCCTGAGATGGTGCATCAAACAAAAGAGTTTGAGCACCAGACACCAATGCAGCGGATGGCTGATGTGGACGAAATGGTTGGGCCTGCGGTGTTTCTCTTGTCCGATGCGGCCTCGTATTGCACAGGCGTCAACCTTCTGGTCGATGGTGGTTTTTGCTGCTGGTGAGTGTCGGACAGCCGGTTTTTCCATTCTACTGCCTTTAATCTCGGTGGATGCGGTTTTTCTTCATTCGCGTACTGTCTGTGAGCAAACTGGACAAGAAAAAGAAATCGTACACTATAGGAACTCGAAAAAACCGGAGAACACAGTCACTATGGCTGTGTAATTTTTGTTCGTGCCCATCTAGGAACGGAATACGGTCTCTTCGAAACGGAGTCTTAGCCTTTAATCATATGCGATCTATTGTGAATGTCCGCAAAGTTAAGACGAGCGGTCCTTAATGTATTTGCAGCGAGATGGTACTTTTTCCGGCGGTCGACACTTTGACCAACAAAATGCTGCGCATGCACGAACTGCAGCTTCGACGTGTAGCACTGCAGCATTCTGTGAGAGTGGCCAAAGTCCGCTAAGGGCCGTGAGTGTCGACGTCTGGACTTTCAATGGGGCTTATGCGTTGGCGCATCTAAAATCGGCAGTGAGCTCAATACCAGCAGTCAGAACGCAAATGCTGCAATCCGTTTCTTGAGCTCAGCAATATTTTTCTGGCCCGATCCATTGGGAAACAGAATAGCGGTCACCGTGAGCCCAGCCGATCGGTAGAGTGGCTTCAATAGCTTGAAGGTCGTCAGACGTCAAAACGCAATTGGTGGCTTGTAATACTTCGGCGAAATGCGCGACAGAACGCGTGCCCGGAATGGGGATGACGTGATCACCCTGCGCAAGGATCCATGCGATAGCCAACCCAGCAGCCGATATTCCCATGTCGGCCGCCAGCTCCCGGAACGAGGATGTGGCGGCGAGGTTGGCGTCGTAATTGGGCGTCATGAAGCGAGGATTATTTTTGAGGAAGGGGAGGTCTTGCACGGCCTCGATGCTAATTGGAGCATCAGTCAGCATTGAGCGACCTACGGGCGAGAAAGCGATCACGGCAACGCCAAGTTCGGCGCACGTTTGCAACAGACCCAATTCGGGAGACCGGGTGGAAAGCGAGTATTCGGACTGCACAGCAGCCACTGGATGTACTGCAATGGCGCGGCGCAGCGTCGTAGGTGCGATTTCGGAGAAACCGATGGCTTTGGCTTTACCAGATTTGACGAGTGCGGCAAGCGTCTCGGTTACCTCTTCGATAGGAACATTTACGTCGCGGCGATGCAGGTAATAAAGATCAACCGCCTCAACACCCAAACGTTTCAAGCTGTTGTCGAGTTCGGTTTGCAAATGTTCAAGAGAATTGTTGAAGATATTGCCTGGACCGTTTGGGTTCCGTGTGATTCCGCCCTTGGTCGCGATGGAAAAGTGGTCGCGCGCTTGTCGGTTGGCCTTCAGATAGCTGCCGATGACAGCTTCAGATTGGCCCATTCCGTAGACGTTGGAAGTGTCGATATGGGTGACGCCGGCGTCCAATGCCATGTCCAAAATCGCGTGGCTTTCGAGCTCGTCAGTCGCCCCGTAAAAATCAGAGAATGACATAGCACCGAATCCAATTGGGTGGATCATTGGTCCGTCGCGTCCAAGCTGCCTGCTTTGCATAATTTAAGCCCCCTATATTGGTTTACGAGAACAATTAACTGGGAGGACTCGCATGAGCAACAATGGGTTAGTTCGGGATGTCAGGAATTACGATGAGAGTGTACTCTCTCTGCAGCCTGTAACAATACAGGGCCTTGGTTGCCGCTAAGCCTTGCTTGGCGGTCGTACATCGCAAGGTTGCGTAGTCAGAATTTCGTGTATCCGCCAGTGATTGATCTTGCGCTCACAGTGAATGTCTTCTTTGGCGGGCCGCACCGCAGCATCACAAAGGATGGCTATAGGTCTGATTTGAGCCGTAAGCTCACTTATTTGAGTTCGATGATAAGTTGGGGTCTTATACCAGCGGTCAGAATATCTGATTCATTTTTTGGTTTTTTTAATAAACTCTGAATCAATACCCTCCATAGATTGGGAGGTGCTCATGGGTGAAGCCATAAAAATTATGCGCTTGGATATGTCTGCAAAAGATTTGCGCTGTGCGGCAAAGTGAACCAAGGATGAGCGGGGGTTGTACGGCGACTACTGGCCATAGCGCAGGTGCTTGATGGGGTGGATCGTGAAACGGCTGCCCGTAGCAGTGGTATGGATCGACAAACACCTCGGGATTGGGCGCATCGCTTTAACGCAGAAGGCATTGAGGGGTTATCGGATCGGAGTGGCAAGGGGGCAAAACCACGGTTGTCGCCCAGGCAACAGGCGCATTTTGTGGCTTGGGTGGAGGCCAAGCCCGACCCAGTAAAAGATGGTGTAGTACGATGGCGTTATGTCGACTTCCAGGTTCGTGTTGACAAGGAGTTTGACGTGAAACTGCATGTGCTTACGATTGGAAAATACTTAACCAAGCATGGCTTTCGCCGCCTGTCTGTTCGTCCAGAGCATCCGAAAAATGATTGCGAAGCACAGCATATTTTTAAAACTTTACCTCATAAACGATACTCTGCCAGAATATGCAAAGGAAAAGCCTCTTGAGGTATGGTTCCAAGATGAAGCTCGCGTCGGGCAACAAGGAACACTCACCCGTAAATGAGCCAAGTGTGGAACTCGCCCGCGCGCACCCCGTGATATACGCTACAAATGGAGTTATATTTTTGGTGCCGCTTGTCCCGCACGTGTCACCGCTGCAGATCTCGTCCTGCCCTACGTCAACGCTGGGGCTATGGGGCTGCATCTTGATGAGATCGCAAAAGTTGTCGCACCCGGCTCACATGCCTTGTTGATGGGGAGGGGGTGGCATGGCGCAAAATGTTTATTGGTGCCAGATAAAATCACGCTCGTTAAACTGCCACCGTATTCACCAGAACTGAACCCCATGGAAAACGTCTGGGTTTATCTGCGAGCCAATAAACTCACAATCACGGCCTTCGACACCTATGACGAAATACTCGACGAATGTGCACAAGCTTGGAATTTCTTTGCGAACGACCCGGAGTGAATAAGTTCAATCACAGATCGAGAATGGGCAAGGGACTCTTAATTCGGCAGCTGGTTTTAAACTTATCTAAACACACTAAATACCTTAGTCATTTCATCATTTAGGACGTCTGAAGGTGCTTTAGTCCTATATGACTAATGTATTCAAATGATCTCTCTGGCAGATTAAATCGTAAACATGAGGTTGGCCTGTACATGTCTAAATTACTTAGAACCGCATACTTTTTGCTTTGTACGCAATTAGGCAGCCCTACTCTTGCGCAGAATTTTGATAAGGGAATTTTTAACTACTCAGTGGGCGATTATGCCACAGCGTTGCAGGAGTTGCGTCCACTGGCTGAACAGGGTCATGCCATAGCGCAATCCAACCTCGGCCTCATGTATGCCAACGGCAACGGTGTTATTCAGGATTATGCAAATGCGGTGAGCTGGTACCGGCTTTCAGCGGAGCAGGGGGACGCCTCAGCGCAATTCAACCTTGGCCTCATGTATGCAAACGGCGACGGTGTGTTTCAGGATTATGCAGAGGCGCTAGGCTGGTACCGACTGTCAGCGGACCAAGGTCATGTATTATCTCAATCCGCCCTCGCCTACATGTACGTTGCCGGCAACGGTGTGCTTCAAGATGATGCAGAAGCGATGAGCTGGTATCGCAAGGCTGCAGAGCAGGGAGATTCCTTTTCACAATACAGACTTGGTCTCATGTATGCCAACGGCATTAGTGTGATACAGGACGCTGTTATCGCACACATGTGGTACAACATCAGTGGCGCAAACGGGGAGGCCATCGCCTCAGAGCTTCTTGATAAAATTAAACAAAGCATGACCCGCAAAGAGATCGCCAAAGCACAGTCACTCGCGCGGCGCTGCATGTCGTCAGACTATCAGGATTGCGGGCTAACGCGTGGGCAGTTAGTTACCGCCACCTTAAAGCGATGGTTAGGCATTTTCAGACCAAGCTTTCGCTATCTGCAATAGATTCTGTTGTTCGCCATTATCCAAAGAAGCAAAAAGCTGCGTCATTTCAGCCTGACCCTTAACCTGATCAACAGTGAGGAACAAATTCGAAAAGGGAACATTCAAGCCATTAGCTGTTTTTGCGACGGTCCTAATCTTGGGGCTTTTGCTGCGTTCTGGCATGATGTCATAAATCGCAGTGCGATGCAGCCCGGACTTCTCAGCCAAAGCGATTGCGTAAACCTCGTTCTAATCCATGAGTTACTTGAGTTTGTTCGCTATCAGTAGAGTGACTGGATCTCTTTGCATGATTTTTAAGTATACTAAATCACCTGCCAGTGACACCAATATTAGTGGCCACCACCATAAACGATGGACATCTTTCGATGTGATTAAAACCATCGCAGATGGTGGCCGTTTTATGGGGTTGTCTTGGATGAGCGTAACACACCCAAACTCCGCAGATGGCTGGTTAAAAAACTTAAGATCCCAGTTTAATACCTGATATAGCTACGTTCTTCCTGGGCAGCCATATCAACCAGATGATCAGCACCCGATAGAATTTTCTCAGGTGGATTAAATATATTTTCATGATTTCGTAGATGAACCTTAGCGCGGGTTGCGGCAACATATAACAGGTTGAACTCTTCAACAGTTAAAGCTTTATGTTTCTCTGCTTCTAAGTGGGGCGAAGTGCGCTAATGGCTGGTAAGTTTGGTTTTTGCATGACAGTTAATTCCATCCGCTATGTCCTCCTATATCGACAACCCGAGATTGACACTTTGTCATATCATGAAATGCTGCGCTGCATTAGATGTCGGCTTCGAGCCCATTTCACACTGTTTTGATAGTTGGCTGGAACTGGGAAAAGAGGTTTTATTGACATGGAAAGTAGAACTACAAATCACTTAGCATCCTGCCACTGTGCGTCAGTACAATTTGAGGTTCAGCTTACTGATGAACTGAATACAATTCGCCGTTGTTCATGTTCCTATTGTAGCATGAGAGGAGCAATCGCGGCCTCTGCCCAACTGGACGGAATCCACTTTTTGAAAGGGGAAAGCTGCCTAACCCTCTACCAATTCAACACAAAAACGGCAAAACACTTCTTCTGCTCAGTCTGCGGAATTTATACACATCATCAACGCCGTTCTAACCCGAACCAGTATGGTATCAATGTATCGTGCCTTGAAGGCGTAAGCCCGTTCGACTTCAAGGAAGTTGTGGTGTATGATGGGATCAACCATCCGTCAGACGCTTCCTCGGGACCGCTCATAGCTGGAATGCTGCGCTTTAGAAAATTATAAATGACAGTAGGTTCGGCCGCTAAGTCCGCTCACCGACGTTTCAGCAAGCAAAAATACTGCAAAATGCACGAAAGTCTGGTTCGACGTGCAGCACCGCAGTTTCCTGAAGTGGACGTGAACGGCAGTTCAGAGCTGTGAGTGTCATTCGAGACCAAGGGCTGATTGTAACAAGTGCTGCGCTATGCACATTTCTATATGAAGGGCCGATTGCAGACCCTGGCACTGTCATAGTAAAACTTATTGAGGTGGGCAGGGCAGCAACTAGCGTCGTGGTATAATAGCACGCAGCCCTTTTCGCTACTTCAAGACGAGCCCTGAGATCATCCGTCTGGCCGTGATGATGTATGTCCGGTCCCCGTTTTTGCCTCGTAATATCGAAAATCTGATGCACGAGCGAGGTATCGAAATCAGTCACAAAAATGTCCAGTTTTGGTGGAACAGATTTGGCCCGATGTTTGCCGCTGATATCTGCAGGAAAAGGTCAGCCAGATGCGCGCATATTAAAATTGGAAGTGGCACTTGGACGAAGTTTTTGTGAAAATCAACGGCGAGAGGCGTTACCTTTGGCGGGCTGTTGATTACGAATGGGAAGCACTTGAAAGCTTTGTTACAAAGCGCCGGGGTCGCAAGGCAGAATTGAAATTCCTCAGAAAAATCATAAAACTCCATAGTCGCAAATATACATTCGTTACCGACAAGCTACGTTCTTGGGGTGCAGTGATGAAGGACTTTAGTAAGAAACTGGGCGCTGGCTTAAAAATCGAGCTGAGAATTCACATGAGCCATTGAGACGAAGAGAGTGGGCTATGCTTCGATTTAGGTGGATGGGAAGTTTGCAGAAATTCGTCGCCGTACACGCTTAAGCCTACAATCACTTCAACGTGGAGCGCCACCTTTACAGCCGATCAAATTTCAAGTTGAACTGAGCAGCCGCTCTTACCGAGTAGCGCGGTCTTGGCATAGCCTCACAGATTTAGGTTGATGAAAAATGAGACTGGTTCGCATTTGTCTGACAGCAGCAATAAACCTTTTAACATCAACATGTTCGTGAGCGAATCTCCTGTGTGATACATCAACGGCTACAGCGGCAACATGCTTACACGTACAGCTCTCAGCGTCGCACGAAACTTTGCCCAGAAATCCAGCCGACGATCCAACCGCCAAGATGCGCTTCCCATGCGAGACCACCCGACAGCAGCACGAAAATTAAGATGTTGGACACAACCAGTCCCAGAAAGGTCATTACGACAGGCTGGACCGGGAGTTTCGATCGCCTCCTCATACGGTAATCCATAGCCTGCCAGAGCCCTATTAGCCCAAATACCGCCCCGGACGCTCCGATCATCGGTGCACTACTGGAAGATATCAGTCCGTAAAATGCTGCGCCCCCTACAGCCGAGAGAAACAACACCAATACCGTTTTGGCGGCCCCAATATGGATTGAGATGAACTTTCCCAGCGACAACAGGATGACACTGTTCATCGCTAGATGCATAAACCCGCCGTGCAGAAAGGCGTGTGTAATGAACATCAGAACTGTCTGACCTGGGTAAATCGGCTGCAGAACGCCTGATAAGACCGGCTGCCAGAATGCTCCAAGCATGAAGGCTGGCCAGCGTAAGTTATCTGTTCCAACTATGCCGGACGAGGAAAGGCTCAACACCAGTTCGATCGATGCCATGACACCTACAATCACCCAAAGGAACATAGGCGCTCCGGTCGGCGGCGACTGGCGAAGTTGTTGCTGGTTTTTTTGTTGTGTGGAATTCATTCTGTTCAGTTAGTCCCTCGCCGCAAGATAGCCAAGGTCGCGGCTTCTGTTCTGGTCAGGTAGTTTTTAACACATCGCGGTCGACGTCTAATGACTTTTTTTATCCGTCACTGCAGCTCAATGCAACCGCCTCTAGGCTAAAAGTAAGGTGGTACTGTTGCTCCCTTTAGGATCCAACTGCAGCAAACTGTCCACAACTGTTGTATTTTCCACGTGGGCTTACCACATCTGGATTGTCCAAGGAGTAACACATGCGCTTACTGAATTTACGCGGGCTGGTGCTGGTTGCAGCCCTGTTTTGTCCCACACCTAGCTTTGCTGAGGGTATCATGAGTGAATTTTCATTATCTGATCCCGCCCGTTGGGATTACTTCAGCGACCAGGTCATGGGTGGCGTATCAGAAGGCAAGGTGGCATTCGTGACGCTTGATAATCAGCCAGTCTTGCGTTTGACTGGCCACGTTAGCACGGCCAATCGAGGCGGTTTTATTCAGGCCCGTACAGATCTAGACGTGCCATTGTCTGACACAGCGCAAGGTATCGTTTTGACTGTGCGCGGCAACGCCCAACCATACTACCTACACCTCAGAACAAATTGGACTGTCTTGCCTTGGCAATTGTATCAGGCCAAATTTGAGACATCTGAAACATGGCAGGAGGTGCGCGTTCCGTTCGAGGCTTTCGCGCCTTACGGTAAACTTTTGCGCCAGTCCTTCAAGATTTCAGATTTGCGCAGTATTGCTGTTGTTGCCTTCGGACGTGACCACGACGCAGACCTGTCAGTGCGAGCTATCGGGGTCTATTGAGACAATGGAGATCATCTTTTTTAGGTCGTAAGAATTTGGGAGCGAAAACCCCATCCTCGATTAAGACATATGCAAAGTTGCCCTGCAATATCAGTTGATAGTTTGGCCCGTTGAATGATGCTCTGTTTAACATGCTGTGCAGTGCATGGATGTCAGAAATGCGAAAGCTACGCAGCAGAGTTGTTTGATTAGCTTAATATTTGCAAAGGGCCAATGGTTTCAAATGCTGCGCCATGGATATTTCTACATGAAGGGCTGATTACAGACCTTGGCACTGTCAGAGTAAAACTTATTGAGGCGGGCAGGGCGAGCAATTAGCGTCGTGGTATGACAACACGCAGCCCTTTTCACTACTTCAAGACGACCCCCGATATCATCCGCTTGGCAGTCATGATGTATGTCCGTTTCTGCTTTCGCTTTGGAACGTAGAGGATCTGTTCCACGAACGCGGCATCGACATCAGCTATAAGACGGTTCGATTTTGGTGGAACAGACTTGGCCTGCTGTTTGCCGTAGAGATCCGCGAGAAAAGAGTCAGTCAGATGCGCTCACATTCAAATTGGCAGTGTCACTTAGATAGGTGTCCGTGAAGATCAACGCCGAGACGCACTATCTTTGGCGGGCTGTGGATCACGAAGGGGACGTCATGGAAAGCTTTGTCACAAAGCGCCGTGAATTTTAAGATACGTCAAATTATTTGGGAAAGGCATGAAACGCAATGGTTGCGCACATCTTTGTTACAGAAAAGCTCCTTTGCTATGGTGTGGGGATGAAGGTGATTGGCAATGTGGACAAACAGGAAACCTGCCGCTGGCACAACAATCTATCTGAGAATCCACGTCAGCCATTTAGAACCAAGAGAGCGGGACATGCTTCGATTTAAGCGGATGTGAAGTCTGCAAAAATTCGTCTCCGTCCACGCTTCTGTCCACAACCATTTCAATCTAGAGCGCCATCTCTACAACCGATCAAATTTCAAGCCAAGGCCATGCCGTTGTTCTGAATGAGTGGCGCGGTCTTGGCGTAGCCTAACGGATCTAAGTTGCAGAAAAAATATGACTGGTTCGCTTTTGTCTGACAGAACCCAGAAAAGTGTTACGGAAACTTTGTTAGTTTAAAGGTGACAAAAAACCAAATTTTTGAAATAATCTAGCGCAAGTTTACGTTCAAATTGTAAAGATTATTGTGGCGAATGGGCGGTCTATTTTTTAAGGTCAAGGCATACTTAATAGTCTATTCTACATGCTTCTCGTCCCTCCATTAAAATGGATACGCAAGGCGATTGGTGATTTAGAAAAGTTTAAACCTCTCCAAATTGCAAAAAGTAGTTAACTGTAAAGTCTCAGTAAACAACGATATCCATAAAACGAAAGATAAGGCGCTCACGTATTTTGTAACTTTTTGGCGCATAGCCGATGAACTATTAGTTATGATAAGCTTGTCGTCAAAGACCAATGAGAAAAAATGACTTATCGTTATGATGCTAAGTATTCGATGGCTGATCTTAGGGAGCTTGCGCAAAGCCTGAGCATGACAGTCGCAAAACATATCGCAACTGTTATTAAGATCCGTTAATCGTGGAAATAATCTATATTTGGGCATGCACAACCATCCCAAAAAGAAGCTTTTGTTGAACACTTGGCTCTCCACAAGCAGCCATTAGCACGTGTGCAGCGAATTAGCGCCTAAACCCTTTTAACAGAACTTTTTACAAACTGCGGTGAAAGTCTGGCTCTCGCCTTTCATGTAGATATCTGCAGAGCGCAGCATTGTGTCAAAGCGGCAATCCAAAGCGGAGATGCGGAAGAAGATCGGCCAAGTTCGACGACATTATCGGCCTTTTGCAAAGGGCATCACGGTAAGTGGAAACAGTTCGGGAGCAGCTTTTTCTATAAGTTGATAGGCGGCGTGGTCACTGAAGTAAGTGTCGCCGTCATGATCAGAATCATGACAACTGCGACAATTTCTATTAGAATTGATCGCTTAAGATGGGTCGCAGCTGAAGTTTCGCCCATCTCAAGCGCCGGAACTAGGCGCCATTTGTTATGCGCGGCAAGGCTCATCAAACCCGTGACTAATGCAAGCTTTGTCAAAAGAACCCATCCATAGGCGGTCGTAAACAACGTAGTAACTGATCCAACCATCAGCCACGCGAATGTCATGCCGACGAGGACAAGGACAGTGACCGTTGCAGACGCGATCTTGCCAAAACGGTGCAGGAGGATAGAGGCGTCTTTGTGCTCAGCGACACGATAAAGCGGGATGAGGGCCGCGATCCAAAAAGCCGCGGAAAGTAAATGCACAGTCAGAAAGCTTGCCAAGATCCAGCGCGGATCAGCGAGAGAGTGGCCAACAAATGTGTATGAAACAGCGATCAGCAGGCCCCCAACAAAGGCAATGCCAATGGTGATAATCCCCTCGATGAAAACGGCCAGTACCAAAAACGCACCCACACTGCGCCACATTGCTGCCGTGCCTAGCGGGCTGTCCCAGACAAATCCGAGCATCATCGCGTTGGTGGCACCGTTTAGGCCCATGCCAGAAATCCGCGCCGCCCGGATACCGAACCGGAGTGCGAGAATGGCAATACCCACCAACACTGCAGTAAAAGTAATCATTCGGGCGAGGCGCAAAACATCAACCGGTGCTGCACGGAAAGCCAACATAAATAAAGGGCCGCCCATCGCCAGCAAAGCAGCCAGATAATCTGCCGTCTTCGCTATGATCGCAAGGGTGGCCCAGCCGTCGATTGGTGCAAGGCCTTCCATCATCAGTTTGCGACCGTAAAACTGAAAGAACTCTGCATCGGATGTCCGTCTGCTGACAGGCCACGCCACTCGACAGTGTAGACCCCCGCAGAAATCGCGGCGACCGGTATTGCGCGGAACGTAGTTACAGGATCAAGCCCAGTTTCGCGCTCAATTTCGACATCACCATCTGGACCGGTCAAAAAAATCGCCGTCACGCGCATGGGATCGTCGAACCGTATCTCAATTGCATCCACTGTCGCGACAACCGCCTCATTTGCTGGTGTCGTTTGTTCAGATTTCGAATGCGCTGATGCGCTGGTTGCCAATGCGATTGCAGCAGTCAAGGCGAGGATAATTTGGTTCATTATTGCGTCTCCATTGCGTTGTGTTGGTCGCGGATGTCACGCGGCCATGTTGATTTGATGTAGCTGAGCGCAGCTATGATTTCCGCATCCGTCAGGATGCCGTCATATGCCGGCATGTTTGAGGCATAATCAGGATCACCGATCAGTTGTCCCACCCCGTATTTGG
>JBLILC010000030.1:0-26226 GCA_047635635.1 Octadecabacter sp. | reverse complement strand
ATGGTATTCACGATCTTAATTGGGTCGCAAATGCTAAATCTTGTAGTTATTTCCTTTGGTGGGGAGCATTATATCCAGCAATTTTTGCGCAGCTTTGACGATGAATGGACTGTGTTCTTAATAGTGATGCTGGTATTATTCGTACTTGGTTTTGTTTTGGACTTTTTGGAAATCATCTACATAGTCATTCCGATAGTTGGTCCTGTGATTTACGGAGGTTCCTTTGACCCCAAATGGGTGACAATTATGATTGCTGTAAACCTTCAGACTTCTTTCCTGACACCACCTTTTGGGTTTGCACTGTTCTATCTGCGAGGGGTTGCTCCTAAAGAAGTCACGACTGGGCATATTTATCGTGGAGTTATACCGTTTGTGTTGATCCAAGTGTTTGGTTTGCTAGTCCTTGCACTTGTGCCAGGAATCGTAACGATTGTGCCAAATCTACTGAATTAATTTCTCTCACGGCTAACTTTTTACGGAAAAAAAGGCGCCATAAGGGGCGCCTTTTTTGTCTGATGTTTGAATGAAGCATTTGTTGCCCTAAACTTGTTGGTCAGGCAACTTGATTTGAGCAACTTGTTCGGCGATTGGTGCAACAATGATAGGATTTGATTCGGATGAATAGTCATCTGGGTGGCTAAATACTTCCCATTTGCCATCACGAAAAATTTCGACGCCTTTAAAATTAACTTTGTAGTCCATTTTATCTGATCCTGGTACCCAGTAGCCAAGATAGATATAGGGCAGGCGAAGCTCGCGGGCTATCTGGATGTGATCTAAAATAATGTAGGTGCCTAATGAGGATTTCATCAGCTCGGGGGCAAAAAAAGAATAGACCATTGATAGCCCGTCATCAAGAACATCCGTCAAGCTAACTGCGCGCAGCCCATCGTAGGGATCTTCATTCTGTGTGTCTGGGGTCTCACCTTCGGCAAGCGAAGACCGGTATTCAATCAGGCGCGTTCTGATTGGTGTTTCCTCGATCATAGCGGCAAATTCGAACAGATCCATATCTGCCATCCCGCCGGTGGGGTGGCGGCTATCAAGGTAATCGCGAAATAGTGCATACTGGCCTTCTGTTGCCCATGGTGATGATGCACTGCGAGTGAGATCGGCATTTTTTTTCAGAACCCTTTTCTGGCTCTTAGAGGGCGCGAAATCTGCTACTTTGATGCGTGCAGACATGCAGGCAGAGCAATCTGTACAGGATGGGCGATATAGGACATTTTGCGAGCGCCGAAATCCTTGTTTGGACAGCGTATTATTAAGCTTCTCAGCGGCATCACCTTGCAATGCTGTAAACAACTTACGCTCCATCCGGCCTGCCAAATAGGGACAGGGTTGGGGGGCCGTAACATAAAACTGTGGCGCAATGGGGAGGCTATGACGCATACGTACTCTGCTAATTTGAGATAAGTTTAGACTAGCAAAATCAGGACTGCGACGACAACCCGCGATTTAAGGTAGTTGGATTGGTATAGTGAGATTTCTTGATATCTTTAAGTCTACAATTTATTGGCGAAGTTTAGGATTAAAGCACCGAGCAGCATGTCAATGATCCACTGGTCATGTTTGGCTATTGTCATAAATAATATTAAAACTGCATAAAGAAGTGAAAAAAAATGAATTTAATTGCGGATTTGAGTGAAAGCTTGAATTAAACTTATTGCTCATAATATCAAGTTGCCAAGACTGCGATGTATTGACCAGCCTGATAGCACAGACCACAGTACAGTAGTGTCATTTTCGAGCCGCATAACCCGAACCCCGACGCCATTTGATCCTGCTCTTGGGGCTGATGGTGCGAAGCCCTTTGGCGATTTTGATTCGAATGTGCGCGAACTTGTGGCAGGTGCTGCGGGGTGCAGTCCCTATCTTGGTAGTTTGTTGTCGCGTGACGGAAAATGGTTGCGTGAAATTTTGAACTCGCCAGAAGCAGCGCTTGAGGCGGAATTATTGGCTATTTCGAAGCTTTCTTTGCCTGATTTAGCAGCTGGGTTACGGCAGTCCAAACGGCGAGTCGCCCTGTTGACGGGTTTGGCCGATTTGGGTGGCGTGTGGTCGCTGGAACAAATTACGTATGCGCTAGCACGACTGGCGGATGCAGCGGTTGATGTTGCGTTAAAACGACTAGTCTTTGCGGAAATTGTGCGTGGAAAGTTACCGGGGCAGGTTGAGGATGACGCCGAAACGGCCGCAGGAATGGTAAGTATCGCAATGGGCAAAGGCGGTGCTTATGAGCTGAATTATTCTAGCGATATCGATCTGATTTGCCTGTTTGATGAAACACGGTTTGATCCAAGTGATTTTCATGACGCGCGGTCTGCCTTTGTGCGGGTTACACGTAAGATGGTGGTCCTACTGAGTGATCTGACAGGCGATGGCTATGTGTTTCGCACTGATTTGCGCCTCCGCCCTGATCCAAGCGTGACGCCTGTGTGTCTGTCGATGGAAGCGGCGGAGCGTTATTATGAAAGTGTTGGACGTACATGGGAACGTGCGGCCTATATTAAAGCACGCGCTTCAGCGGGTGATATTTCTGCTGGTGAAGGTTTTTTAACTACGATTAAACCGTTCGTTTGGCGTAAGCATCTGGATTTTGTTGCTATTCAAGACGCTCATGATATGAGGCTCCGCATTCGCGAACACAAAGGCCTAAGTGGCAAGATCACGTTACATGGCCATAATATGAAACTTGGACGCGGGGGTATTCGTGAGATCGAGTTCTTTACCCAAACGCGCCAGTTAATAGCGGGTGGGCGCGACCCATCCCTGCGGTGTCGTGGCACTTTGGATGGGTTGGCGGCGTTGGCGCAGGCAAATTGGGTTCCAATGTCTCACGCTCTAGCTTTAACAAAACATTACCGAAAGCATCGCGAAGTCGAACACCGACTGCAAATGATCCGTGACGCGCAGACTCATGATTTGCCGAAAACCGATAAGGGATTTGCGCGGCTTGCGGCTTTCATTGGAGTAGAGGATGCAGCGCTTCGCAGTGATCTGCATGAGAGGCTTGAGGAGGTTCACACGCTGACTGAGGGGTTCTTTGTACCTACGGTTACAGCCCCTGTGTCTGGGTTTGGCAAAAGTATAACCGCGCGTTGGCTAACTTACCCAGCGCTGCGTTCTGACCGTGCCGTGGCGATTTTTGACAGGGTAAAACCTCGCTTGCTTGCGGCATTGCAAGATGCTGCGAAGCCGGAAGAAGCGCTACTGGCCTTTGACGAGTTCTTGAGCAGATTGCCTGCTGGTGTGCAGGTGTTTGCGCTGTTTGATGCCAATCCGCAACTGACGCAATTAATGGTCGATATTGCCGCTACTGCGCCAGTATTGGCCCAATACCTTGGGCGCAATGCAGCAGTATTTGACGCTGTGATCGGTGGTGATTTCTTTTCTGATTGGCCAGGGCAGACAGGTTTAAAAGTGGCGCTAAATATTATTTTAGGGCAGGCATCAGATTATGAAATGCGATTGGATGCGGCGCGGCGATGGCAGAAAGAGTGGCATTTCCGCATT
The DNA here is from genome assembly GCA_047635635.1 of Octadecabacter sp. Classification (GTDB taxonomy): domain Bacteria; phylum Pseudomonadota; class Alphaproteobacteria; order Rhodobacterales; family Rhodobacteraceae; genus Octadecabacter. The sequence goes on along the minus strand of JBLILC010000030.1, from coordinate 22,710 downwards.
GGCGTGCACCATTTGCGAGGGCTGGTGGATGTGGATGTTGCGGGGCAACAATACGCCGAATTAGCACAGGCTGTCCTTGAGGCAATTTTTCCTGTGGTGGTTGATCATTTCGAAGTCAAGCATGGGTCCTTGCCAGGGCGTGGTGCTGTGGTCGTTGCCATGGGGTCTCTTGGCGCGGGGAGGTTGCATGCGGCGTCGGATTTGGATTTGATTATCATATATGATGGTCAGGATGTTGAGGCGTCAAACGGCAAACGCCCGCTGGCTACTCGAACATTTTATGCGCGATTAACCCAAGCGTTGGTAACGGCCATCACTGCACCTATGGCAGAAGGGCGCCTATATGAGGTTGACATGCGCCTTCGTCCGTCAGGCCGACAAGGGCCTGTAGCAACAGCTTTCTCGGGATTTGAAGCATACCAAATGGAACAGGCATGGACATGGGAACACCTGGCTCTTACGCGCGCACGTGTAGTGGCGGGTAATGCAGCGCTTGCAGTTGATTTTGAAACAGTGCGTGCGCGGGTTTTGGTGGCCAAAGCGGACAATCCAGAGGTTGCGGTCAATGTTGGAAACATGCGTCGCCGTATCGCACACATTAAAGTGGCAGATGGTGCGTGGGATGCCAAGATTGGCGTGGGACGATTGCAGGATATTGAGCTTGCCGGACAGATGTTGGCGTTGAAGGCGGGACAAATTGTGAGAGAGACGGCTCAACAAGTCGCCGCCGGTGGATTAGACGCCGCAGACAGCGCGGCATTACTTGAAGCGGCGGGTTTGTATTGGACAGTACAGTCGGCTGCGCAATTGATTGTTGGAGGCGGTCTGGATAAGGATAAATTGGGCGAAGGCGGATTGCGGTTTATTTTGCGCGAAACAGGTGCTGATGATCTTGCGACTTTGTCAAAAAAAATGGCTGATGTTGCAGCGCGTGCGTCGGCTGTGATTGATCAATTGGTAGGGGACGAACATGGCAAAGGGTGATGCTCTTGATCCTAAGGGGTTAATTGAAGAATCTTATAATATCGACGGGATCGTTGAGCCTGAGTGCCGTTCGATCTTTCTTGATTGGGCGCTGAGCTTTCAGGGTGTGCCTGTTGTGGGTATCGCAGCGTTGCTAGCGCGTCATTGCAACGAGGCGGCGGATCATCCGATGACAGTTACGTTACGCGCGGGTCTCATAACGCCGCAACCTGCGATGCGGCGTGGAGGTCGGAGTGCGCGTGTGCTCTTATAGGAATTAGTGCGTACCCCTGACTTAATTAGCGTGTTAATTTTGCAGCTTGGGCAGCCAGCGTGGTGATACCAGCCCAATCGCCAGCCATTACAAGGCCGTTTGGTGCGATCCATGATCCGCCGACACACAGCACGTTCGACAGGCTTAGGTATTCATTTGCATTGGCAAGGTTGACGCCACCTGTTGGACAAAACTTAACCTGCGGGATTGGTGCGCCAATGGCTTTGAGGGCAGGAGCGCCGCCATTAGTCACCGCTGGGAAGAATTTTTGAATGTAATAACCGCGTTCAAGCAACACCATAGATTCAGACGCAGTTGAAGCACCGGGTAGCAGTGGTAGATCGTTGGCTTCGCATGCATCCAGCAGACGAACAGTTGCACCAGGAGCAACACCAAACGTCGCACCGGCTTCTTTAGCGGCTTCGACGTCTTTTTCGGTTAGTAAGGTTCCAGCGCCAACAACGCTGCCTTCGATTTTAGCCATCTCACGAATAACGTCGAGGGCCGCAGGTGTGCGCAGCGTCACCTCAAGCGCGGGAAGGCCACCTGCAACAAGGGCAGCCGCAAGCTTGCCCGCTATGCTGGCATCGTGAACGACCAGAACAGGAATAACAGGGGCAAGCGCGCAGACTTTAGCGGTTAGTTCAGAGGCGTGTTCAGGGGTCATTTTTTGGTCCTTGTATAGCAGTACCAGCAGTTCAGTTTGAAGCTTATGGCGGGGATATTTTCAGAGTAAAGAGGAGGGGTGGTGATTAGAGGATAACGCCTGCGCCATCTGTGGAGGGTCCAACGGAGCGGCGGAACAGGTCGAATAATTCGCGACCCACGCCGTTGCCGTTACCTGTCAAATCAGCAATTGCGGGGGTTCGGTCTGTGAGATCAGTCAGGCATTCTAGTATTCCGTTGTCGGCATCCAGCCGCACGATATCACCGTCGCGTAGCAATGAAATTGGGCCACCGTCCGCGGCTTCGGGTGCGATGTGGATTGCCGCAGGTACCTTACCGGAAGCACCGGACATGCGCCCGTCGGTGACAAGTGCGACCCGAAGTCCGCGATCTTGCAGCACCGACAATGTAGGAGTTAGAGAATGTAATTCTGGCATGCCGTTGGATTTCGGCCCTTGGAAACGAACAACTATGATTGTGTCTGTCGTGAGTTCTCCCGCTTGAAACGCCTCTTTGACGTGGTGCTGTTCGTGGAAAACACGCACGGGCGCTTCTACGATGTGGCGGTCTTTGCTGACTGCTGAGATTTTGATGACGCCACGTCCAAGATTGCCGTTTAACTGGACTAGCCCTCCTTGTGTTGCGAATGGGTCAGACATGGGGCGCAGGATTCGGTCGTTGTGTGTTTGTGTCGGTCCGACGCGGTAGTTAAATCCGCTATCGTCTATCACGGGTTCTTTGGTATAGTGTGACATGCCAGTACCTGCGACGGTTTTGACGTCTTCGTGCATTAGGCCTGCATCAAGCAGATTGGCGATCATGAACTGCAGGCCGCCTGCTGCGTGGAAATGGTTCACATCCGCCAGACCGTTTGGGTAGACTTTGGCCATCAGCGGGGTGACTGCAGAGATATCCGAAAAATCTTCAAGATCGAGGATCACACCAGCCGCCCGCGCCATTGCGGGCAAGTGTAACACGAGATTAGTAGAGCCACCCGTAGCCATTAACCCAACAATGCCGTTCACAAACGCCTTTTCATCGAGAACATCGCAGACAGGAGTGAATTCATCGCCCAACGCCGTTATCTCGAGAGCGCGTTTGGTTGATTGGCGGGTCAATTCATCGCGAAGTTCGGTGCCTGGATTGACGAAGGATGCGCCGGGCAGGTGAAGGCCCATGAATTCCATCAGCATCTGGTTGGTGTTAGCGGTGCCATAAAATGTGCAGGTGCCTGGACCGTGATAGCTGGCCATTTCCGCCTTCATCAATTCAGCACGGGAAATATTGCCCTTAGCAAATTCCTGACGTGTCTTTCCTTTTTCGTCATTGGGCAGGCCGGATACCATGGGACCAGCGGGCACAAACATTCCTGGAATATAACCAAATGTTGCAGCTGCCATGATCAGGCCAGGGACTATTTTATCGCACACTCCTAAATAAAGTGCTGCGTCAAAAACGTTGTGTGAAAGACCAATGCCTGCGGCGAGTGCGATTACGTCACGCGAAAATAGAGACAATTCCATGCCTGTTTGGCCTTGGGTGACTCCGTCACACATTGCTGGAACCCCACCTGCGACTTGCGCTGTGCCGCCAAACGAACGGGCTGCTGCGCGGATCTGATCAGGATAGCGTTCAAAGGGTTGGTGGGCCGATAGCATGTCATTGTATGCAGTAATGATCCCGATATTGGGGGCCTTATCCCCTGCCAGAGTTGCTTTGTCGTCGCCCATAGGCGCATAGGCATGGGCTTGGTTGCCACAAGTCAGATGAGCGCGGCGTGGCCCTTCCGATGCGGCGGCTGCCATGCGATCAAGATATTGACGGCGTGGCCCAAATGAGCGGGTAATGATGCGGTCGGTGACTCGCTGGATTGTTGGATTGATAGCCATAATGTCCTGCCCGTTAATGTATTTAAATAAACTTTACCACAATTCGTTAGCGCTAACAACGGGCGAAGTGCTGCCTAGAACATCTTGAATATTATGAGCAACGATTTTGGTGCATGGGTTGTGCGAAACTTCTTTTGCTCCACTTTTTCGGTATGATACTTAGCAAACTAAATTTCCACCTAATAGCTTACTTCTGTTTGTGTTGGCTCGTAGACGGTTCCATCAAACAGAGCTAATCCCCAGAGGACCCACGAAAATACTTAAAGCTGAAAAAGTTGTTGCCATTATGTACGCCTTGATCGTTTCGTCCGCAGTCGAAGTGGTTTCACAAATGTATGACTAGAAGTGGCACTCCATTGAACAAACTAACGATAGATTTTGGGCAATGGTTATCTCCCTTCTATCTGCTTAGCAATTCAAGAAGACATGACAGTGTGAAAGCCAATTTATATCCCATAATTGTCAAAATGTTTTGGCAAAGCTTACTAATTTGTAATTAGTTTTTTTTAATGTTCAAATTTTTTAGGTGACTATTTGAGGTGCTAGCTTCCTAATTAACAGATCGATTTTATTTGCTGTTGTTATCGATTTTTTTTGCTTTTTTTCTTATTTACTCCAAACATTTTTCTGTTGGTGGTGTCCTTTCGATTAAGTTTAATCTGGCAGCCTAAAACATTAAAATTGGTTATATTTTTATAAATAATTTGCTGCGTTAATGATGATTTTGTGGCCCTTGGTGGCTGCGCAGTGCTGTTTACTTCGCATTTAATCAGTTTTGTCTTCTTATGAATTGACGGGCCACGCGATGCCAATAGGCAACGTGTGAGCGAGCACTTGATTCGCTTTCCAACTTGATCTGAACCCGCTAAGGATATGCTATGAATCAGTCCCCCTTAAAAACCACCGACGCATTGCCCGTCGTTCGCCTGCTTCCTAAAGCAAAACCACAAGTTATTCGCCACGGTTTCCCGTGGGTCTTTGCCAATGAACTGGTCATGGACCGTCGCACCAAGGGCGTAAATCCTGGTGGCCTTGTTGTAGTTGAAGATTCGGAACGTCGCCCTCTCGGGCTTGGGACATTAAACCCACTGTCCAAAATTGCTGTTCGAATGCTGGACTTCAATCCAGATGCCGTGATCGATCAGGCCTGGTTTGAAGTTAAACTTTTTCGCGCATTGCAACATCGTGAAGCAGTTTATGATGAACCAGTATATCGTCTGGTACACGCTGAAACTGATGGTTTGCCTGGAATAATCATCGATCGCTTTGGCGATGTTGCAGTTATCCAACCAAATGCTGCTTATGCTGAGTTAATGCTAGAACAGATTGTGGCAGCACTGATTGAGGTGACTGGCGTAAAAACAGTGATTAAAAACGGTACCGGCCGTGCCCGCAGCCTCGAAGGGTTGGAAGAAGAAATGGTTGTTGTGCATGGCATACAGCCTACGGGTGCTATCCCTGTTATGATGAACGGTGCAACTTACATGGCTGATGTCATGGGGGGGCAAAAAACTGGTCTGTTCCTTGACCAACGCCCGAACCATGCGTTTGCCGCCAGCCTTATCAATGGTGGTCGGATGCTGGATATGTTCAGCCATGTTGGTGGATTTTCACTTGCGGCATTGGCAGCCGGTGCTGGATCTGCTTTAGCGGTTGACGGTTCTGCTCCTGCGTTAGAACTAGCAAAAGCGGGTGCTATTGCAACTGGCGTAGAGGATCGTTTTGAAACCCGTCAGGGTGATGCCTTTGATGTGCTTGAAGTCTTGGGAGCAGAAGCAGAAATTTTTGATGTTGTTGTTTGTGACCCACCGGCGTTTGCACCTTCCAAACCTTCAGTAGAAAAAGGCCTCCGTGCGTACGAACGCTTGGCGCGTCTTGCAGCACCTTTGGTTAAAGAGGGCGGTTACCTTGTGTTGTGTTCGTGCTCACATGCGGCTGATCTGAAAAGATTTCGCGATGCATCCGCACGTGGTATTGGTCGTGGTGGTCGTCGTAGCCAGCTGGTTTACACAGGATCGGCAGGGCCAGATCATCCGTTACTGCCACAATTGGCTGAAAGTGGTTATTTGAAAGCGCTCGTTTTTAGGCTTTAGACTTCTATGTTGGGAACTTAATAATGAGAGCTGGGCGTTGAGGGTCCTGATTGATGCTTGTGTACTTTATCCGAACGTTATGCGGGATGTAGTATTAGGCGTTGCTGAAGCTGGGCTATTTGATGCGCGCTGGTCCTCGCGCATTTTAGAAGAATGGGCGCGGGCCGCCCGCAAGATAGTTCCGCATGGGGAGATGATTGCGCGTGGCGAAATCGCCACCATTCAAGCTCGGTTTCCACAGGCAAATGTTAAAATTTTGCAAGGTGTCGAAGAGCGGCTGTGGTTGCCAGACCCTAACGATATTCATGTTTTTGCGGCTGCTGTAAGTTGTTCCGCTGACGCAATTATGACTATGAATGCCAAAGATTTTCCGCGAAATGAACTGGCAGATCAGGGAGTGATGCGCGTTGATCCTGATGGGTTTCTGACCAGCTTGGCCAAGCTGCATCCGGCAGTTCTTCAGAACATTGGGGACGCTGTTTTGGCTGAGGCGCAGCGATTGTCTGGTGAGCCTTGGGAGATGCGTAAACTTATGCGTAAAGCTCGCCTGCCACGTCTTGGAAAGTTTCTGGCTTAAATTTTTTGAGTATTTAAAAGCCAAAGAAACGCAAAGTCATGCGCCCCACTTAGCCTCGTTCGCTTCAATAGCGGAGATGCGTTGAGGGGTTTTGGGATGACTTAGTAGCCATGCGGGTTGTGCTGAACCGCGTGCACCAGTCAGCTTTTCCAGTTTGGTAAACAAGCTCTTTTGAGCGTCAATTCCAATGCCAGCTTTGAGGAGTAGGGCGGAAGCGTAGGCGTCAGCCTCATATTCATCTGAACGTGACAAACGCGCCATCAACATGCTCATGGCGCCATTTGCGATTACTGGACCAATGCCGGGAAGAAATCGCGACAGCACCATCGCAAGAGCTGTTCTTAGAGCGTTTTGGCCTGAAAAGTCAATCATTCTGCGGCGAGAATGCCCCAAGGCGACGTGGCCCAGCTCATGGGCAATAACTGAGGCCATTTCCTCTGCTGTGACTACGCTCTCCTTGTATTTATTATAAAATCCGCGGGTGATGAAAATACGACCATCTGGCGATGCAAGCCCGTTCACCGGTTCAATTTCGTAGATGAAGACTTTTATACGGGGTATATCAACTACATGAGCCATTTGTGCCGTGAGTGCTCGTAATTTTGGGTCCGCAAGTTCGGTTGATTTTTCATCAAGTTCCCGTGTCAAACGCCGAGTTGACAAGCGATACATAAATATGCCGTAAACTATGGCGAGCAGTATTGGAAAAAATTTTATCATGCTTTTGATATGGTGTGAAAAATCGGTACTGCAAGTCATAGAAACAATAGATCAAGCAAGTGATGTTACAGTCGCGGGGATCCGATTTACGTTATCAAGATTGAATGACTAATGTTCATGGCTGCGCCTGTGTTACTGTCCGCTAAGATCATCTGAAAAAAGTTAATTTGGCACCACTGCAGAACCGTTGGATTGGAATAGTAAAACATAAGGTAAGTAACCCAGAGCGAGTATTTGCCTAAGCTCATGTCATATTAGCAATCCTAAAATAGTGTGTAGCTGAAGTCGTGTACGTCAAATACGTTGGTATGTTATATGCCGCCAATGATCGATTTTGCTTTCCATGGCAGCGTTGATGCGCATGTGGCTACCATTTGGGACATATAGCAACAATAAACATATTACGCTTGCGTGAAAACTAAATAGGTTCCATGCCATTCCAACGTTAGTTGAACGGCTCGGTCCAGTCGGCAGCCTCTTTAATGATAATAATACTTTAGTCCGCCGTCGACTGAACTGCTACAATTTAATTACTAGTATAATCGTCGCCACCATTAAACACAGCTTCCTAAGTCACGGCCAAAAGCGGCTCTCTAAAATACGCCTTTTTGTGTTACGTCTCGTGTTGTCCAGGGCACCACCAAACTGGGATAAGTACGTTTGATGGTCATTGATAGAACCGTGTTACGCACAAAGATTTAATTTGCTCGGTGAATGCTCCATATTTGTTGATAAGGGTACCCAAATATACTTTCAATAGAAAGGATCTTATGTCGTAATGCCAAGAGCTCAGTTAACATTATTGGAAGATATAAGCTCAAAATGATGTAACCGCCACAAGTTCTTGATCATTTGAGAATCTTCATACCCTTCTCAATTCCAGCCAATGTCATTGGGACCATGCGATCTGAGCCAAAAATCTTATGAATCATTTGTACTGATTGGGTGTATGGCCAATTGTGTTCGTCCAGAGGGTTTAGCCACAAGTGATTGGGCCATTGATCGCGAGCGCGTTGCAGCCATGTTTGGCCCGCTTCTTGGTTATAGTGTTCATTAGCTCCGCCTACGTATGCGATTTCATAAGGTGACATCGACGCATCTCCAACAAAAATGCATTTGTAATCTGAACCAAAAGTGCGAAGTACATCCCACGTGGGCATTTGATCGTCCCGGCGACGGCGATTATCGCGCCACACCCCTTCATAGAGGCAATTGTGAAAATAGAAGTGTTCGAAATGTTTGAATTCTGATTTTGCTGCTGAAAACAGTTCTTTTACTATTTTGATATGCGGGTCCATTGAACCACCTATGTCGAGAAACAGCAGTATTTTTACAGCGTTGCGTCGTTCAGGGCGTGTTTTAATGTCAAGATATCCATGTTCTGCAGTGGCGCGTATTGTGCCATTAAGGTCAAGTTCATCTTCCGCTCCGTCGCGGGCCCAGTGGCGTAGTTGTTTTAGGGCAACTTTGATATTGCGGGGGCCAATTTCGACGGAGTCATCAAGATTGCGGAATTCACGTTTGTCCCAGACTTTGACTGCACGTTGGTGGCGTTTTTCGTTCTGGCCGATCCGCACGCCTTCTGGGTTGAATCCGTAGGCACCGAACGGAGATGTGCCGGCTGTGCCAATCCATTTTGACCCACCTTGGTGGCGGTCCTTTTGTTCTTTGAGCCTTTCTTTTAATGTTTCCATTAAATTATCAAGACCACCAAGGGCGTTGATTTCGGCTTTTTCTTCAGCACTGAGATGCTTTTCTGCTGTCTTTTCCAGCCATTCCTTTGGAATGTTGAGGCCGTCTATGACAGCCATATCAGAGATTGTCTCTAAGCCTTCGAACGCTGCTGCAAACGCGCGATCAAACTTGTCGATGTTGCCTTCGTCTTTGACCATGCATGTGCGAGCGAGAAAGTAGAATGCTTCTATGTCGTAGGTGGCGATGCCAGCTTTCATTCCTTCAAGAAATATCAAAAATTCACTCAATGACGCAGGGACTCCGCATCGCCGAAGGGCCTCAAAAAAGGATAAAAACATCAGGCGAGATTGCGGGTAATAATAATAGCAATAAATAAGCCAATTATGCCAAAAATCATCCCAAATACAGCAGCCCATTGAGCCATGTCTGCGATCTTGCCACCGCGCGATTTTGCCCGATACGCTCCCAGCAATGCTCCAAAAAACAGACCGCCGAGTGGGTAAATCATGGGTTATATCCCTTTGATTGGGTTGAACGTTACAACATTGAGCAAGTTTGCACGGACACTAACATCCGCAACAATTCCGTATCGTGCTCAGTTAAGACTGTCCAGACGAACGAGGTTCGCTATGGCTTCATGTCCAATTATTTTGAAGATTTTGGCTCTAGGCATTATTAATCCCGAGAAAAGAGCAGGGTTATTATTAGTTTTCGCATCAGCCACAGGCAGACAGTTAATGGCAATTAATAACTCAGACTTAAACGTCGCATAAAGATGGATTTCGTATGACTGGTTTTGGATGCCTAAGTTTTGCTTCAAGAGGACACATCTATGTTGCTGATATTGACGTCATTCGAACAGCTGAAAATGTAATATGCACACACGTAGTGAGGGTTGCCCCAGTTTAGGGCTCATGGTCGTTAGCGATATTGTGTAGCACTCCCGATGATCTGGATGTCACCACAGTTTAGATGTTTTCGATTTTGATGCATAGGTGAGTTGCTCAACTGTCATCATTAGGTTTTAAGTAAGCCTGAGCAGGATGAAAACTGTTGGCAGCAAAACCTTGCCTTACGCTGTTACGTAGCTCTGGATTGTAATAGGGGGGTTAAATCAGCATATCAAAAAATGTTAGTGCCATACACATTTGATCTTAAATTAATACAAAAATCCGACATACTGTAAAACACAATTAGCGGTCTCAAGGCTTGCGCTATAACTTCGTGCAAGCACTTCCACATAATTTTCTGATCTACATTTATGGGAGCAAACATAACTGTTTGGCATTTTGTTTCTGAGTTATTCAATCAACGGTCTGTGCGCCAGTTATAGAAACTTTAAAAGCGGTCTCATTGCGCGAATGATACAGCAGGACTGGCAAATTAGGGAAAAGGTTTGCTAGGAATTCTCCTGTTGCGCTTATAGTGTTGGGTGTTTTGTGTCGTGTCAGGGGGATGCAACGGGACGCACAATTTTCATGCCAAACGGCAGGTCATTCAAAATTTGCAAATCCCGCTGTCGGATAGTTTTGGAGCGATAATATGATTGCCATCAAAAGGGCGCATTTTTGGTATCATATCTTTCAGGCCTATTTAGCGGGTTGAAAATCTCTAAAGTTTTCATATTGCTTCAGTACAGGCGTTAAAGCGGTCGGAATTACGTATGGTAATTGATAAAGCAGTTGAAGATTAGGCTCATGTTGCCCCCAATACATCTGACTGTAGCGCGTGTAAGAATCGATACCAATAGGATCAACGCAAACAGCCCAGTTTACATAAAGTTCAATTCATAGGTATCCAATTGTCTTTTAACACATTCAATGTGCGCTCAAGTATGATGCTTATCAGCCTACATTTTTATCTTGGTCAGCTCTGCTGTTTTTTTAACTTAGAACTAACCTGCCAGAAGATTTAGACCTAATTGGCTTTAAAATCGGATGATCATGTGAAAACTATGTTCAGGTTTATTTAATTGGGAAATTTGCGTTTTTACTATTTAAATCGGCGCATTGATGGAACTTTGGTAGAGTATTCATCAAAAGAATTAATGTTTTAGTGTATGCGTTGAATGTAACTGCTGGGTTTCTGTCATCTTATTCAGAAACGAAACCGTAAACGTACCCTTAGTGGCTGCTGAAAGCTGTCTCATGTGATCAACCTTTATGGTGTCCTGCCAAAGATATTGGGACTCAGAATTTTTAAAAAATAGAAAAATATGTGGGTTGGTTGTGTCAATATGCAGTTTTAATTCAGGCAAGAGCATCTGCGCGGTGAACGCTTGCTACCGTTTCAATCTGGTTTTGCAATAAATTTGCCATGCCATGCCATCCGTGACGCTGACAAAGGCTACTACTGTTAAGAGAATTGAGCATCTTTTAATACTAACGCTGATTGTAAGTCATCAAATCAAGGCGTTCGATCAGATGTAGGTCTTGTTCGTTTTTCAACAAAGCGCCGTGCAGTTTTGGAAGGGCAGATGCTCCGTCTCTTCTTAGATCCTCAGACATCAGATCTTCTGCCAGAAGCAGTTTCAACCAATCAAGTACCTCTGACGTGCTTGGCTTTTTCTTTAGCCCTTGTTGTTCGCGTATTTTATAAAATTGCGTCAATGCGGTAGTTAGCAGAGCATCCTTGATGCCGGGGCAATGGACATCTACGATTTTGCGCATCGTTCCCATGTCAGGAAACCGGATGTAGTGGAAAAAGCAACGGCGCAGAAAAGCGTCGGGAAGTTCTTTTTCATTGTTAGATGTTATTATTATAATGGGTCGATGCAGTGCCCTTACGGTTTGACCTGTCTCGTAGACATGAAATTCCATGCTGTCGAGTTCTTGTAGAAGGTCATTAGGGAATTCGATGTCCGCTTTGTCTATTTCATCGATTAGCAGCACCACGCGCTCATTCGCTTCAAACGCTTGCCATAGCTTGCCGCGTTTGATGTAGTTGGCGACGTCATTAACCTTTTCATCACCTAACTGGCTGTCGCGCAACCGGCTGACAGCATCGTACTCGTAGAGACCCTGTTGCGCCTTGGTGGTTGATTTAATGTGCCATTCGATCATCGGCACTCCCAGTGCAATACTCACTTGCCGTGCAAGTTCCGTCTTGCCTGTTCCAGGTTCGCCTTTTACCAACAAGGGACGTTCCAGCGTTACAGCTGCATTTACTGCGACGGTAAGATCATCCGTTGCGACATAAGATTCTGTTCCTGTGAAACGCATTTGCAGCCATATTTTAAGTTTTTCAATTGTTCTTAACCGTATCATTTAGCCGTGTGGCTTCAACCCCTTAAAAGTTGATCCACAAGGGGGGTGACAGACTGCCCGCTAAGGTTTAAAGGATAGCCAAACAGGGGGCTTAACTGTGCCAGACCGCCAAAATCCAAGTGCAGTTTCCACCCCTAAGGGAGCGAACATGAAAGCCGAAATATTCCTGCCGGATGATTATGCACCGGTCGATTCCGAACCGTTTATGAATGACAAACAGATTGAGTATTTTCGACGCAAGTTGATTAATTGGCGCGGAGAAGTGCTGGAAGACAGTCGTGACACGATTGAGTCTATGAAAGATGGTACACGCAATATCCCCGATGTTGCTGATCGTGCATCTGAAGAAACTGACCGCTCGCTTGAGTTGCGAACCCGCGACCGTGAACGCAAACTCGTGTCAAAAATAGATGGGGCATTGCGCAGAATTGAAGAAGGTGAATTTGGATATTGCAGCGTGACTGGCGATCCGATTAGCCTGAAACGTCTAGATGCGCGTCCCATCGCTATTATGAGCCTTGAGGCGCAAGAGCGTCACGAACGCAGTGAAAAGGTACATCGTACTGATTGATCTTGAGTGCTATACAAGTGCGCAGCTTTGGAAAAAATCGGACATCATTGTCGACAATCAGCCTAGTACATCTGGAAAAATGCGAAACAAACGCGTTGTTGTAGTGGGCGCTGGTATCGGTGGTCTCACGTGTGCACTAGCGTTCGCTCAACGTGGCGCAGATGTTTACGTTTATGAGCAAGCATCTGCACTAAAAGAAATAGGTGCAGGTATTCAAGTCGCCCCGAACGGTAATCGGGTCCTTGCTGCACTTGGCCTCAACTGTGCCATCGAGAGCAGCAGCATTGTCGCGCAAGCCGTGGTACCCACGGATGGGTTGAGTGGCAAAGTTATAGCTAGATTTGATTTGACGGGCCAAGAGCCTCAGTATCGTTTCTTCCACCGCGCTGCACTTGTGGGTTTGATTGGTCAAGGGGCACTGGCAGCGGGCGTAGTGATTAAGTATGGGGTGCACGTCAAAGGTATTGCAGAAAATGGGTCATTAAATACCAATATTGGCGATATTCCTTGTGATTTATGTGTCTTTGCTGACGGTTTTCATTCGGTTTCACGTTTATTTTTGGGTAATATTGTTAAGCCTGAGTTTACTGGACAAGTCGCTTGGCGAGCAACTATTGCGACCAAAGACGTGGAACCAGTTGCGCGCATCTGGATGGCCCCTAACCGTCATGTTGTTACCTACCCATTAGCGGAAGGCATCCTTAATATAGTTGCTGTGCAAGAACGAGAGACGTGGGCTCAAGAGGGTTGGAAGCATGCTGACGACCCAGACAACATGCGTGCCGCGTTTGGCGATCTCTGCCCAGAATTAATCGAAATTTTGGGTCATGTGGATAAAACGTATTTATGGGGATTATTCCGTCATCCGGTCGCAAAATACTGGCATTCTGACCGCCTTGTAATCCTTGGAGACGCGGCTCACCCGACGTTGCCATTCTTGGCACAAGGTGCGAATTTGGCCATAGAGGATGGATATGTTTTAGCACGATGTTGTGATGAAGTGGATAACCTTGACGCCGCGCTGGCGCTATTTCAACAGGAGCGTACTGTGCGTGTCAGCCGCGCTATCGCTGTCGCTAATGACAATGCGCGCAACTATCATCTGTCAGGAATAAAGCGAAGAGTTGCTCATATCGGATTAAAAACACTTGGTATTCTTGCACCCAATGCATTTTTAAAGAGGCTAGATTGGCTTTACGGGTTTGATGCAACTAAGTAATATTAGGCGTCTAATTCAACCCAAACTGGAACGTGGTCAGACGGTTTTTCTAGTCCACGAACTTCACTTTCGATCCAGCAGTCTTTAAGTAAGTCTGCGCATTGATTTGATAACAGGAAATGGTCGATCCTTATTCCGTCATTTTTGTTCCATGCTCCTGCTTGGTAATCCCAAAATGAATAATGTCCACTAGCCTGATTACAAACACGGAATGCCTCAGTCAGGCCGAGGTTTAGCAAGCGTCGGAAGGAGGCGCGACTGTCGGGACGAAATAGCGCATCATCAGTCCACACATCAGGGCGTGCAACGTCTTCGGGTTGGGGGATTATATTATAATCCCCTGCCATTAGGAAAGGTTCTTCAAGTGTGATAAGCTGTTGAGCGCGTGTCCTGAGGCGGTCCATCCAGCGCAGCTTGTAATCGTATTTGGGCCCTGGTGCGGGGTTGCCGTTGGGTAGGTATAAGCCACAAATCCTAATTGGTTTTTTACCAATAATAGTGGCCTCTATGTAGCGGGCTTCGATGTCATCGACACCTTCGCGGCCCGCGCCAGTCGCATCTGGCAATCCACGAGTTATGTCTTCGAGCGGTAATTTTGATAGGATCGCTACGCCATTGAAACTTTTTTGCCCGTGTGTTTCGATGTGATAGCCTAGGTTCTCAAAGTGTTCGCGCGGGAAATTTTCATCGACGGATTTGATCTCTTGTAACAGGGCAACGTCAGGTTTTGACGCCTCAAGCCAGTCTGTCAACGCGCTAATTCGTGCCTTAACACCGTTGATATTAAATGTTGCGATTTTCATATTTGCCCCCGAAGATTGAAACCGTTTTGCCTGTCAAACAGGGGAGGCACAAGGCGCACTTTAACTATAAAAACCCAGTACAAAAAATTTGGTTTTATATTGAGAAACTGACGCCACAGCCACACGAGCTTGAAGCATTGGGATTTTCTATTACGAACCGCGCTCCAATAAGTTCTTCGTTAAAATCAATGGTAGCGTCTGACAAGAATGGAAGGGAGATAGAGTCAATTACCACCTTCTGACCGAAACCTTCCAGTATAAGATCGTTGTCTTTTGCTTCATCCAGATCAATTTCATACTCAAAACCCGAACAGCCGCCCCCTTTTACGCCAATTCGTAATGCTTTACCATCAGCGAAGGCGCCGATTTCAGCTAGACGTTCAAACGCGCGTGTGGTGACTTTGGGGGGTAGGTTAAGCATTTTATGCAGCCTTTAATATTGGCACTGACTTTAATATAGGTAGAGAATGTAGGTGCGACAAGGCATGTCGTAAAAGACACCTTTCAAGAGCAGGGAAGAGACATGGCAGCATTGTACGCATGTAGCCCCGCGAATACGCGCGGGCGGCTATTTAGCGAGGAGGAGAGTGAATTTCGCTCTGCATTTCAGCGTGACCGCGATCGAATTATTCATGCATCAGCGTTTCGTCGCCTTAAGCATAAAACACAGGTTTTCGTCGAACACGAGGGTGACTATTTTCGCACGCGCCTGACTCATTCACTTGAAGTTGCACAAGTGGCACGCACGATTTCGGGCGCGTTGGATTTAAATCCAGAATTAACAGAAGCTGTGGCGTTAGCCCATGATCTTGGACATACTCCGTTTGGGCATACTGGCGAAGACGCTTTATCGATATTGATGTCGTCCTATGGTGGATTTGATCACAATGCGCAGGCCATCAGGATTGTGACATCATTGGAGCGCCATTACGCGGAGTGGGACGGGTTGAATCTGACTTGGGAAACGTTAGAGGGCATAGCCAAGCATAACGGTCCTGTGCTTGATCCAGTGCCTTATGCGCTGTCGGATTATAACGCTGTGCATAATTTGGAATTACACACCCATGCAAGTGCTGAGGCACAGTCTGCGGCGCTCTCGGATGACATAGCCTATAATCACCATGATATTCACGACGGACTACGTGCAGGGCTATTTAGCACCGAAGATTTACTAAGGTTACCGATTGTTGGCGACTGTTTTCGTGAGGTGGACTTGTACTATCCTGATCTTGATAAGTATCGACGTCGACATGAGGCATTAAGAAGGTTTTTTGGAATATTGGTAGAAGATGTCATTGCCGTGAGTCGTTTTAATCTAGCTGAACTTGACCCCAAAACTTGCGCAGACGTACGCGGTGCAGGCCGTATGATGGTTCAGTTTTCACCAAGTTTATGGACTGATTTGAAGGTTGTGCGTAAATTCTTGTTTACCCAGATGTATCGTGCCCCCAGCGTTGTGAAAATGCGTGAAAAGGTGACGCGGGTTGTAGAAAATCTGTTTCCTTTATTTATGGAAGATCCCAGCCATTTGCCGGAGCAATGGCATAAAGACGTAGCGGCGGCGGACGGTGAAGCGGCTTTAGCTAGGATTGTATCGGATTATATTTCGGGGATGACCGATCGCTTTGCGATCGAAACGCATGGGCGGTTGGTGGGCTAATGCTAAATGATCTTGTTGCATGAAGCAGCACCAAAACCATGAAAAATAAATAATAAAGTAATTTGGTACCTAAAAATAAATTATTGGCAACAAAGGCTTTGGAAAATTTAGTATATTCCTTTGGTTGCCTCGCAAGGCTAGAGATGTATCATCTGTGCGAGGCATAAGCTCAGGCCTAAGAATAATCGCGTCTAGTGTGCCCCATTCGACGTCTGATCGGTCGGTTAAATTAGAGTATTGGGTTAGCAGTACTAAATTAAGCAAATCATGAGTTTATACGGCTAAATTTGCTGGGGCCGGTTTGATCAATGTTAAGATTAATAGTTATAACAAAGGTTGCAACTTGAGTGATGGCCGGCACAAGTACGGTGCGCGCGGCGACATTTTTTTTAATTATTGTTCAAAGCTCTTAAAGCGTTTGGCTTTGGGTGATGCTCAGAATTGCTTATACGCTCAGGTACAAAAGACCAGTGGTGGGCAGGGTCAGGATGTTAGACGATGAAGGATCGTTGACGTGGGATTTGATGGTGCTAAACCAACGGTCTGCAAAAAGGAATTACCATGAACCTGTTCGCTGATATTCGCGCAACTGTTATCGACTGTTTGGAAGCACTGACCATAGACGGTTATTTGCCTGTTGGATTGGACTTTGGCAACGTCACAGTCGACCCCCCGCGAGATGTAGCCCATGGTGATATGGCAACAAATGCGGCGATGGTATTGGCTAAAATTGCATGCCTGAAGCCGCGCGATATTGCAGAGGCGCTGGCGACAAAGTTGCTTGAGGATGACCGAATTACCAGTGTTGAGATTGCTGGACCTGGTTTCTTGAACCTTGTCTTGGACGCTGGCGTTTGGGCTAGAGTAGTGAATGCGGTGTTGATGGACGTAAATTTCGGTAAATCTAATTCAGGTGCTGGAAAAAAAATGAACGTCGAATATATCAGTGCCAATCCGACAGGACCGCTGCATGTTGGCCACACTCGCGGCGCAGTATTTGGTGACGCTTTGGCGTCTTTGCTTGCCTATGTGGGCTTTGACGTAACGCGGGAATATTACATTAACGATGGTGGTGCTCAGGTCGATGTTTTGGCGCGTTCCATCTATTTGCGTTATCTTGAGGCGCACGGTCAGGCTGTTACTTTTGAGGATGGAACCTATCCGGGTGAGTATTTGATTAAGGCGGGAGAGGACCTCAAAACTAAGGTTGGTGACGCCTATGTTGGGCTGGATGAGGAGATGTGGCTGGACGAAGTTCGGGCATTTGGCACAGATGCGATGATGGGGCTGATCCGAGAAGATCTGGACGCGCTCGGCATTAAGATAGACGTGTTTTATTCTGAGAAATCGCTGTATGGAACAGGTCGGATCGAAGCTGCGATTGAGGATCTGAATAACAAGGGCCTGATTTACAAAGGAACGCTTCAACCGCCCAAAGGCAAACTACCAGAAGGCTGGGAGCCGCGTGAACAGACGTTATTTAAATCGACTGACTTTGGCGATGATGTGGATCGACCTATTCAGAAATCGGATGGTTCGTGGACCTATTTCGCACCCGACATAGCCTACCATTATGATAAGATTTCTCGAAATTTTGATGCGCTTATTGATGTGTTTGGTGCGGATCACGGCGGTTACGTCAAGAGGATGAAAGCGGCTGTCGCGGCTTTATCCGACAACGTGGTGCCGCTTGACATCAAGTTGACTCAGCTTGTGAAGCTTTATAAAAATGGTGAGCCATTCAAAATGTCTAAACGAGCGGGCACGTTTATTATGTTGAGAGACCTAGTGGCTGAAGTTGGACCTGACGTGACTCGGTTCCATATGCTCACGCGTAAAAACGATGCACCTCTTGATTTTGATTTCGACAAAGTCACAGAGCAGTCAAAAGATAATCCGGTTTTTTATGTCCAATATGCTAGTGCACGTATACATTCGGTAATCCGCAAAGCCATTGAGATGGGCGTTGATGTGTCGGATTTGACCTGTGCAGACCTATCACTTGCGACCCATCCGGCGGAATTGGCGATGGCTGCCAAACTGGCAGAATGGCCACGTTTAGTTGAAATTGCAGCCAAAGGGCATGAACCGCACCGTATTGCATTTTACCTCTATGACCTTGCATCAGAGTTGCATGGGCTTTGGAATCGCGGAAATGACGATCCTTCGTTGCGGTTCTTGCAAGAGGATAACATCCAAGCAACACAAGCGAAAATCGCGCTGATCAAAGCTGTAAGCGTTGTAATTTCCCACGGCTTGGGTATTCTTGGTGTAACTCCAGCGGAAGAGATGCGCTAAAGCGCACAATTTTGGAGTATTGAGTCACAAGCGTAATCAGAAAAATAAAAAATTTTTATCTAATTGCGTATTAAAAAATCGTTAAATGAGGGTCAAACCCCCTACGCATTGAGGCAGACACATGGCAGATTTTACAACAGGCCCAGTTGGGTCAGTCGTAGGGATTCCTACAATACTTCAAGTGGGTACCTTCGTAAACATAGCTGCGGCTGCGATTTCCTTGGTCCTGATTGGCGGAGTTGGAGTTTGGGGCTACAAGCTTTTGATGCGAGACGTCACGGGCGTACCAGTTGTGCGGGCTTTAGCGGGAGAGATGCGTGTGTCTCCAGAAAATCCTGGCGGTGAAATAGCGAACCATTTGGGATTGTCAGTAAATTCAGTCTCCGCCCTTGGCGGTGCGGCTGAGCCGGAAGACCGTCTAGTTCTTGCCCCAAGCAATGTATCTCTTCAAGCTGAAGACCTAAATGTTAGGTCTATAGACGATGTAGGTAAAGTTGTGCTTGATGTGAAAAATTCGCTTGGCGATACGTTTATCACATCCCTGCAGACTGACGAAATACAGGCGCCTGATCAGGGGGGTGGGCAGATTACCGCCCTAGGGATGCCTATTGATCCATCTGTGCCACTGACAATAGAAGACGTGCTGTCATTGGCAGACCAAATTGTAACAGGTGCTGCATTGACGGAAGATCTTGCTGACGGTTTAGATGTACCCATTGAGATTGCAGTGAACGGCTTTGTTGTGAACGCTAATATTATTCCTGATGCTGTCTCAGGTGTGCGCCAGTCCTTGCGCCCAAAAGCGCGAAATACGAACCGGCTAGCGGCTATGCAAACGTTGATACCAGCTGCTGCGGCGATATCAACCGCAGTATCGCCAATCATTGGCGAAGTCTCGACAGCGGTAATCCCTGTCGGAACCAAGCTAGTGCAGCTTGGTGCGTTTGACAGTGCTAATATCGCGGCTGCTGAATGGATGAATGTGGCTAAGCGCTTTCCAGGTTTCTTTGACGATAAAGAACGAATTATCCAGCAAGCCCTTTCTGGTGGGCGTACTTTCTATCGTCTTCGCGCCATGGGGTTTGCGGATCTAAGCGATGCTCGGCGGTTCTGTTCGGCTTTGTCCGCCGAAGGTGCGGCTTGCATTCCAGTGGTGGTGCGATAAGTGAAATTTGGTGCAGCTATTTTTGGCCCTGAAGGGTTACATATAAGTGATTGGGAACGTGCCTATTTTCGCGAATATGTGCCTATGGGGTTCATCCTATTTTCTCGTAATATTGACACTCCAGACCAAGTTCGCCGGTTGTGTGATGACCTGAGGTCGGCTGTGGGCCATGATGCAGTAATTTTGATCGATCAAGAAGGTGGGCGGGTGCAGCGGTTAGGAGCGCCCCATTGGCGTGAATGGTTACCAGCGCTTGAGCAAATGAATATCGCTGTCGATCCGATACGCGCGTTATGGCTGCGTTATCGACTAATTGCAGCTGAACTGCGCGACGTCGGGATTGATACCAATTGCGCTCCTATCCTTGATATTACTGCCCGGTCGACCCATCCGTTTTTGCGCAACCGCTGTTATGGTGGTGATGCTGTAACAGTCACGGACGCGAGCCGTGCAGTGGCCAACGCGCTTTTGGCTGGTGGTGTCTTGCCAGTGATCAAACATCTTCCCGGACATGGTCGGGCGAGTGTTGATAGCCACAAGGATTTACCACGGGTATTGGCACCCCGCTGTGATCTTGCGGCACAGGATTTTGTACCTTTCTTGGCCTTGTCTGACCTGCCGATGGGCATGACAGCACATATTGTGTTTGAAGATATAGACAATAGTGGACCTGCAACTACATCGCGTGTGATGACGGAAGTAATCCGCAATGACATTGGGTTTAATGGTTTGTTGATGACTGATGACATCGGCATGGACGCATTGTCAGGCGATGTGGCGCAGCGCAGTCGTGCAGCGATTTCTGCTGGGTGTGATGTGATATTGCATTGTTGTGGTGACGCTGCTGAAATTGTGCAGGTTGCTGAAGCGGCAGGGCAGATGAACGACGCAGCTCAAGCCCGCGTAGATGCTGCGTTGATAATGCGTAAAACTCCCACGCCCGTTGACATTGCAGCTTTGTCAGCGGAACTTGACGTCCTGTTAGGAATGGAGGTTGTATAGCGCCTCCCAATCAAATTCTATGGAAGGTATGTCTAGGATGACTACATTAGAATCTGATGTCAGCGACCGCCTTGCTGCGGAGGCTTTGATAGTTGATGTTGATGGTTTCGAAGGGCCTTTGGACCTTTTGTTGACACTGTCACGCACCCAAAAAGTCGATCTGCGCCAAATTTCAGTGTTGGCGCTGGCCCATCAATACCTTGCGTTTATAAACAAAGCGCAAGATTTACGGTTGGAATTGGCAGCTGATTATCTGGTGATGGCTGCATGGTTGGCGTTCTTGAAATCTAGGCTTTTGTTGCCGTCTGATCCATCCGAAGAGGGTCCATCAGGTGAGGAGCTAGCGGCGCATCTGGCGTTTCAGTTAGAACGTTTATCTGCAATGCGTGAAGCGGCTGCTAAGTTAATGGCGCGGGATCAGCTTGCACGTGATTTCTTTGCCCGTGGCATCACTGAGGATGTGACACGCACGCGGAGGGTCACTTATACAGCGACGTTGCTTGATCTCATGCAGGGTTACGCGCGGATCAGGACGAAGGATGAATTTCGCCCTTTTATGTTGGATCGCGAAAAAATCTTTACCATGGAAGAAGCACTGGGCCGTCTGCGTGGGTTGATTGGTTTTGCGGGAGAGTGGACTGATATCCTATCTTATTTGCCTAAAGGTTGGGAAATCGATCCCATGAAACGACGATCCGCCACAGCGTCAACTTTTGCTGCTTCGCTAGAGTTGGCCAAAGAAGGTAAGATCGAAATGCGACAAAATGATGTGTTTTCACCAATTCAGATCAGGAAGAAAAGTGATGATCAAGCGTAGCATAGATACGCAAGTTGTCGAAAATCAGGAAGAAAGTCTTTTCGACGCCCCGCACATGGCGGAGCAAGAACGTATGGTTGAAGCAATTCTTTTTGCTACTGCCGATCCGGTAACCATAAAGGAACTTCAAGGTCGAATGCCACATGGGTGTGATGCGGCAGAGGCATTGGTTTATCTGCGCAAACGCTATGATGGACGCGGAGTGTCGTTGGTTAAGATAGGTGATGCCTGGGCCTTGCGAACAGCATCTGACTTGGGTTTTTTAATGCAAAAAGAAACGGTTGAGACACGCAAACTATCACGTGCCGCTGTTGAAACACTTGCAATTGTAGCTTATCACCAGCCTGTAACCCGCGCTGAGATTGAAGAAATTCGCGGTGTTAGTGTTAGCAGAGGCACTGTTGATCAGTTAATCGAATTGGAATGGATTAGGTTTGGTCGGCGCCGTATGACGCCGGGGCGTCCTGTGACATTTGTTGTGACGCAAGACTTTCTTGATCATTTTGGCTTAGAAAGTGCACGTGATTTACCAGGGCTTCAGGAACTGCGTTCTGCGGGTCTACTTGAAAGCCGGC
Organism: Octadecabacter sp.; assembly: GCA_047635635.1. Classification (GTDB taxonomy): domain Bacteria; phylum Pseudomonadota; class Alphaproteobacteria; order Rhodobacterales; family Rhodobacteraceae; genus Octadecabacter. The sequence goes on along the minus strand of JBLILC010000030.1, from coordinate 457 downwards.
CTGTAACGTGGACAGGTGATGTAACTGTAGATGACACTCACGATGACATTTCAGACTCTGGCGATCAAACTGAAATGTTTGTTGAAACGTAAGGCTTGCTTTCACTTCTTCTGATTAGGAATGATAAAATATATAAATGTAGCATGAAACGGGTAATACACCGGAAAGAAGTATTAGCATGTTTCTTCTCACCCTCTAGATAAAGGCCCTAAAATTGCAATTAGTGCAGCCAGAAATTGCGATAACTGCAGTCAGCATAAGTCGCAAAGTAGTAAATATCCGGAATGATAAGACATAAATTTTTTATGCTTGTGACAGATTAGCCAATTTGCAAGACATTTAAATAGGTTTTGAATTGGTTTGAATTGAAAGCCTCAGGCCAAAACTCAAAAATTTATTGATCTAGTTTGACTTGTAGGTTTTGAGAATAGTCATCACCATTATGAAATATAAGATG
>JBLILC010000029.1:0-27914 GCA_047635635.1 Octadecabacter sp. | reverse complement strand
TCATAGAATATATTTCTATGATTGATACAGAAATAATAGTCAAAAAATTTTATAACTTTAATATTTTTTAAATAAGGTCATAAACGTTATTTTATGGTTAACATTAATTGTTTATTTATATGTCCTGAATATTACACTGTCCAACATCACCAATAGTTATAATTAGACCTCTCAAAAGTTTATAGTATTGACCAAATACTAAGTTAGTACTATCAAAAATACCTAAGATAATAGTAATTATAATAGGAATTAGACTACTATGAAACTTGAGTTTCACCACATTAACTTTGTATCTGAGGACGTTAATCGCCTTCATGATTTTTACATCAACACGCTTGGTCTTAGTAATATTCCGACTGCCAACTTTCCAAGACCAGAAGAAACTGAAAAAAAAGGTTATAATGGTAATATCAGATTTGCTACAGACGGTAAAGTTCAGATGCACCTTGCTGAAAAAAACCTCAAAGTAGCATTCAAACATGGTGAAACTATTAATCCAGTTGAACGTGGTCATGTTGCATTTAGAACAGACGACATTGAAGCATTTAAATCTAGATTGGATACACAAAGTATTCCTTACTCAGATTACAAAACAGCTTTTGCAAAGGAATGGCACCAAATATTCTTCCATGACCCAGAAGGTAATATAATAGAAGTTCATCAAGAAATTGCTAAGTAAGTTTCAATTATACATGTATAAGAAAGAAATATGAGATTTATTTGTTTTACCAAAATAAAATTACATTTTTTAATCTTTTTTTTAAAATTTTTATATTTTTATACGTAAATTAATATAAAATATCTGTTTAAATCTATATATTTACTTCTAATTTTTTTAAAAAATTTATATATTTTAAAATATTCTTTTAATCTATTAATCGTAACTCTATTTAAGTACACGCTTAAAATTTTTTTTAGATAATCTGTTATAATTTTATATTGACTTTTTTCAATATTGAATGCTGAATATTGACTTTAATAACCTCTAAAATATAAATTAATATTATTTTTACAAATACTTTATTTTAGAAAAAAATAATTATGACTAAAAACCTTAATGTTAAAAAATCGTATCTTACTGAGCTTAATAAAAACTATGAGATGATTGGCCTTCCAATTTAGAAAATTATTACTTCTCTAATGGCTCTTAACAGTTACATATGCCAATATAATTACCTGCCGTACCAAGACCTTGACTATTTTCAGTCTGTCCTCTCAGATCATGTAAGAACCTGCAGCACGTATTGCAGCCTGACATATCAATAGTAAACGGCCATTGTTCAAATTGTTACTATGACAAGCTCGATTGTGGGTGGTTGAATAATCAGCAACAATTAGTATTAGAATTAATTAAGCTCTATCGCTTAATTTAATGAGAGAATATACATTATACTATTGCATTGATAACAAAAATATTAAGTTAATAAATTTTAAGATTTAAAATAATGCGAAATAGGTTCTAATCACCCACTTCGCTCATATTTTAACAATGGAGAACTACAATGTCCGACATCACTCGCATCGACGCTGGCTCCCGCATGAGCCAAGCAGTTATAGTTAACGGCATCGCCTATCTAGCTGGACAAGTTGGTGCAGAAGGTGGCACCGTTAAAGAACAAACCCATGCAATCCTTGATAAAATCGACGTGCTGCTGGCTAAAGCTGGTACTGACAAATCTCGTGTAATCACGGCACAAATCTGGTGCGCCAATATGGCCACTGATTTTTCTGATATGAACGAAGTTTGGGACACATGGGTCGCCACAGGCTGCGCCCCAGCTCGCTGGACTGGTGAATCAAAGCTCGCCACTACAGGCTTTAAAGTTGAAATTATTATTACAGCTGTTTTGTGATACCATTTCTAACCCCACTAGACGCAGATGCACTGCGCAGAGCTGGCATAGCTGAGCCGTGGTCGTACGGCATGGCGGACCGTGTTCGCTTTGGTGAAATTGATGCTTTGAACCACGTCAACAACGTGGAATATCTTCGTTGGTATGAAACTTTGCGTGTCAATTATCTGCATGACTACGGCATATATAAGCATGCAGGTATAAACCCAAAGTTTGTTGTAAAAAATGTTGAATTAGACTATAGATCTGAAGTTTTTCGTGGTGCCAACTATATAAACGTTGCACGCACAACGCAGATGCGCAAAACCAGCTTTACGATGGAATACGTAACTTTTGTTGATGGTCAAATCACCACCACAGGTAATGCCGTCATTGTGTTGTTAAACGCCAACAACATTAAGCGTGTACTACCCGAAGCGCTGCGCCGTATTTTTATCAAACTCGATGGGGCTGTGCAGGCCTAAAAAAAAATTAAACACCACACTTTTGGAGAAAATCAACCAACGCAGCGGTTGAACTGTCCTTACCCGACGCATCACCACCTTCAATAATTGGCTGCAATACTGTTGCCAGTTCTTTGCCCAGCTCGACTCCCCATTGGTCATAGGAATTGATGCCCAAGACTACGCCCTCAACGAACACACGGTGTTCATACAACGCTAAAATTTGACCTAGGATAAATGGGTTAAGTTTTGGATAAGCAATTGTTACCGAAGGACGGTTACCCGGAAAAACACGATGACTGGCTTGGCGTTCAAGCTCTTCACCTTCAAATCTATCCGCAACCTTTTCGCGCGCCTCATCCAGATTACGGCCTTTCATCAAAGCCTCAGATTGCGCCAAGCAATTAGCGACAAGTAATTGATGCTGGTAGTGCAAATCATTATTATGACCACGTGCTGCGACCAAAAATTCACATGGCACAATCCGAGTTCCTTGATGGATTAATTGGTAAAACGCATGCTGCCCGTTGGTTCCCGACTCGCCCCAAACAACTGGTCCCGAATGGACCAGTAAATCCTCGCCATCCGTACTAACACTTTTGCCATTACTTTCCATTTCCAACTGTTGAAGATAGGCTGGTAGGCGACTAAGATTGTTGTCGTAAGGTAGAATTGCGCGTGTCGCATAACCGCAAATTTGGTTATGCCAAATTCCTGTTAAAGCCAGCAGTGCTGGAAGGTTTTGTGACCAATCTGCTGCACAAAAATGCTGGTCCATATCTTGCCCACCACGCAAAAAGTCATAAAAGGCATCTGATCCAATGGCGATCATCATCGACAGCCCAATTGGGCCCCAAATGGAATAACGACCACCTACCCAGTCCTCAAACCCGAACACGCGATTAGGCGAAATTCCAAATGCCGCTGTTCCAGCCGCAGATGTCGAAAGTGCTACGAACTGCGCCGCTGGATCTCTAACACTCTCGCCCATCCACGCCCTAGCAGTTCGCGCATTCGTCATAGTTTCAATCGTTGTAAATGTTTTAGATGCCACGATCACCAATGTAGTAGCCGGATCACAACTACGTAAAACGCCAGCTATATCAGAAGGATCAACGTTGGACACGAAATGGCAGCGCGGACCATCATGATATGGTGCAAGGGCCAAAACACCCATTGCAGGTCCAAGGTCGGATCCACCAATACCGATGTTGATCACATCAGTGATTTCACCGCCCTGCCCTTTAAAAGCGCCAGAACGCACATCTTTGGCGAAGCTATTCATCCGGTCAAGTGTAGCTAAAACGACTGGCATGACATCCACACCTTCGACCAAAACCGGCTCACCATCAAGATTGCGTAACGCCGTGTGCAAAACAGCGCGGCCCTCGGTCTCGTTAATAACAGAACCTCTAAACATCGCATCACGTTTTTCTGCAAGACCGACTTGGTCTAGCAAATTAATTAGTAATGTGCGCCCTTTGGAATCAATATTTGTCTTGGAATAGTCTAGACGCATGTCCCCATTGGACGCCGTAAAATCTTGTGCTCGTGCAGAATCAAGAAAGTTTTCAAACCGACGATCTTCAACGTTCTCAAGGTATCTCCGTAATTTAGTGAACATACCTTAAATCTCCGCCCAATGAACTGTTGAACCGGGCAATATGGCGGCGATTGGAGCTTCTTCAGGTGATAGTGATTTCGCACGCTCTAACGCCTCACGCTTTTCTTTACCTATGATGACAATGTGGCGTCTCATTGCGCGTTTAAGCACTCTTGCTGAGAGAGTAACGCGTAACTCTGGTGCGCCTGCCGCGCGCATGGGCACCAGCAAACCATTGCCGTTCAGCGCTGCGTCCAAATTATCAGCACCAGGAAAGATTGAGGCTGTGTGCATATCCACGCCCATACCAAGCAAAAGGACCGAAATAGGTAATAAATCTGATATCTTAGCCTCAAGTGTAGCAATACTTTCTTCAGGAGTAGGCGTCTCCCCATAAAGAGGTACGTAGTTTGCGACTGCTGCCGCATTAACCAACAAACGTTCTCGCAAAAGTCGTGTGTTTGACCTGTCGGACGTTTCAGGTATCCATCGTTCGTCCGTCAGCACCACATTCACCCTCGCCCAATCGATATGTTTTGCACCACATAATACGTCAAAAATCGGCCCTGGCGTGGTGCCACCTGGGACTGCAAATGAAACGCTATCATTGGTCAATAAGTGCGCTTCTAATTCTCCAGCAATTTTGTTGGAAAGATTCATCATCATCATTTCGACATCGGGATATTCGATCAAATTCATGTCACTTTTCCTTAATTTCGCGCCAGCGCCGACTTTCACGGTGCAACAACATCATGGCATCTTCTGGTCCTGCCGATCCTTGATCATAAATTTTAGGTACATCGCCACGCGCCTGCCAACCTTCAATCAACGGATCAGTCCAAGCCCATGCTGCTTCAACCTCATCACCGCGCATAAACAGCGTTTGGTTACCACGGATAACGTCCATGATCAGCCTTTCATAAGCGTCAGGCACATCATCTGCCTCTGGGCCAAGTGCATCTGCAAATGTCATATCAAGCGGCACATCAATTAATCGCATGCCACCAGGCCCAGGTTCTTTGATAGTGACTTGGAGTTGCATACCCTCATTAGGCTGCAGCTGGATGGTCAAAATGTTGCGATGGCGCTTTTCATCACCAGGAAAAATGGAATGGCCGAGATCTTTAAAAATAACGGCAATTTCGCTTGTACGAGCCTTTAACTTTTTACCTGTTCGCATGTAAAACGGCACCCCAGCCCAACGCCAATTTGCAATCTCACAGCGCAGTGCAATAAAGCTTTCAGTGTGAGATTTCACATTTTCAACGTCCTTACGATAGCTTGGCACTTTGTCTGTGGCATCATATTGGCCACGAACAATGTGGTGCGGTTTTATTGCTTGCAGCGCGCGAATAACTTTAAGCTTCTCGTCGCGCACAGCATCCGCTTCAAATTGCGATGGGGCCTCCATGGCAATCAAACATAATAACTGCATCATATGATTTTGAACCATATCACGCATCGCACCGGATTGGTCATAGTAAGCACCGCGCCCACCGACCCCGACAGTTTCTGCTACTGTAATCTGGATATGATCGACGTAATGGTTGTTCCAAAGCGGTTCAAACAACACGTTACCAAACCTTACAGCCATCAGGTTTTGCACGGTTTCTTTGCCAAGATAATGATCGATCCGGTAAATCTGTCCTTCATTAAAATGTTGCGCCAGTGTTGCGTTCAACGCCTTGGCCGTCACCAAATCGCGGCCAAAAGGTTTTTCAACAACAACACGACTGCTCTCATCAGCAATTTCAAATCTGTGCAAGCGTTCAGCCAGATCTCCAAACAAGCTGGGCGCAACCGAGAAATAAAATACTTTAATTACTTCAGAACGAATTGACCCGTGCAATTCTTTCCAACCACCATCTCCCTTGGCGTCGACCGAGATGTAGAACAACTTGGATAAGAAACGATCGATACTATCAGCTTCAGAAGATTCAACACCACCAAATTCTTTAATGGCTTCACGTATCATCTGGCGGTAACCATCGCTGTCCATGTCGGATCGTGCAGCACCGATAATGCGCGCACCTTCGGGCATTTGCCCAGACAAAAAACGGCGGAATAGGCCTGGTAAAATTTTACGACGGGCAAGGTCGCCCGTCCCCCCAAAAATCACAAGATCAAATTCTTCAACTGGGATCACGCGCGAGACCATATGGACCTCCGATAAAAAGTTAGCGCTAACGAATTATCATTAACTGGCTATGTTACTTAAGTCTAGCTCGATACTCAAAACATTGACAGATATTAGAATACAAGCATTTGACCATTTGACTCACCGTTGTAACATTGTGCAATGAGTGACCCCTGCAGAGTTACTCATCGATAGCAAAGGAAATTTATACTAATAACTGAACCAGCAAAGTCACATCCAAATCGTAAAATTAATTTCGTATTTTGGCCAATAACAAAATAACTTTTATAATTAGTGACTAAATTAAACTTGAAGGTTGAACCGCTTTCGGGCCGAATAATATAGTACTAATTAATATTACCATTTAGGAATTAAATTCCAAAAGTTCTATAAAATAATAGTAAGTCTATAAAACCACCTAAAATACTTAATAATATAAATATTTTTTTGATATTCTTAAAAAAAGTTTAATTAAATTTTTAAGATAGCGTTATCTAATTATGTTCTTATTTATCTAAAAACAACAATATAAATCATGTCAAACTGCAAAATTATGCGTCCAGTTCAGCATCCCAATAAAGAAAGTCGAGCCACGAAGCGTGAAGGTAGTTCGGTGGGAATTTGCGCCCCATATTACGAAGCTGTTCAGCGGTTGGCTGGCGTGGCAGTTTACGCAATGACAGCCCAGAACAGTGCAGCGATTTCGACCCTTTGTGCAGGTTACACCTCGAACAGGCAGCCACCACATTTTCCCATGATGTTACGCCACCCGATGCACGAGGAACAAGGTGATCAAAAGTTAGATCCCCATTGCTGCCACAATACTGGCAGGAAAATTTATCACGTAAAAATAAATTGAAACGGGTAAACGCTACCTTCTTCTGAGGTTTCACAAAATCACGCAACACAACCACCGACGGGATATGGATTTCCAAAGATGGTGATCGCGCCACGTCGTCGTATTCAGCAATGATGTCGACACGATTAAGCCAAGCCGCCTTGACCGCATCCTGCCAAGACCAAAGCGACAACGGATAATAAGACAACGGACGATAATCCGCATTTAAAACTAATGCCGGCCGATGCTTCAACGCAGCCGAATGATGCACAAACTCTGTCCTAAAGTCGCCGCCACTTTCGCTGCCAATCTGTAAAAACGATCCCAATCTGTTCACCCCTTCAAGGTGGCAGAGCGGGAGCCCGCTCCAACCATGATAAGAATTATAGATCGCATCTGTGACGGGGCAACCCTAGATGTTAGTATAGTATCTAGGTCGCTCTAATAGCGCTGTTTAGATCAAGCTACGCCCAGACGTTCACGCATAAATGCCAGCGCAACTTCCAACCCATCCGGCGCAATGCCGTGACCTGTACCTTTCTGTATGTGTGCAAAAACTTCTTTCCAGCCCGCAGTTTGCAAAGCTTGAGCTGCGTCGGGCAGTGATTGCACTGGCACAACGTCGTCTTGGTCGCCATGAACCAACAATACTGGTGGGCGACAAACAGCTTCATCCTCTAACGCTTCTGGCAAAAGCAAACGGCCCGAAAATGCTACAAGGCCGGCAACCGCATCTTCGCGGCGCGGCAACACATGCAGCGCAATCATCGAACCTTGGCTAAAGCCCACTACCATCACTTGTTCTGGCAACAGGTCTTCATCGACCATAATCCCGTCCAAAAAAGAATTTAAATCAGCCGCTGCATGTTCCAAACCAGCGTTTGATTCTTCCTCAGAGGATCCATCGATCCAAGGGATTGGAAACCACTGAAACCCCATCGGAGCACCACCACAGTCTTCTGGCGCGTCGGGCGCAAAAAATGCTGTATCAGGCAAGTGTTCAGCTAACTGATCGACCAGCCCCATTAAATCTGCACCGTTAGCACCATAACCATGTAAAAAAACTACTGCTGATCGCATTTCGCCGGAAGCCGGCTCGCGCCGTTCTGAATTTAGTACCCGTGTCATGTAATGCCTTCCCTACTCTTTGAAACTCGGTAGTAGGCCCACAACAGTCGCGCTGCAACCGATCGCCATGGGGCCCAGCCTTGTGCCATTACGCGGAACACTTTTTCTTTTGGACGTTCGGGCAGTTCGTATAGGATACGGGCAGCTTCTTGCAGCGCCAGATCACCTGGCGCGAAGACATCGGCGTGCCCTAGGCTAAACATTGTATAAACCTCAGCCGTCCAAGATCCTACACCAGGCACAGCTACAAGTAATTTGATCACACAGTCAGTTTGCAAACTGCGCAGCGCTTCAAAATCAATGTCTGCGTTAGCTAATGCTTTGGCATAACGAATTTTTTGGTGGCTCAAGCCAAATGCACGCAACCGATCCTCTGAAGCTGCGCGACAGGCATCCGGTGTAGTAATCCCTGCATCTTTTATCCTCCCCCATATTGCATTAGCGCTAGCTACGCTGACCTGCTGGCCAACAATGACTGACAGCAATTCGGCAAATCCGTTCAGTTTCCGCCGCAAAAGAAGTGGCCCCGTCAATTCATAGGCCGCCCTCATCTTTGGACAGCGTCCTGCGAGCCAATCTATGCCCTCAATAACACAGGCATCAGTTTCAATAATGCGATCCGTCATTGATTCACCACCAAGGAAAATACCCATGAAAGTGCTTCCTGCACAGTTATCAGCTGCTGTGCATCAGTTGTTTGTGGACGATCTAACAACAATACTTGCAGTCCCAATTCGCTCGCCGCATCTAGCTTAGCGCGGCCACCCTGCCCACCAGCATTTTTTGAAATCAAATGTGTGACACCAAGGGAACGAAACAGCGCCATTTCGCTCGCTTGCGTAAAAGGCGGACGACCAATAATGAATTCTCCACCTTCAAAAGGCAAAGGCGCATTTGGTGGATCGATCATTCGTACCAAAAGACGCCGACCCGCAAGATTTGCATACTCTGCTAAGGTCTGCCTACCTGTTGCAATAAATACGGTCGAACCGCTTGGAATGTGTTTCTCTGCATCACAGGGTGAAGTAATGCTGGTCCAATTATCACCGATCTTGGGTAGCCATACAGGCCGCACAACTTGCGCGTAAGGCAGCTTAAAATCACTACAGATCCGCGCCGTTCTGTCACTAATTTGGGCCGCAAATGGATGAGTTGCATCTAGGACAGCACTAATTGAAGATTCACGCAAATAGGATCGAAAACCGTCATCACCCCCAAAACCACCAATCCGCGTGGTTACTGGCAGCGGGTCAGGAGAGCGTGTCACACCTGCCAACGACGCTACAACACTGACATTTGTGTCTGCTAGCCCCCACGCAATTTGCTTGGCCTCTCCTGTTCCAGCAAGCAGGAGCAGCGTCAATGCGTAGCCTGCCCAATAATATTACCTGCGCGGTCAATAATCACCACGTCCAGTAAAGGAACATCTTTTCGGAATTGAAGTGCCGCTTGCAAAACTGCTTCTTGTGCAACTCGCTCAGATAGAATTTTACCTGCAATTTCATAGGCTTCAAGTGCGGTGTTCGCCTGCGCCACCCGCTCATCTTCCGCCCAATCCGCCAATTGATCAAAATCAACTTGGCTACGCCCAGAATGTAAGTCAATTGCTCCCTGCGCTAGCTTGGTAATCTTACCGATGCCTCCACCAATTGTCAGACGCTGTACTGGATTGCGTCGCATATATTTCATCATGCCACCAACAAAATCACCCATATCTAACATAGCATGGTCGGGGAGGCCATAAAGGGCCTGCACTATACGTTCTGACGTGTTTCCAGTGCAGCCCGCTACATGGGTTTGCCCGTCTGCACGCGCCACATCTATCCCACGGTGAATGGATGCAATCCAAGCAGCACAAGAAAACGGCCTAACTATGCCAGTGGTCCCAAGAATGGATAAGCCTCCTTTGATTCCTAACCTTGGGTTCCATGTTTTTAACGCAATTTCTTCTCCATTAGGAATGCTAACAGTAATGTCGATATCTGAGCTTTGACAATATTCACTGGCCATTTCCGCAACCACCTCATCCATCATCGCGCGGGGCACTGGATTGATTGCAGGTTCTCCAACACCAATCGGCAGGCCAGCCTTAGTCACTGTTCCTATCCCAGAGCCCGGCTTAAATACTACACCACCAGTTGAGCGTGAAACCCGCACGATTACTGTTACGCCATGCGTCACATCGGGATCGTCACCTGCGTCTTTGATGATACCTGCTTCAGCCCAACCACAACCTAAGATTGCGCCAACCACAGGGAACTCCGGTGTTTCGCCTTTCGGCAGATTTATTGATACCACTGAAGGAAACGCTCCACTCCAAAGTCCTATTAACGCAGCCTTAGTCGCAGCCGTGGCACAGGCACCTGTTGTCCAGCCACGGCGCAATTGCTTACCTTCAGTTTTGATGTGGAGCTTGCGAGTCATAATGGTGACCTTAACCGCGCAGTTGCGTGACGCCAATCCGCAATTCTGCGTCGTTTGTCACCTTTCACACGCGCGCTTATCGCGCCATACAGGTGCAATGGAAATGCGACTCCCCTCACACGATTGGCCGACGCTTGAACCTGGTTGGGTTTGGCTATGCGGCGCAGGCCCCGGTGATCCGGGCCTGCTAACGCTACACGCGCTAAATGCCCTGCGCCAAGCGGATGTCGTAATCTATGACGCGCTGGTGCAAGAAACTATTTTGGCTTGGGCACCCCAGGCCGACCATATCTATGCTGGTAAACGCGGTGGCAAGCCTTCAGCAATTCAGCGTGACATTTCGCTGCGACTGGTTGATCTTGCCCGCGCAGGCAAACGGGTACTGAGACTTAAAGGTGGCGATCCGTTCGTGTTTGGGCGCGGTGGAGAAGAAGCTCAAACGCTGGTGCAACACGGCATTCCGATTCGAATTATTCCAGGCATCTCGGCAGGTATCGGCGGACTAGCTTACGCAGGGATCCCAGTCACCCACCGCGACGTAAACCAATCGGTAACCTTTGTGACAGGCCATGATCAATCTGGCAACGCAACATCAAGTTTGAATTGGACCGCAATAGGTAATGGATCACAGGTAATAGTGATTTACATGGGCATGAAGCACATAGGACAGATTTCTGCGGCCTTGATCGCGGCTGGGCGAAGCAAGTCAGAACCAGTCGCAGTTGTGACATCAGCTACCACCAATCAGCAAAACGTGCTTGAAACAACGCTCGGCACAGTCGAAGCGGACATCATCAAAGCTGGCGTAGAACCGCCGTCCATTATTTGTATTGGCCAAGCTGTACGAATGCGTGATGTGTTAAATTGGCAGGCACAGGCGGATGGGATTGCGCCGTCAAACCTCGACCCATTGGGCCGTGGCCGTCCTGCTGAAACAGCTTAAGTAATGTCAGGCTTGATCCTTGCAGCCCCAACATCGGGCGCCGGTAAAACCACTGTCACATTGGGACTTCTGCGCGCATTAAAGACCATGGGCCACGTAGTTCGATCTGCCAAATCTGGACCTGACTATATTGACCCACAATTTCATGCCGCTGCAACAGGCAGTCCGTGCATCAATCTCGATTCCTGGGCGATGACCGAAGCGCGAATTAAATCATTGGCATCAGGGCGTGGCGATTTGATCATCGAGGGTGCAATGGGGTTATTTGACGGCGCACCACCCGATGGCAAAGGCTCAACTGCTGATTTGGCACGCATCCTTGATTTACCTGTGGTTTTGATTGTCGATGCTAAAGCCATGTCACAATCTGTAGCGGCCTTGGTCAGCGGATTTTCAGGGTTCGATACGCGCGTACGTGTGGCAGGCGTGATTTTGAACCGCGTCGGATCAGAGCGTCATACTGAAATGCTCAAGACAGCGTTAGCACCGCTTAACATTCCAGTGCTTGGCGCAATTCCGCGCCTCTGTGATCTATCCCGCCCATCGCGCCACCTTGGTTTGGTGCAAGCAGGCGAAATGCCTGACCTTGAAGCGTTTCTAGACAGAGCTGCAAATATTGTTAAGCGCACTGTGAACCTCAAAGCGCTGTGCTCATTGATGGCCCCAACGGTCTGGTCTTCAGCCGTCAACACGTCTCATAACCCGATCCGCATCGCCATCGCTCAAGACGCTGCATTTTCTTTTACCTATCCTCATATGCTAAAAGATTGGGCGCGGGCTGGCGCAACAATATTACCATTTTCGCCCCTCGCAGACGATGCCATTCCCGATGCCGATCGCGTGTTTTTACCCGGCGGCTACCCAGAACTATTTGCGTCCCAGTTGGCCAGTGCAAATACCTTCATGCAAAGCTTAAGAAGTGCTGCGCTTACTACTGATATCTACGGTGAATGTGGTGGATATATGACCCTTGGAGAAACGTTAATTGACGCTGATGGTATAGCCCATAAAATGGCAGGACTTCTTGGTTTAACCACAAGTTTTAAAGACCGAAAACTACATTTGGGTTATCGGAATCTAGAACAACGCGCACCACATCCATTGTTCGCATTCACAAGTGAAACAAACCAACATCATGCCCACGAGTTCCACTACGCAACAACGCTTGATGCTCAAGGCAACACTTTGTTTGATGCCGCTGACGCACAAGGCACACCACTGGGTAAAATAGGAATTATTGATGGTCGCGTTGCGGGATCATTCGCCCATATTATAGATCACAACTGAACTTTTATGACTAACTATTGCCAACCTCTTGACCGAAGCATAGCAAATTTGGATGAAAAATATTTTAATTCAAGTTGATGATAATCGCCGCACAAAACGCAATGTTACTGTTCTCGTTCTTGCGCAAGCGATCCTTGGCGCACAGATGCCAATGATTTTCGTGGTTGGGGGATTGGCGGGCAAGCAGCTAGCTTCAAACATCTGTTGGGCGACCTTACCTATATCGCTGATCATTTTTGGGTCGATGACGACCGCACCATGGCTGTCGCCGCTAATGCAATCGCGGGGACGGCAATTCGGGTTCTATATAGGCGCGCTTGCAGGGGCCGTTGGCGCAGCAATTGCCGCTTATGGACTATACATAGGATCATTCACTGTGCTTTTGATTGGATCTTACTTTACCGGCATTTATATGTCGGCACAGGGCTTTTACCGCTTTGCAGCGACCGACACAGCATCAGACAGCTTCAAACCCAAAGCAATATCATACGTAATGGCGGGCGGGTTAATGTCAGCTATTCTTGGCCCGCAGCTCAATAAGCTTGTGGATAATAATTTTGTAGTACCTTTTCTAGGCACCTATCTAACCATTGTTGCTTTAAATCTGGTCGGAATGTTTCTGTTCCTTGCACTTGATTTGCCAAAGGGGTCACGCGGCCAGCCCAAAGTGGCCGGGCCAACTCCACGGACCCGTTGGCAACTGTTGTCGGATCCAAACATACTGGTAGCGATGGTTGTCGCATTGGTAGCCTATTCATTAATGAACCTCGTTATGACATCGACACCTCTAGCTGTTGTTGGCTGTGGCTACATTCTTGATAATGCAAACGATATTGTTTCCGCTCATGTTTTGGCGATGTTTGCGCCCAGCTTTTTTACCGGTCATCTTATAGTACGCTTCGGCGTCAAAAAAATTATGGCCATTGGTCTTGTAATTCTCGGCGCCGCCGGAATTGTAGCCCTTTCCGGCGTCAGTATTACCGAAGGAATTCAACCGTCATTGTTCAGCTTTTACGCAGCACTCATCCTGCTTGGCTGCGGCTGGAACTTCGGCTTTATTGGCGCGACAACACTGCTGACATCATCCCACTCGCCTCACGAACGAGGAGTCGTCCAAGGCCTGAATGATATGATCGTATTTGGTTCTGTTATGGTGGCATCTCTAGCGTCGGGTAGGTTAATGAATTGTTCTGGAGGATCACCCATAGAAGGTTGGACGGCCGTAAATCTAGCCATGGCACCATTCTTATTACTTGCTGGTGGCGCTCTCATTTGGTTGGCGTTGAGATCCAAAGGCAAAACAATTTAATATCGCCCTAAAGTCACTCAATATTAAGACCAACAAAGTAACCGCCATTTGGCACGAAAAGCGCTGATACCAACAGTGCCTTGCGCTACACGCCAAGGTTCTTTCGCGATCTGACGTAATATCGGTTCTGCCTGCCAAGCCTCGAGAAATGCTGGATTATTAGAAATAGGCCGTACAATATCTTTAAGTGCTTCGCTTGCCAGCAAAGCAATCGCGCTCTCGCGTCCATCCAGCAGAGGCACGCGACCTTTTCCTTCAAGCGCGGTCACCGCCGAGAGGTAACGTGCAAGCCCAGCCGCGCGGCCAAACCGTATGACATCTTCCCGATCCACAGCGCCTAGCGCACGCGCAGCCTGCCACATCAGCTCCCCTGCAGTGGCATCGAGGTATTCTTTGAAGTGTTCTTCGTCCTCAAACCCATCTTTATAAACGTCCCAGCGACGTGCCGCGATCAACCGGTCCAGATCCCTTGCACCTTCAGTGTCCAACACATCCACCAAGGTCATAGTAATTTCATGGCGGCGGACTGTCCCTCCCGAAGCTATCTCTTCTAGTGCTTCACGCCACCATTGCAGACGCATTTCGGCAATCATTGGTTCTTCTGTTACCCACGGCGCTCGAGCAACTTCGACATTGAACGCATAAATAGGAAACAGTACTCGACGAGCAGCGACAGGGGCCGCCATGGCAGCTAAAAATCTGTCAGGATCACCTCGTTGGACGATGCCAGCACAAGCTTCAAAGCTCAAGTTCTTGTCTCATCTTTGACCCAATCTTTTACCTCGTCACGCACCAACTTCCAACGGATAGCATCTAGCAAGGCATCAAATGACGCATCAACGATGTTTGCTGACACGCCAACCGTGGACCAGGAACGTCCCTGCCCATCTTCACTGTCAACAATAACCCGTGTAACAGCTTCGGTGCCACCATTGGTGATCCGAACTTTAAAATCAGTTAAATAAATGTCAGAAACACAATCAGCGTAGCGTCCAAGGTCTTTGACCAAAGCGCGGCTGAGCGCGTTAACTGGACCACGATCAGACCCATCAGGCCCAAGACTTTCAGAAACCGACATTGTTTTAATACCGTCAACTTTCACAACAACCACAGCTTCGGACAATGACACCATTTGGTTGCGTTTATTACGGCGGCGTTCGACGGTGACTCGATAGCGTTTGACCTCAAAAAACGTCGGCATTAAGCCTAGTTCTTCCCGGGCCAATACTTCAAAACTCGCCTGAGCCGTGTCATATGAATAGCCGGCTGCCTCCCGATCTTTGACGCGGTCCAAAATCCGCTGCAACGCGGGATCACCTTTGGCAACATTCAGCCCCATTTGCGTTAATCGTTCGCGAAGGTTGGATTGGCCCGCTTGATTAGACATTGGCACAATACGGCTGTTTCCAACCAACTTAGGATTAATGTGTTCATAGGTACTGGGGTCCTTGGCAATGGCCGACGCATGCAACCCTGCTTTATGGGCAAAAGCCGATGCCCCAATATACGCCGCCTGACGATGTGGCACACGGTTCAAAATTTCATCCAGCATGCGCGACACCTTACGAAGGCCTTTCAGTGCATCCATTGACACACCAGTTTCAAACTTGCTCGCATACGGTTCTTTCAAAAGCAATGTAGGGATTAGTGTCGTCAGATTAGCATTGCCGCACCGTTCGCCCAAACCATTCAGCGTACCTTGAATTTGACGCGCCCCTGCAGCAACCGCTATCAGCGAATTAGCCACTGCGTTTTCAGTATCATTGTGCGTATGAATGCCCACATGCGTGCCTGGAATGCCCGCCTCAATTAATGATTTCACACCTCCGCGCACATCGTGGGGCAGCGCACCACCATTAGTGTCACACAATACAACCCATCGTGCCCCCGCGTCATAAGCCGCCTTAGCGGATCGAATCGCATAGTCAGGGTTGGACTTAATCCCATCAAAGAAATGCTCGGCATCAAACAACGCTTCACGCCCTTGCATTACGATATGTGCAATAGACGTTTTAATGTTTTCGATGTTTTCTTCTAACGATATACCCAGAGCTGTCTTCACGTGGAAATCATGCGTCTTACCGACTAAACACACAGCGGGTGTTCTCGCATTAATAACCTCAGCCAGCACTTCATCGTTTCCAGCAGACCGACCTGACCGCTTGGTCATTCCAAACGCAGTCAAGATCGCACGGGTCTTTGACGCTGTTTTAAAAAACTCGGAATCTGTTGGATTTGCACCCGGCCAACCGCCTTCGATATAATCAACGCCAAGATTATCCAACATTCCAGCCACGCGGTGCTTTTCAGCAGTCGAAAACTGTACACCTTGGGTTTGTTGCCCATCTCGAAGTGTAGTGTCGTACAGGTACAACCGCTCCATCAACACCACTCCCATTCATTATGGTTTTTTAAATATCCTGAGCAGTGAATAACGCCATTCATTGCCCAACTGATTTTTTCGAGAGGCAAAAAAGACTCTACTGTCCTTCGCTTGCTTTGTTTCTTAATGGAGCTGAATACCAATATCACGATCATTTCAGCCCCTCAAGCACCACAGGATCAAAACTTGGTTCCAGCAACCAACTTGCTGTCCCCGCAACGTCAGTTACATTTACCCCAGCCGTATTTAAAAAATCACGCAATCGATCCGCTTCGCTCCAATCTTTTGACGCCCGAGCGACACCGCGTTCTGCTATCAAACGCTCAATAACAACTGTGACCCAGTCGGGTATCTTGTCATCCTGTGATGGGGATACATCCAAGACACTCCAATCAGACACTAGCCCCAGTGTTTCCAACGCATGGGCAAGTGGTACCAACCCAGACGCAGTACGAGCTTTCGCCAGCACATGCATCCGCGCCAAAGCACCCGGAGTATTTAGGTCGTTACCAAGAACGCCCATCAACTCGATGTCTGCAACCCAATCACCCGATGTCTTCAGTTTATCAACCGTTTTGGGCGAATAACCATGCTTACTGAGAATTTCAAACCAGTCACTCAGCATTTTATGCGCTTCTACCCGTTTTGCATCAGTCCAATCCATCGGTTTTCGGTAATGGGTCATCAAGAAAACAAGACGGATAACTTCACCCGCCACATCCTGCTCCAACAAATCTCGCACAGTAAAAAAATTACCCAAGGACTTGGACATTTTCTTGCCCTCAACCTGCAACATCTCGTTGTGCATCCATACATTGGCTGAACCGTGGCCAGCACAATGAGATTGTGCGACTTCGTTTTCGTGGTGCGGAAACATCAAATCATTTCCCCCTCCATGAATATCGAACTCACCCCCCAATAAATCCAACGCCATCGCAGAACATTCAATGTGCCAGCCTGGACGGCCATGACCCCATGGACTTTTCCAACCCGGTTGATCGTCATTTGAAGGCTTCCACAACACAAAATCCATCGGGTCTTCTTTAAAGGGCACCACTTCAACCCTGGCACCAGCAATCATATCATCAACAGACCGCCCAGACAGCGACCCATATTCGGGGTAAGACCGCACTCGAAACAACGCATGGCCTTCAGCTTCATACGCATGGCCCTTGGTAATCAAATCCTCAATCATTGCGATCATCTGCGCGACGTATTGGGTGGCGCGTGGCATTTTTGTCGGTTCCAACGCACCTAAGGCAGCCATGTCCTCTAGATACCAGTCAATTGTCTCATTTGAACGCTCGGCGATCAGGTCTTCCAGTTTACCGGCAGCCCCCGCCTGTTTGCGCGCCAATGCAGTTGCGTTGATCTTGTCATCAACATCCGTGAAATTTCGAACATATGTTACGTGATCCACTCCATAAATATGGCGCAGAAGCCGGAACAGCGTATCAAACACAATGACTGGGCGCGCATTGCCCAAATGAGCACGATCATAGACCGTCGGACCACAGACATACATCCGCACGTCATTTTCGTTGATCGGAGTAAAGTCGACCCTTTTGCGGAACTTGGTGTTGTACAGTTTGATCGCCATCAGTGAACCTCAAATATGACCTGAGCGCAGGAGTTGAGCTCTGACCTAGCAAATTCAACAAATGGAAGAAACGTGAAAGAGCAGCCTAAGACACAAGTTAATGAGTAATAATACAAACCATGACGCAGTTAATTCCCCTAACTGATACTTAAAGGCCAACAATCTCAATCGTCAACTCAACATTTAGCCGAGCTTGCCCAGAGTGTTGAAGCTAAAAGTCATCGTTGGATACCATCTGAGTTACTTAATTATCTTACATGACAAAGTTCACAATGATTACGTTTATCTGCACAATTATCTATGCGTGCAACCCGCTTCACATGTCGTTTTTTGCAAACCATAAAATACCACATTCAGCGTAAAAATTAATGCCATTTACAATACATCGCCCTTTACTAAAATGACAGTACTATGAAGCAATGATAATGATGCGTTTAAAACTAGCAGCAAAATATTCGCCAATGTTGGCACTGTGGGCCGCGACGCAGAACTGCGTTACCGTGTTAAATTACTTACATTATTACTAACCACTATCTGGCAGCAAAGCTGGAGACATGTCTTACCAAGAAAGTGCCGCGGCCAATGCAAATCACTTTTAAACCTGATTGACACCGCCTGTATCCACTGGTCATTTGCGCTCATGAATTTATCACACCGCATCACACATATCACACCTGGCGGCTCTGACGGCTGGGAAGTATTTTATCGCGCTCGAGCCATGAAAAAAGCAGGTCAGCAAATCATCGAGCTGACAATCGGGGAGCATGACATTCGCACACACCAAAGTATCTTGGATGCAATGCACGCGAGCGCAAAGGGCGGGCACACTGGATATGCAGCAGTCCCAGGAACCCAAACCTTACGGCAAGCCGTGGCGAACCGAATTCAAATGCGTACCGGGGTGACAACCACACAGGACAACATAATGATCACCCCCGGTGGACAAGCCGCTCTTTTTGCGGCTCATACTGCAGTATGTGACGAAGGTGACACTGCACTTTACATCGATCCGTATTATGCGACCTATCCAGGAACTATCCGCGGGATCGGCGCGAATCCAAAGGCAATACCAGCCTATCCTGATCATGATTTTCAACCACTCTCAACTGATATCGCACAACATGCCAAAGATGCTGTAAGCCTGATGATCAACACCCCCAATAATCCAACGGGCGCTGTCTATTCTCGTGAGACTTTGCAAGGTATTGCTGACACCTGCGTTGAACACGACCTGTGGCTAATTTCAGACGAAGTTTACGAATCACAACTCTGGGATGGCACTCACATCAGCCCCCGCGCCCTTCCGGGCATGGCAAAACGCACACTGGTTATTGGATCAATGTCGAAGAGCCACGCAATGACTGGAAGCCGCATTGGCTGGATATGCGCCCCAACAGAAGTCATCGAACACCTTATCAACCTTGCTACACACACGACTTACGGAGTAGCAGGATATATTCAAGATGCCGCTGAATTTGCATTGGGCGAAGGCCACACACTTGAAGATGAAGTTTCAGCTCCCTTCGCGCGGCGCCGTATCATCACAGAAACTTTACTGGCAAAACAGAACATCGTTAAAGGCAGCCCAATACAAGGCGCGATGTACGCAATGCTCAACATCAGTGCGACAGGTTTGACTGGTGAAGGATTTGCCAATCAACTTCTGGATACTCACCTCATTGCAACAATGCCTGGTGAAAGTTTTGGTGCCGCTGCTGCAGGCCACATCAGAGTGGCCATGACCATTGACGATGATACTTACACATCTGCACTACAAACCCTGCTTGATTTCGCAGCTACAAAAGCAGCTTAATTGTATTTCCTCAAAAATCGTGGAAAATTGTGCTTAAATCACCTCTGATTTAGGACATATGCAATTAAGGAATTTATTTAAATTATGAAGCCCATGTTAGTCCACTCTGCAAGCATGGTTAAGGAGTGGCGGGGCGAATTGCTGGTCCCCCGCCACTCCGCCTGATTTTAAAATAGCTTACTTTAAAATTTAAAAGGGCGCCCTACTGCCTGCTTTAACGCACTTAAGTTCAAACCGTTTGACACATAGTTGTCAAAATCGTGCTGCAAGATTTTATCAATCAAACGCTTGCTGTTAGATAATTTCTAATCCATGCAAAGACTTTAAAAACTGTCTGCATCTACAAAAAATATGCCAATTGTGTATAACTGTGCTACGCTGACAAGGATATTTGGTCAAAAAAATCCTACATTGAAAAACGAACGTGGATTCAGGCGCATAACACTTTCAACTTGCACTATAGGAATGCTGTCGCTGATATCAAAAACCAAATATTTAAAGCTCTGCACCAAAAACGAAAAAACTAAATTATAGCTATAATCGGCGTGAACATCAAAGAGCTGAACTTCAACGTTGTCACCAAATGTGAAAATTCATTATTTATGCTTGCACAACCAATCAATAAAACATTGCAGAGACCCATCTATTGAGTTCCAAAAATGTGGGCAGACAATCACACAAAGAATGACGATTTTGTTAAAGTGGTTTACCGCGCGTTTTGTTTCAGAATTGAATGTGACCATTCATGCACACTTTAAAATTTACCTAACCTTGACTGATTTTTAGAACGGTAGAAAAGAACTCACCCTACAACACCAAGGTATCCTCTGCTGCGAGCCAAACAGACGTTTAGTGAACTTTCTTTGACTCCCAAATATTCATCTTTATTTTTCAGCTGGTCGCGAAACTGTTCCTCCACCAATTGCAGCGCGTACGCCAGTTGTACCAGACGCGCTGGTCGGCAATCCTTTTGCAACTCGCACGGCTAAGTATGCAAAAGCTTGTGCTTCAAGCATATCGCCATCAAACCCTGCCTCTTCAATCAAGACAACAGGAAGGGAACACGCATCCGCAATCATTCCCATCAAAGTGGGATTACGGCGACCACCACCAGTTACAAACAAACTTGAAGGCGGGCTTGGGCAAGCTTGTAGTCCCAGCATCACGGACGCGGCACAGGCCATCGTCAAAGTTGCAGCGGCATCAGCGTCCGAAAGGCCTGTAACCGCATTGACGAGCCCCACAAATGCATCACGATCCAGAGATTTGGGAGGTTTTCGAAAGAAAAAAGGATGTTGCAAGAACTGGTCAACAATCTCTTGGTTAATCGCTCCCAAGGCAGCAACTTTTCCATCTAGATCATAGGGTTTTCCCAAGCGCGCCAGTATTAAATCATTGATTGGTGCGTTCGCTGGCCCAGTGTCAAAAGCCAGCAGAGCTCCGTCGCTGTGGGGTAACGGCAAACTAGGGTCAATCCAAGTGATATTGCCAACACCACCTAAGTTCAAAATGGCGATTGGGCTTACAGCGTCCATCTTCTTGGCCAGTGCGAAGTGGTAAAAAGGAGCGAGTGGCGCACCTTCACCACCCATTTGCACATCCGCGCTGCGAAAATCCCAAACCACATTTTTATTTAAAACATTAGACAGAACGCTTCCATCACCCGCCTGATGTGTGCCGCGGCCTTTAGGGTCGTGGGCTAAAGTTTGGCCATGAAATCCAATCAAATCAACATTGCTAAAACTGCTTAAAACCTCAATGTGGACGGCCTCAATTAACTCACAAGCATCCGTTACATCCCCTTCTGGCCATTTACCTAGTGCGTCTTGTAACACGGCTACTTGGGCTTGCGTGTAGGGGCGAAAGACACTGTTTCCAAACTCAAAAATGACATGTCCATCCGTCACGATCTCGGCTGCATCGACACCGTCCAACGACGTACCCGACATTGCACCAACAACACGCACTACTTGATCTTTCAACATGCTCTTTCCCTTGGTAGTTGTGATCCGTATAGAGTGCCCCAAAACTGCTGCCTAAAACAAACCAAGGATCTGACATGACATACCATCCGAAGTCCGATTTCATCTGTGTCATGATTGAGCGTGGGTTTCTTGCAGATTGCACCGACTATCAAGGTCTGGACGAAGCGTTTGCCGCAGGCGTTGTTCCTGCTTACATTGGATTTGATGCAACTGCAAAGTCGCTACACGTGGGATCTTTGATTCAGATTATGATGCTGCGATGGCTACAAAAGACTGGTCACCAGCCGATCACCTTGATGGGAGGAGGCACAACGAAAGTTGGAGATCCATCATTTCGTGCTGATGAACGCCCCCTACTGACATCCGGGCAAATCGATGACAACATTTCAGGAATAAAAAAGGTTTTTTCAGCCTACATTAATTATGACACGGGAGCATCAAACAGTGCCTTGATGCTAAATAATGCTGAATGGCTCAATGAACTTAACTACCTAGATTTTTTACGCGACATCGGCAAACATTTCTCAGTAAATCGAATGCTGAGTTTTGAATCAGTAAAGTCTCGGCTGGATCGCGAACAAAGCCTCAGCTTTCTTGAGTTCAATTATATGATACTCCAAGCCTATGATTTTTTAGAACTTAACCGCCGTTATGGCTGTAAATTGCAAATGGGTGGCAGCGACCAATGGGGCAATATCGTGAATGGTATCGACCTTACGCGCCGCGTTTTGGACCACCAAATTTTTGGCCTAACATCACCATTGTTGACCACCAGCGATGGTAAAAAGATGGGGAAATCTTTGTCTGGTGCGATTTGGCTGAACAGCGATATGCTCAGTTCTTACGAGTTTTGGCAGTTTTGGCGCAACACAACTGATGCGGATGTAGGTCGGTTTCTCAAGCTTTATACGGAACTCTCAGTTAGCGAATGTGATCGGCTAGGCGCCCTCGAAGGAGTCGAAATTAATGAAGCGAAGATCATACTCGCCAATGAAGTCACTGCCCTCCTGCATGGGATTGATGCCGCCCAAGCAGCTGAAAAAACAGCCAAAGAAGTTTTTGAAAAAGGCGGCATTGGAGACAACCTACCTACACTGACTTTGGCAGCTTCGGACGTAACTAAAGGTATATCAATTGTACAACTGATCGTGAAATCAAGATTGGCGGGCAGCGGCAAAGAAGCCAAACGGTTAATTTTGGAAGGTGGAGCAAAAATGAATGATGAAATTTTGACCAATTCAGGTCTGATGATTACTATTGATGACTTTACAAAGCCAATAAAACTCAGTGCGGGAAAAAAACGTCATGCGCTTGTTCAGCTAGGTTAACCGAGCCAGTACCATGTCATAAATCGGCGCAATATCAAAAGTTATGGCGCAATGCGCCTTAAGTTATGTTAATCCGAAGCCACCAATTCTCACATTCTAAAATTACTTAATATGACAAGTCGCATCCGCAGTTCGCACGAGACCATACTTTGGAGCGGTAACGGCAATATAAAACGCTACTAACCGCGCTTATTGTAAAACCTTACGGCTTTTGTCCCCAGTGGCACACTTTGTTAAGCCTCTGAAAGAGCTAATTTTATTACCATTAATATGATACTGCCGCAAGGTCATATACAAAATATAAACATAAGAAGGGGTATGCTGAACAATATCCGCCTGGCCAACAATTTGCTTTTACTTCACAATTCGGACTATAAAACAACTTTGTGTTTGTAGAAGGTTATTTTTATATTGGTCAAGACCGGAAACGTAACACACCGTGAGTGATTGTAGCTGTGCAAGCTTGGCAGCAACTGGGTCGCCACACTAGGGTAACAATTATGCTCAAAATTCGCCCATGTCTATTGGCACTCGCAGCGTAATTGTCTTAACACTTTTAGATCTACAATCCAAGATTGTCCCAGATTACTTGTCAGATCGCCATGACCATTTTGTCCCATTGCGAGGCCATTGGCCTGCACCTCAACTAACAATGCCGCACCATTGCGAGCATCCTAGAGTCATCTGACGACCAACCCGATGTAGAAGAATTATGCAATGGCGCGTCAACTGCAAACCCGCAAATTTCACTGGCAACAGTCTACCGCGCAGTTAAATTGTTCGAATGATCAAACGTTCCAGAAAAACATGACTTTGACGATAGCCGCGCACGTTATGAAACGGCAGATCGTGAACATCATGACCACCTGATTGATTTACAATCAGGTGAAGTAATTGAATTCATAGATGCTTAAATTTAAGCCTTGCACGAACGCATTGCTGACAAACTCGGATATTGCCTTAAGGGGCCACCGCTTGGATTTATACGGTGTCCCAAATAAGCGCGACTAAAATAGCAATATTGCTCCACATATCACTTCGAAGCCAAAGAATAGCGCCACACCTGCGATATAGCCCAAATAAATTGAACATAGAGCCGAATTTATGAAAACTGTAAGATCTGATTATCAACTTTAAAAAAACTTCAAAATTATCACTGACCATCACACTCATAATAATAATAAAGGTAACTTTAAAAAATAAAAAGGATGATTCACATTTTTTATAATCAAATAATTTTGCCAATAATGACGCCACTTTATAGAATAGAGCTTTAAACCGACTATTGGCGGATCGATTAATAGCAGCACTCTTAAATATGGTGCAGCAAAAATCATAATAGCAAAAACGATACCCATAAGCTGTTTTAACTCAACACTCTTGCTCTCCAAATGCCACAAGCGTACCACCAAAATTAAGCGATTTATGACCAACCCTGACATTAAGGACAACAAGTATGGAAAACCTCCGTGGTGCTGCATTAATGACGTTTTCGATGCTCGCATTTGCCATAGAAGACGTGTTGATCAAAACCTTGGGAACGCGCATTCCCGCAGGTCAAATCATCTCCATTATTGGTGCGGGCGGCGCATTAGCTTTTTCCCTTTGGTTCATAGCCAAGGGCCAGTCAGTTTTTGTAGCAGCACACCTTAACCGACGCGTCTGGCTGCGCGGTTTATTTGAGGTTGTTGGCACGATGTTGTTCATCACCGCCCTGATGCGGCTAGACGTAACGATACTGTCGGCAATCATCCAAGCAACACCACTAGTAGTCGCCATGGGTGGCGCAGTGTTTTTAGGTCAAACTGTTGGCTGGAAACGCTGGACAGCTATACTTGTGGGCTTTGTCGGAGTGCTGATCATCATCCGACCTGGTCTTGACGGTATATCCGTCACAACGTTGATTGGAGTTGGTGGAATGCTGGGCCTTGCTGGGCGCGATTTGGCAACACGCGCTATAAAAGTTCCAATTTCTGGCGCGCATCTGTCACTACATGCCTTTCTTTTACTTATCCCTGCTGGACTGGCGATGTGCTTTCTGAACGGTCATTCAATTGTTGCAATGTCAATATCAGACAGCGCAATTCTAGTAGGATGTATTGCGATCGCTTTGGTGGCTTATCTCAGCATTGTTGCTGCAACTCGTGCAGGCGATGCTGCTTTTATTTCAATGTTTCGCTACACACGGATGTTGTTTGCGCTGTTTCTTGGTACGGTTATTTTGCACGAACGTCCTGATGCAATGACCCTAATTGGCGTTGCCATCGTCATAACGGCAGGGCTGTTCACGTTCATCCGCGAAGCCCACGCACGGCGCACTTCCCAAGCTTTAACTGACCAGCTATAGAAACAATTATCTTCCGATTGTTTGCGCTAACACTTTTTAACATTAAAATAATTCGTCAAAGGAATATCCTATGAGCACGATCATTGACATCCACGCCCGCGAAATTCTTGACAGTCGAGGCAACCCCACGATTGAAGTCGACGTGACTCTAGAAGACGGCACAATGGGGCGTGCAGCGGTACCTTCAGGCGCATCTACAGGCGTACATGAAGCAGTTGAAAAGCGGGATGGTGACAAGTCCCGCTACATGGGAAAAGGCGTGCTAAAGGCCATAGATTCCGTAAATGGCGAAATCGCTGAAACTATTGTGGGCTTTGACGCCACAGAACAAGTTGCCATTGATTTGGCGATGATCGAACTGGATGGTACTGAAAATAAAAGCCGTCTAGGAGCGAACGCAATTCTTGGCGTGTCCCTCGCCGTTGCCAAAGCGGCTGCAGATTATATGGGCCAACCGTTGTTTCGCTACATCGGGGGCACATCAGCGCGGGTCCTTCCTGTTCCAATGATGAACATCATCAACGGCGGTGAACATGCTGATAACCCTATCGATATCCAAGAATTTATGATCATGCCGGTATCGGCAACAAGTATTCGCGAAGCGGTACGCATGGGCTCAGAAGTGTTCCACACCCTTAAAGGCGAGTTGACAGCCGCTGGACTTTCTACAGGAATTGGCGACGAAGGTGGCTTCGCACCCAACATTAACTCCACTCGTGATGCTCTTGATTTCATTATTAAATCTATTGAAAAAGCAGGCTATAAACCGGGTAAAGAAATATACCTCGCCCTCGATTGCGCTGCAACGGAATACTATAAAAATGGCAAGTATGAGATGAAGGGCGAAGGCAAATCTCTCACATCAATGGAAAACGTCAATTACCTTGAAGAATTGGTGAATGATTATCCGATCATCTCAATCGAAGATGGCATGTCTGAGGATGACTGGGACGGTTGGAATGCACTGACCAAACGCCTTGGTGACAAAATCCAACTTGTTGGGGATGATTTGTTTGTGACGAACCCCAAACGTTTAACCATAGGCATTGAACAGAAATCTGCGAATTCGATGCTGGTCAAAGTTAACCAGATTGGAACGTTGACCGAAACTATAACAGCAGTGGACATGGCGCATCGCGCGGGGTTCACCAATGTGATGTCGCACCGGTCTGGTGAGACTGAGGATGCAACAATTGCAGATCTAGCCGTCGCCACAAACTGTGGTCAAATTAAAACCGGATCACTGGCACGTTCCGACAGGCTCGCAAAATACAATCAGCTTATCCGTATCGAAGAAACGTTAGGCGAAACTGCAATTTTTGCAGGTCGTTCGATCCTCCGTTAAGCTTTCATTAACTATTTGAAAGGTCTCCGTTCGCGGGGACCTTTATTTTATTGGAAACAATATAAACTGTAATATACAAAGAGTGCGTCGTACTCAGCGCCTTGTCCTGTTACCTCAGCCAATTCCCAATAACCCAAAATTGCAGCTCAGTTTACACTAAAATGGGTTACCACAATCTGCAGTTCAAACGATCCAGCCGCTCTCATCACAGGGGACCTGTGTAATGGCATAATCTGATAAGCCAACGCAACGCCATACCAATAAAAAAGTGCAACAGGAAACATAAGGCCAAACCATTGCAATACACTTACCGCAATGTCTTCCAACAGACCTATCACGTCTGACTAATCATCAACCTAAAATTTGCTAAAGCTGACGCTAAATTTGATCGTCTGACAACTAAAAGACTTCCTTAAACGAATTGGAAAGATTTAAAGAAGATCCTGCGTCCGCAGCAATTACAACACTCTACGACACAATCAGCTCGGCCATTGTCTAAAACTTCCACAAGATAATGTTTATAACAATGCAATACACTTGAATGCCTAAAAAAAACCGCACTCCCAATGACACCGTAAACACGTCAGCTAGCCGTGGGTACATTTACAGCAAAAGTCATAAAATTCAAAAAAATCATTGTTTAAATCATACGTAACAGAATTGAATGCGCGCGCATGAACTCAGCTCAGATACTAAACCAAGTAGCCAAGCCTCCAAATTGTCAGCGTTGCTGCAAGCCGCTCAAACGACTGCAAACAGGCGCCGACTCAATTGTATTAATCACGATCATTTCAGCAACACAGATCAAAAAATACTGAAGATAAAATTTACAATTATTTCTCAATGACTACGTCCGATTTTGGGTCGTTACTACTAACGCCTTTTTCATTGTATTTCTCGACGTAAAGCCTAATTTATAAATATGACAGCTGATGATATCATTGACGCACTAAACCTCGCGCGCCATCCAGAAGGTGGATTCTATCGCCAAACATGGGTCGACACGGCGACTGATGGTCGCCCAAGCGGAACCTGCATCTATTTTCTTCTTAAATTAGGTATGGCAAGCCATTGGCACCGCGTCGATGCTGTTGAAATCTGGCATTACCACGCCGGTGCACCTTTAATTCTGAGCGTATCTGAAACAG
>JBLILC010000028.1:0-28158 GCA_047635635.1 Octadecabacter sp. | reverse complement strand
ATCATGTAATATTTACACAATCAATTACTGAGACCCGTAGTACGGATGTGCCGTCTTTTACGCGGGCATTAACAAATATTATTCCAATGACCGTGTTGGCTTAGATACCAGATAAAGATGTAATTTATGGTATTCTGCTTGTGGACTGACGAAGTAGTTTCGAGACCCAACATGGTATCACTGCGCGAATTCTGACCCAGCTCTGATCGTCAGGGATACATCGCAAGTTTCATGCTAAACATAGGATTTAGCACAGCAAACGCTAACGCCAGCGTGGAGTAGAGCGACCGCCTAAATTGGTCGTTCGATTGGGGGCAGTTGGGTGAATATCGGCCCCTGCTTCTTTATTGGGCAAGTTTAAAATGTTGTTTGCGTTCTGCGCATGACGGGAATGCGCAAATACCCTCTAACGAGATTGGTCAAAGCTCTTTATCAGAATTTTTAGCATGACAAAGTCAGAAAGGGCAAAACATGATACAAGATCGTTTGACCGCTAAATTTTTGAAGGCTCAGCCAGCTAAGCGCAACATTAAAAAGCCACACAGTAATACTTTACTTAAGATGAGTAAGGCTCCGGCTACAGACATTTACACGCGTGGCCGCAGTCTTTTGGGAACATTCTGGCTCTAAGTCTTGTAGCTTTCGGTTCTGTTTGAAACATAGACATCATGAGTATAATACGCCCATCTGGCCCAAACTTTAAATTTGAAGAAAACCTTTTCGCCGCCGGCGCTGTGCGAATAGCTGGGGTTGACGAAGTCGGGCGCGGCCCGCTGGCTGGTCCCGTAACTGCCGCCGCCGTGATCCTCGACCCAGACAATATTCCTGAGGGTTTAAATGATAGCAAAGCGCTTAGCCGCAAAAAGCGCGAAGCGTTAGAGCCGCTGATCTTTGCTAGCGCAGAAGTCTCAATCGCCCACGCAACCGTCGAAGAAATTGACGAGTTCAATATATTACGCGCCAGCCACCTTGCAATGGAACGTGCACTTGCCAGATTGGGTCGCGTTGATCACGCATTGATTGATGGCAACATGATCCCGCGCGGTCTGACTACTCCTGCAACCACAATCATCAAAGGTGATGCACGATCTTTGTCTATTGCGGCGGCCTCAATCGTAGCAAAAATCTGTCGAGATCGGATTATGGAGGAGTTGTCGCACCAATATCCTGGGTACCAATGGGAAACAAATGCTGGATATGGGTCGAAAAGCCACATATTTGCACTTCAAAATCTTGGGGTGACCCCACACCATAGACGATCATTCAAACCTGTCCACAACATGTTGTGACAAGAATAAATTGTAACCCTTTGATTCAATAAAGCTTTTGACTGCGAATCATCTTTGACTCACATTGGGCACAACCAATGAGCGGAATAACCGCCGAGGCAGAGGCAGATAATGACAAAGAAAAAAGATTGTAAAAATGCGCCTAACGTAAAGGATGACTTACCCCTAAATAGCATCATTGATGGAGACTGTATTAAAGTCATGAACAGCCTGCCAGAAGGTAGTGTTGATCTAATTTTTGCGGACCCACCCTATAACCTTCAGCTGAAGGGTGATTTGCATCGCCCTGACAATTCCAAAGTCGACGCGGTTGACAATGATTGGGACCAGTTCGAAAGCTTTAAGGTTTATGACGATTTTACCCACGCTTGGCTTAAGGCCGCCCGCCGAATTCTGAAGCCAGATGGCGCAATTTGGGTGATTGGATCCTATCATAATGTGTTCCGTATGGGCACAGAACTGCAGAACCAGGGGTTCTGGATTCTGAATGATGTGGTCTGGCGTAAGTCGAACCCGATGCCAAACTTTCGGGGTAAACGGCTGACTAACGCCCATGAGACCCTTATTTGGGCCTCAAAAGCTGAAAAGTCGAAACCAACCTTTAATTACGAAGCGCTAAAAGCGCTCAACGAGGGCATCCAAATGCGTAGCGACTGGGTCCTTCCGATTTGCACGGGACATGAACGATTGAAAAATGAACAAGGTGACAAAGCCCATCCAACACAAAAACCTGAAAGCCTACTGCATCGTGTGCTGCTGGGGACTACGAATCCTGGTGACGTGGTGCTCGATCCATTTTTTGGAACGGGCACAACAGGTGCGGTCGCTAAGATGTTAGGTCGTGATTACATTGGTATAGAACGCGAAGCTGAATATCGCGCTGTCGCTGAAAAACGTTTGGCGAACATCCGTAAATTTGACGCTGAGGCTCTTGAAGTCACGCAGTCCAAACGTGCTGAACCGCGGGTGCCATTTGGCCAAGTGGTGGAACGTGGCATGCTGCGTCCAGGTGAAGAGCTGTGGTCAATGAACGGTCGCCACAAGGCTAAGGTTCGTGCTGACGGTACATTGATCGCAGCTGATGCCAAAGGGTCGATCCATCAAGTTGGTGCGGCCTGCGAAAACGCTCCAAGTTGTAATGGCTGGACATATTGGCACTTCCGTCGTGATGGTAAAAAGGTCCCCATTGATCTTTTGCGCCAACAAATTCGGTCCGAAATGCGGGCCAACTAAATTTTTTTGCCTCCACAACAGTACACGGCAAATAATCCCTCGCGTTAAACCAAGACTTATACAATGATCGATCAATCCTGAGTAAAGTTAAAAGCGAATTTGAACCACAACAAGTTTACAGCCTGTGCTAGGCCCCTAATTGCCATTGCACCACTTATCCCTCGTCGGTCCCTAAGACCTGACGGGGGATTTTTTGCAATGAGATGTATTTCAATACTTATCAGCTTCTGATGTTCGTGGCTTTCCCTTTGATCCAACTCAAAATATGAGGATTAATATCACAGAAGGCTCCCAAATCGCTATAACTCCCAATGACTATAGCGTGATGAAGGACCGTCTTGCTGTTTATCAAAATTGGGAAATTAACGAGGTTCAACATGACAAAGATTCTTCTTACGGGTGGTGCTGGATACGTTGGGTCGCATACCTATCTAGCTCTGATCGAAGCCGGTTTTGAGGTTGTGATTCTTGATAATTTTTCAAATTCGAAGTCAGATGTGCCACGTCGGTTGCAAGATATTTCTGGTGAAATGGTCTTTTGCCTTAATGGAGACGTTCTAGATCGTACAGATTTAGACAACGTATTTGCGGCCCACAAAATTGATGGCGTTGTGCATTTCGCAGCCAAAAAAGCTGTCAGCGAAAGTATCGTAAAGCCGCTCGACTACATGCATAATAACATTGGTGGATTGTTAAATCTTCTGGCTGCGATGGACGCGGCCAACGTGCGCAACATTGTGTTTTCATCCTCTGCTACGGTTTATGGTGATACAGATATTCAACCAATCCCAGAAGATCATCCGCGCACCTACACATCGCCATATGCGTTTACCAAAATCGCAGGTGAACAGATTTTGGAACAACTGCCTAACACTTGGGCTGTCGGTATACTGCGTTATTTTAATCCTGCAGGTGCTCATAAATCTGCGATGATTGGTGAAGATCCAGAAAATATCCCGACTAATCTTTTACCATATATTGCTAAGGTCGCCATGGGTGAACTGGCAGAACTTGTCGTTTTTGGCGATGATTATGACACGCCCAATGGGACTGGCGTACGCGACTATATTCACGTTGAAGACCTTGCCGATGGGCATGTGCTGTCGCTAAAGTCATTGTTGGAAACCGGCGAAAACCACATTGTCAATCTTGGGACAGGCGAAGGGTCGTCTGTGTTGGATGTAGTAGCGGCGTATTCAGAAGCGTGTGGCAAAGACCTTGCGCACACGATCGCTCCACGACGTGCCGGGGACGTTGCGGTGCTAACGGCCCTCCCCGAACAGGCCAAGGCACGTTTGGGTTTTGAGGCGAAGCGATCCCTAGGGGACATGTGCAAATCAAGTTGGGCTTGGGTCAGCGGACAGCGACGCAATAAACATTAGCGGGGTAATGGATTAGTTGCGTTGTTGTATGGCACCCAATCCGTTATCTCGGAATAATGCTTCTTACGCCATGCCCTCACCCGCGGATTCATTACCCGCAGCCAGATTGGGGGAAGCATCGCGAAAGCTGTCATGATCGGATAACCGTAAGGTAACTGCGGTGCAGTATCTCCATCGTATGTTTGTAGCATTGGAAAACGGCGATCAGGTTTGTAATGGTGGTCGCTGTGGCGTTGCAGATTGATAAGCAGCCAGTTTGATGCCAGTTGTGATGCGTTCCATGAATGGCGTGGCAGCACG
Organism: Octadecabacter sp.; assembly: GCA_047635635.1. Lineage (GTDB taxonomy): Bacteria > Pseudomonadota > Alphaproteobacteria > Rhodobacterales > Rhodobacteraceae > Octadecabacter. Next base: position 23,954 of record JBLILC010000028.1, on the reverse strand, counting down.
TGTTCATATTTGCCGTTTCCGAGGTGTTTGCGCGTCAGGCCAAAGTGTTGGACATAGTTGACCAGTTCAAGTTGCCACATAGCGATTAATGCTTGCACAAGGAACAGACCTAACCCGTCCCAGCCGCCGATCCCTATGGAGAAAACCAGAAAAGTTGTCTGCAACAAGGCGTAGCGCCAGAGTGGGTTGCTTCGGTGATGCCAAGGGAGATTTTTGCGGGCAAGCATCGCGGCTTCTGCCTTAAAAGCGGATACCGGTTGCTGGATCAGGACACGAGGGAAGTAGCGATGAAAACCTTCGTTGTACCGTGCAGTCACAGGGTCTTTTGGTGTGCCAACATAGCGGTGATGCACCAGCAAATGCTCGCTGCGGAAATGGGAGTACAGCGCCATCGCTAACAGAATATCGCCTAACCAGCGTTCGAATTTAGGCTTTTGGTGTGCAAGTTCATGTGCATAAGTAATGCCGATGGTGCCCGACATGACCCCCATACTAAAGAACAGCGCAATCTTTTCAATTGTGCCAAGATGCTCTGTAGCGGTGACATACAAAAGCACACCAAACAGTGTGATGAATTGCAATGGTGCCCAGATGACTGTTACGAGGCGATACCAGAAAAGTTCATCTTCACTTGTTTCAAGGTCAGCGATTTCTTCATAGGTTCCGGCCAGAGCGTCGATTGCTGAAAACAAATACCACGTTGCAATGGGCATCAAGACCACAGTCCAGCCGCCAAAGACCGCACCAATCCACGCCAGCGGGATGATAGCCACTGATAACCAGAATGGTGCGGCGCGTGTGATTCTGGCCATGTTGGTGCGGGACACGACGGGAAAGGAAGTCATTGTGATCTCCTGTTTGGTTAAAACATAGCAGTTTGCGCCTTTCGCTCAAACATTTCGTAGCGTCGCAACTGCTAGGCTGTAGGCCTTTTGCATCACGGTTGGCATCGCGCTGGGACTAAAGGTGTCAGTGGGAATAAATTGTCCACGATCAGGCAGCGCATCGTTAGGTAGCCATACTGTTTGGATGCGCAGAACTAAATGAAAATGGGTGAAAGTATGGCGCGCCTGCGTATCAAGTTCTTGCCAATCAGCCAAAATAGGCTCTTGATCCGTTGGTATGTCGCTCCAATCTGACGTTGGCCATCCGAGCATCCCTCCCAACAATCCTTTGTTGGGCCGTGTTTCCAACAGCCATGCGCCATCATCCCGCCGTGCGATATAGGCGATGCCATGGCGCGTTGGCTTTGGTTTTTTAGGAGTCTTTTTGGGCAGCTCACCTTGCGTACCAGCCATGTGTGCTTTGCATGCGCGGCGCACTGGGCAAATTCCGCAGGCAGGTTTCTTGGGTATGCAAATTGTAGCACCCAAATCCATCACGGCCTGCGCATAATCTCCGGGTCGTTTAAGGGATGTGTGCCGCTTAGCATACTCCATTAACACAATTTTTGCTGAAGGAAGAGGCGTGTGGTCGTCATACAGGCGTGACATGACCCGTTCGACATTGCCGTCTAGAACTGTTGATACCTTATCAAAAGCAATGGCAGAAATGGCAGCGGCTGTATACGGGCCTATACCTGGCAATTCGATTAATGCAGCATATGTTTGCGGGAATTCGCCGTCGTGATCAGCCACTACTGCGCGCGCACACTTCAACAAATTACGCGCCCGAGCATAGTAACCTAGTCCTGCCCACGCTGCCATGACATCTGCATCCTCGGCTGCTGCTAGTGCGCCGACTGTAGGCCACAGCGCCGTAAATTTAATGTGGTAGGCCCGTACGGCAGCCACAGTAGTTTGTTGTAGCATCACTTCTGACAGCCAAACACCGTAGGGGTCGGGCAAATACCGCGCTTTGCGCATTGCAGGCATGACGCGCCACGGCATTTCTCGGGCGTTGAGGTCGTACCAACTTAACAAGGCTTCTGTGATGTCACACAATGTTTATGTGTCCTTAATAGTGGTTTTACTGGCATTAGCGCCACATAGGTTTATGGTAGTACATAACGATGAAACAACCACGACATCATAGCACAACGCGCGGATTTTCTCGTGCTAATACGCTGATGCAAAAACGCATTCGTGAGGCAACTGAAACACGTGGGTTTGCCCAAAGTCGTGTATTGACTCATTGGGCTGAAATCGTTGGCGAAGCAATCTCAAAAATCTCGCATCCTGTTGATGTGGGCTACGCTCGTGGTGGTATGGGTGCGACGCTGACCGTGCTGACGTCTGGTGCGCAGGCCCCGATGCTAGAGATGCAAAAAGAACAGATTCGCACTAAGGTAAATGCTTGTTACGGCTATAACGCTATCGCTCGCATCCGCATCACGCAAACGGCGGCCACTGGCTTTTCCGAAGGGCGACTGGTGTTCGATCATGGCACTGTGGCTCCACCCGGCCCAAAACCTGAAGCACAATCTACAGCACAAGACCTCGCGGCACCCGTAAAGAGTGACACCCTGCGCGCAGCCCTCGAGGCTTTGGGCGCAAACGTCATAAGCAAACGTCCCTCCGGTTCTTAAATCGGAAACTAGAAAGTAGACCTAATGAATAAATCTATTTTATCCTCTGTCGCTATTGTTGCAATTGTTGCTGCCGCTGGTGGCGCGTGGTTTATGAATCGCTCCCCTGCGTCTGCACAAACAAGTGGGGCTGTGGAAGCCGTCCAGTTCAACGTTGTTGATATGATAAAAGGTAACCCAGATTCAGCCGTTCAAGTTTTAGAATATGCATCTTTTACATGCTCACATTGTGCGGACTTTCACGCTGATCAATATCCGCAAATCAAGGCAAACTACATCGACACTGGTTTAATTGGTTTCACTTACCGCGAAGTTTATTTTGACGCCCCCGGTCTTTGGGCGTCAATGATTGCACGCTGTGGTGGTGAGATGCGTTTCTTTGGCATTTCAAACCTCCTGTATCAGAAGCAGCAAGATTGGGCACGTGGCGAAAATGGTGAAGAAATTATCACATCACTGCGTAATATTGGTAAAGTTGCAGGTCTGACTGACGCTGAGCTCGATGTTTGTATGTCAGATGAGGCGAGGGCGCAGGAGTTAACAGGTTGGTATCGGTTCAACGCTGATGCGGATGATGTTCAGGGTACGCCAACGTTTATGATCAACAGTGAAAAATATTCCAACATGAACTATGCTGAATTCGCAGAAGTGCTGGATGAAAAGTTGGCAGAAGCTAACGAATGACCCCACTTTCAGGACTAAAGGTAATCGAGTTAGCCCGTATTTTGGCAGGACCTTGGGCGGGGCAATTACTCGCTGATATGGGCGCTGAAGTTATCAAGGTGGAAGCCCCAGAAGGTGACGATACCCGCACATGGGGCCCGCCCTTCATCGAGCACAGTGGCGAACGCTCGGCTGCGTATTTTCATGGCTGCAATAGGGGCAAAAAATCTGTTGTGATTGATTTTCGTACTGAAAATGGGAAAGCTGCGTTGATGCGGCTTTTGGCAGATGCAGATATATTGATTGAAAATTTTAAAGTTGGTGGGCTTGCCAAATATGGGCTAGATTACGCTAGTCTGCGAGTTGCACATCCGCGCCTTATCTATTGTTCTATTACAGGTTTTGGCCAAGATGGCCCATATTCGTCGCGTGCTGGCTACGACTACATTATCCAAGGCATGTCAGGATTGATGTCAGTCACTGGAGATCCGGAGGGCCAGCCGCAAAAAGTCGGTGTTGCGGTCACGGATATTTTCACTGGCCTGTACGCAAGCAATGCAATCCTTGCTGCTGTTCATCAGCGCCACGGAACTGGTCGTGGGCAGCATATTGATCTTGCGCTGCTCGATGTTGCGGTGGCGACGACGGCGAACCAAGCTATGAACTATTTGGCGACAGGCAAATCACCCGAACGTCTTGGTAATGCCCACCCAAATATTGTACCATATCAAGTGTTCGAATGTGGCGATGGGCACGTCATTATTGCCGTAGGTAACGATAGTCAGTTTCGTAAGTTTTGCTCAATTCTTGACTTACATGCGCTGGGCGTAGACCCCCGTTTTGCAACCAATCCCACGCGTCTTGAAAACCGGGAAATATTGGTGACATTGCTGGCAGAAAAGATGCGTGACTGGACGAAGGCTGATATCCTTTTGACCTGCGAATCCGAAGGTGTGCCTGCTGGACCAATCAACACGTTTGAGGACGTTTTTGCTGATCCGCAGGTGGTTGCAAGAGGGCTAAAGCTTGATATCGATGGAGCCTTGTCTGTGCGGCCCCCGATGCGGTTTTCAGACGCTGACCTTGCGCTAAATCGGCCTGCACCATTGCTTGGTCAGCATCAGGCTATTATTGGCGAGTGATCCCAAGGAGTGCTAACTTCGCATCAAGTGGCCGCCAATCCAACAGCAACAACCGTACAGGAAGCACCGTGACCTTTGAGCGGAAACTGTCAGGTAGTCGTGTGGCGTCTTTTTCGGTCGTGACCATGATAAGGCCACGAGACTTTGCTTCAGTCTCCAGCCGCGTTAGTAGAGTGTTTGTGAATGGTTGGTGGTCGTCCAGAGCCTCACCACGGACAACATCAGCGCCAAGGTCTTTGAGTGTTGCAAAAAATTTTTCAGGGTGACCAATGCCCGCAAATGCTAAAACACTTAAACCGCCCCAGGGCATTCCTGTGTTAAGTGCATCTAACTGGGCGTTCAAGCGCACGCAGTGTAACGGTAAATCTAGTGTCAACGCGGCCCTTGCTTCATCAGTTCCAATTGCTAACACGAAGTCAGCCCGTGCAAAGCCAGCTTTGGTCGGTTCACGCAAAGGGCCGGCTGGAATTACACGGCCATTGCCAAAACCTTTGATGGCATCCACCACAACGATGTTCAGATCCTTGTACACACTTGGATTTTGAAACCCATCATCGAGCAAGATGACCGTCGCACCGGCAGCCTCAGCTGCCTTTACACCTTGCGCGCGATCTTTGGACACCCAGGTGGGCGCAAATGCGGCAAGTAACAGCGGTTCGTCTCCCATCTCATGAACATTTTGCGTAGTAAGATCTACCTGCACCGGGCCACCTATAGACCCTCCATAGCCGCGGCTAACGATGTGCGGTATTTGCCCGAATTCGATCAGACGCTGGGTTAGCGCTATTACAGTTGGGGTTTTCCCAGTTCCACCAGCGTTGATATTGCCAATACAAATAACAGGAACTGTCGCTCGGTGGGTCAAGCTTTGGCGCAGGCGATAAGCTGTTGCCACACTGTAAAGGAAACCCAATGGCGACAGCAACGCACCGATGATGCTTGAGTCTTGATACCAAAATAGCGGTGGCTTCATCGTGTGACCTCTGTGCTTTGTACCGCATTCAACACAAGCCAATTTATCGTTTCAGCGTTCTGAGTAATTTCAGACCATCCCGCTAATGCCATCCGTGCGGTTTGTTCTGGTGAGATTAACATTCCAACTGCTATTCCTAGCTCCGCCGCCGAGCGTATTTGACGGCTAGCATCTGCCTGTTCGAGCCGCGCAAACTGAGTCGCATGTGGGGACTTACGCGGTCCATGAATTACGGCAGACCCGAGTGCAATCGATTCAAATGGGGAGATTGCGCCGCCTGCTGCTAGGGTGCCACCAATAAACGTGAGTGGCGCAATCCGGTACCATAATCCAAGTTCATCGGCTAAGTCTGCTACATAGGCCTGATGTTCTGGTTCGGGATCATCACCTTCTGAACGTACACCAACTTTGAAACCAGCTTCGCGCAAGGCCTGTGCAACGTAGGGGCCACTGTAGATATCACGCGGATTGATGATAAGGAGAAGCCGGTGATTTTTACGGCTGGCAGCCAAATGAGCCGCAACAATATGGATAATTTCTGGTGTGGTGACACTGGTGGCAAACCAAAGTGGACGAGTCCTTAACGCTTCAATTACGACGGTAAGCTCGTTTGCGTCGTGTGGCAGCGTAATGGGTTCTTCCAAAACTGGGCCGATTGCCACAACCTTTTCGCGCGGCACCCCACCACGGATTAGACGGGTTGCTGTTGCGCCATCTGCGGTCAGTACGTGCGTGAACGGTAGGACTGCATTGCGTGATGCCCCTGGTAACCATCGCGATTTACCAGCAAAAAGCGTAGAGATCCTGGCGTTAATCATGGTAGCGTTAAAACCGGTTTTTTTAACGTAGTGCAACAAAACTCGTCGCACAGGACCACCTATCCAAATCAGATATTGTGGCTCCCATTCCGCGAAGAATTCCCGCACTTTGACGTGTGTGTCTGTTGGTATGGAGACAACTTGCACGCCATCTGGAACCAACTTTAAAAGTGGTAAGGTTTCACTGTTAGCTGTGACAAGCACATCCATAGCATTGCCGTGTCCATGCAAACGTATGGCCAACGAAAGGGTTGTCCTGACTTCATCTTTATCGCCGCAATGAACCCAAATCAACGACCCAACCGCACTTAGCTCAGTTCTTCGGTGGTAGATGTTTCCGCTTTTTCGTCGCGCAGGCGATGAATATGAGCGATGAAATAGCGCATGTGGGCGTTGTCGACCGTCTTTTGCGCTTCTGACTTCCACGCATTAAAAGCTGAATTATAATCTGGGAACATGCCAACGATATGAATGTCATTAATATCCTTGAAGGCGTTCTTGGTCGGGTCGATGAGTTCGCCACCAAAGACGAGGTGAAGACGCTGAGACATAGGGCACCTATAAATTGAAGATGAGGGATAAATATTATTCACTCAATCATATGGCGTCGGCTGGACAGGGTAAAGTAGGGTAAAGTAGGGTAAAAAAATCAGACCAGGGCGGCTACTAGTTTCGAGTGAATCCCCCCCGCGGCGACCATGCCGTTGATCTGTGGGTGCTGGTTGTTGAACACAGGCGCTAAGCCTTTTTGGTCACTCACAACGCCACCCGCTTCGGTCACGATTAATGCGCCTGCTGCGACGTCCCATTCCCAAGTTGGGCGCAATGTGAGCATACCGTCAAAACGTCCTTCGGCAACCAGCGCAAGACGATAAGCCAATGATGATCGGAATGCGCGCTTGAAAGGGGGCACTGTGCCAGCCCAATATTTTGGATCAATGTTTAACTTTGAAGACAGCACTGTTGCATTTTCGAAGGGTTTGTCGGGAAGTGCTTTTATCAATTTGCCGTTTAGCGCCGCACCTTGCCCTAATGCAGCCGTGTACATCGCGTTGTGCATGGGCAAATAGATTACTGCCGATACAACAATACCATTCTTGGCAATAGCAATCGAATGTGCCCAATCTTTGCTGCCTTCAATGTATGCGCGTGTGCCATCAATCGGATCAATAATGAACTGGTACTCGGTTGAAAGCCGCGCTGAAGTGTCTTCAGTTTCTTCAGAAAGCCAGCCGTAGTGCGGCCGAGCGGACTGAAGGTCTGCAAAAAGTTGCCGGTTCACGTGTAGGTCGGCTTCAGTCACAGGGCCTTGGTCGTCGGACTTCTCCCAGACTTCGGGTGAGGCGTTAAAATAGCCGCGAGCGATATCACCAGCAGTCTGTGCTGCGTGAATTAAGAGGTCGAGGTCTCTACGCCCTGAATAAAGCCCCGAACTAAGCACCGGCGAGCGTCATTGCGTCAATCATCAAGCTTGGGATGACGCCGCTGATGTGTTTGCGCGCATCGTTGGCGGGAATAATCCTCGCAAGCATGTCATGCAGATTTCCAGCGACTGTACATTCGTTAACTGGATAGGAAATTTCACCATTTTCGATCCAGAATCCTGATGCGCCGCGCGAATAATCGCCTGTGTTGGGGTTGATAGTGGACCCGATCATAGACGTGATGAGCAGTCCAGTACCCATATCGCGGATCATTTCGAAAGGTGATTGAATGCCTTGTGTCAGCGTCACGTGAGATACGGACGGCGATGGTGGTCCTGACGTGCCGCGCGATGCGCTTCCGGTGCTTTGCAGTCCCAGCTTGCGTGCAGCGGCGAGGTCGAGCGTCCAGCCAGTTAGGATCCCGTCTTCGATGATCTTTCGTTCTGAAGTTGGCAGTCCTTCGCCGTCAAACAGCCGCGATCCGGGTACGCGGGCGCGATGTGGTGTTTCGATGAGGTCCATGCCTTTTGGCAAAATTCGTTCGCCCAGACTTTCGCGCAACCATGATGACCCTCGTGCAATCATCGCACCATTGCTAGCAGCCAGCAGATGCCCGATCAATGAACTTGCTATACGTTCATCAAACAAGACAGGATAAGTTCCAGTTTTGGGCTTGCGTGCGCCGTGCCTTGCGACCGCGCGTTCACCTGCGATGCGACCAATTTCAGCAGCGTCGCGCATGTCTGAAAGATGGATACGGCTGTCGTAGTCATAATCACGTTCCATATCTGTTCCAGCACCAGATATGGCTACTGAACTTAGCGAATGGCCTGTGCTTTCGTAGCCGCCAGAAAACCCGTTCGTAGCCGCAAGATAAACCTGACGGCGACCATATCCAGCGGATGTTGACTGTACCTGTGCAACACCTTCAACGCTCTGTGCAGCGGCCTCTGCGATGCGCGCTTGTTCTTCGAGCCATGCGGGGTTGGGTTCAGGCCCGTCGTCGACCAAATCTAGTCGTGAGGGATCAATATCTGTAGCTAATTGTGCTGCGTCAGCAATTCCAGCATGCGGGTCTGTGGGGGCTTCGTTTGCCATAGCAACAGCACGCACAGCCATTTCTTTGATGGTGCGGTTGGACGTATCGGATGCAGACACATTGGCAGATTTCTGACCGATAAAAACACGTAATCCGATGTCTGTTCCTTCGGATCTTTCGGCCTGTTCCAAAACTGAATTACGCACATCAATAGATACAGAGGTGCCTGCGACAGCTACGGCATCAGCGCTGTCAGCACCTGCAGCTTTAGCTGCATCAATTAATCGATGGGTCAGGTCTGCAAGCGGCTGTGTCATGGGAATTCCTTTGGTCGCCATATTTGCGACGTAGGCGAGTTAATTGATACTCCAAAGTAGTCACAGTTGGGGCGTCCTGCAAGTGTGCAGCTGCCCCAAATAGGCGTTATTACAAGCGCCAACCGTTCGCCAGAACATAACCTCCTCTGTTAATCTCAAGAACACTTTCAAGTATGTCTTCACCAAACAGAATGGTGAACAAGCTTGTCGTCATCAGGCATTCTTCAAAGATTAGAACCATCACGACCAAAGTTCATCATCGCTTTGATACTGATCAGGTTGACCAAGAACACGTCTTCGGTGCGGACAATACCCTTAGTGGTTTTGAAGTCAGTCTAATCGAACCTTATGGCGCCTTTCGCACTTGCCTTGGCACATGCCGCTGCAATCCGCAGGTTTTTAATCTTCGCTTTTATCAATCTGGATTGGTAATGGGCCAAATAACTACAGCAACTTGCTAAACCAGCAGGTCCATGACGATTTCGCTTATACCTATTACAACAAACGTAATTTCTGTAGAATCATGGAGCAATTTACTTACAAGATCAAACATATCCAGACTGCATCGCTAGTGATGATGCTTTACAACCCAGTCACGACAAACAAATTTAGTTGCGCGTCCGGTGCAATCAATGGGATCCCATGGTAAAACCTATCGCGTAGATGCCTGATTTAAGATAACATTAAAACTTTGTTGGATTAGGTATGACAAATGCTAATTCAGACGCATAGCCTTTTTTGTAAAGCGATTTGGTCAAACTTCTAATTAAAGACTTGGGGCGGCCAATGTATTTAAATTTGTCAACAGCGCACAATCCAACATTTTATTGCCCTAAATGAACTGCCTTTGCCCGTGCTTTGCAAAACTTAGACAGCTTGCTTTGCAACGCAGCAGACAAGTTTATAACATCTGATCCATTTACTGGCAGCATTGCTTCAATGATAGATTATATCAGTAAAGTTATTTTTGTGCTGTGGAATGAACGTTACCGCTACTGATGCCGAAGTCAGCTTTCGTAATGCTAACTTGTGATGCAAAGGCGTAAGCAATAATATCTATTTAAAGGGGAGCTTCATACCAGCCAAGTATGAATGAATAAATTGAGATCCTCAAAGATGGTAATGTTACTTAAAATACTTTAAAAATGTTTCTGGTCAGATTCATAAGAAACATCACATGATCCAACTAACACTGCGACCGTTTACTCATCGTTTCTGTCGCTCTAAAGTTGTATTTTCCTTTTGAATTGCAGGCAAACAAAGCTGTCATTGGCGAGAGATGATTGTTTATGACTGTGCTGTTGCTGCTATCAATAGGTTATCGGCCTTGATCTGAAAATTGACAACATTGGAGGAGGATTATGTTGTTTTTAGAATTTTACAGTTGGTTAATAGACATATCATAATTTAGCTTGATGCCAATTTCATCTTAAAATTCTAATTGCTTGGATCAATAATCAGCAGCTTTAATACTGGCCAAGGCAAGCGCCACGAAGGCGGTGGAGATGGTAAAAAACTTGTCGTCAAACGGTATGTCGAGTTCCATATCTTAGCAGATGATCGGCACCCGAAATTTTCAGGCGCCAATCATCGATCATCTGATGTAAGATCAGCGAAGTCTTTGTCCATTTGCGAGGACGTGACCTTCTGCATTTACTTTAATCGTTGATGTCAGCATGTCGTCGCCAACAGATGTTGTGAACATACCTAACATCATGCGAGGCATCATTGCCTGATCGGCTGGGATGAGGCCCATCTTAGTTAACTTTTCGATCAACCCGTTGATGCCATTAATTGTAAAACTGGCCATACCTTCGGGGCGCGGAAATCCATCGAATGTTTGAAGGTCGGTGTTGTCGAACGTGAACGCGCCGTCACCTGCGATTTCAGCACCCACACCACGCACAGTCAGTTCCGATATCTGAATGCCATTCACCTCACCTGGGATATTGGACATCATGGCGGCTTCTTGCTGAGCAGGGTCAAGGAAATCAAAAAATGGTGTGACCTGTGCATCAACTCCAAACGCGACTGTCACTGGATCACGAGGCAGAACTGCTGCTGGATCAATTATGTTCCACAACAGTTCACTGATCGTAAGATCGGTTAGGTTAAAGGCCAGGCGTGCGTCACGTGGACCATCTCCGCCCTGGCTTAGTGGAACAAGAACTTCAAAGCCGTATCCGGCCATCGACGCGCTCAGTGGAAACGGAAATTCATTTGGAATTGACAAGTTCACATCAATACCTCGAGTTTCGCTATTGTACGCTGCCCCGTCCTCATCAAATGTAAACTCAAGATTACCACCTTCTACAGATGCAGAACCGGAGCCCGTGTCATTTACAACATCATAGTCGAATGAATAGGCCGTTTCACCAAACGAATAACCACCTTCCATCGCAAGGCCGTCACTAAATGGCGGCATTTCGGCGTCTAAGTCCATATCCATTGGGATTACAATGTTGGCAAACATCGAGAGATCAGCAATATTCGCATATGCTTGAATAATCCCGCCTTGATCCGTTTCGTTGAAATGCGCGTTAATATCTAATGCAGCCACATCAAAAAAATATGCGATACGGGTCAAAGTGTCTTCGCTGACTGAAAAGGTACCTGACAGATCAAGCATTGTAATTGCAACATCCACAAATTCCACAGATTGATTGCCTTCAATGCTGTCAACGCGTATTCCATAGCTGTCAGCGGAGAGATTATAGATCATCGCGTCTGGTACGCCGGACACGTTTAAAACCATACTAGACTGTGACAAAGTCATATTTACCGTTGCTGGATCGCCATATTGTGGCGTTAAATCGACTCTAATGGGATAACTGGCACCTATTGTAATATTTACTGTGCCATCGCCGTTTTCGGTTAGAGCAATATCGCCTAACTTTGCCATTATAGCTACTTCTTCATCTGACATTTGTATTTTTACGCCTGAAACTGTCAGTGTGTTGCCTGAAAAATCTTGACCGCTGGTTGTGAATTCCTGACCGTACAAGGCCATTTGTTCAGTCCAATTGTTCCAAACTTGCTGGGCTGTGACGTCGGCGTGGCCCATTGTGCCACAAAGTATGCCCATGACAATGGCTAAATGACGAATGCTCTTCATTATAAGGTGCTCCTGCAAAAAAATACTCGATAGAGCTTTTCAAGTCTTTGTGTGGCGGTCAAGGTCAGGAAAACGCGATGGTGTCAGCAAACCTGCCCCACCACGTGTGTTTTTTGAAAGGACTACGAATGAATATGAAAGACAAGGTAGTTTTGATAACAGGGGCCAGCCGTGGCATTGGGGCTGCCAGTGCGCAAGTTTTCGCCAGTTTGGGAGCAAAAGTGGCGTTGGTGGCCCGAACAACAGACCAAATCGAAACATTGGCAGCAGACATAGGCCAAAATGCCATCGCAATTTCATGTGATGTATCATTGTATGATGATGTTGTTGCGGCAATTGCAAAAACTGAAGAGACATTTGGGCCGCTGGATGTGCTCATTGGCAATGCAGGATCACTGGATCCGATCAGTCATCTGGCTGACGCCGACCCTGAGATATGGGGCAAAACCATCGACGTGAACCTTAAAGGCGTTTTCAACGGAATGCGCGCGGCCATGCCCGACATGATCAAGCGTGGCAAAGGTACTATAATTACTGTTTCATCCGGCGCGGCGCATGGTCCGGTTGAGGCCTGGTCCTCCTACTGTGCATCCAAGGCTGGTGCCTTCATGATGACTAGGTGTGCTGACTTGGAAGCCCGTGAAAAAGGTCTGCGCATCATGGGTCTTTCCCCTGGGACTGTCGCCACAGACATGCAGCGTGAGATCAAGGCGTCTGGCATAAATCCCGTAAGTAAACTTGAATGGTCTGATCACATCCCCCCTGAATGGCCAGCGCGAACGCTCGTCTGGATGTGTAGTACCGATGCTGATGAATTCTGTGGCACAGATATTTCATTGCGGGAAAGCGACATTCGCAAACGTGTTGGCCTGATATGATTGCGTTTGACGAAAACGACGGCCAACTTACCCTCACGATCAATCGTCCAGAAAAAGCCAACGCACTTACAGAACGGATGTTGGGTGAAATGACTGATATCATCACTGAAACCGATGCCCGCGTCTTGGTTCTCACGGGTGTGGGTAATGTTTTCAGCGCCGGTGCTGACCTTGACGATGTAAGGGATGGCACCCTTGCAACATCGCCAGAATGGGAACGCTTATCGACTGCTGTGGCGAATTTTGTAGGTCTCAGCATTTCAGCGATAAACGGGGCGTGTGTAGGTGGAGCGCTGGGCATGGTGCTGGCATGCGACTTGCGTATTTCAGTGCCAAAGGCCAAGTTTTTCTACCCCGTTATCAAAATGGGTGTCCTGCCGCAGCCATCTGACCCAGTACGCTTGCGCGATCTTATCGGTCCATCTGCCACTAAGCTTATTCTGCTCACTGGCACCCAGATTACCGCAGTTGAGGCGCTGACGCTTGGTCTTATTAACCGAATTAGTCCCTTAAATCTCATGTCTGATGTTCAAGTAATGACAGCGCCTGCCCGTGCCGCTGATCCAGCGCAGATTTGGGCAATCAAAGCGCTTATTAAATAAAGAAAGCCGTTTTTAAAATCAAAATATAATATAACAGAGGATAAGGATGACCTTATAATACCCCTCTTGCCTTTATGATCTTTATCTATGCGTTTGCATTTCCTTGCTTGATCAATCTGGTAGGTTGAGAATCATTTGCAAATATGGTGGGGCATACATTGTTGTGATTTTCATTACGTGCAAGCTGAACCCACAGCTGGTGAAACTTTTAAACTCAGCTCGAGATAACTTTGCGATGTTTTCGCATGTTCGCCAAATTATTTTGGTGTTCTCGCTGCTATTTTTGCTTCTGTTGCGATTTGGACAGACGGCGATTGGTACACAAGTCACGTGATCAATCTTTGGGTGGGTGAGGATATCGCTTTTGGCAAGCGTATTGTCTTGTTCCTCATGATGCCCCCCCTTCGTGTGCGATATGTTTAGTTACGCACTCCTGAAAATCATTAGACGAACTGTTCTGATCCCGATGGCGATAGTTTATGCACTAGAGTTTCTTGATCTGGCACTACTTTGGTTTGGGAGAGACGATTATTCCGCTCGGCAACACGTTAGTTTAACTGCTGGACCTTGTGCACTTTTAAGTGGTGACAACGACCATGTTCTGGCTATTATATGATTTTGAAGTAAAGCTTGGCTACGCATCAAAAAACTAAAATTCTGTTCTCAGCTCGACATATTTGGACATCAAGTTTCCGAAAATTTCTCTTGTGTGGCCAAAATTCTGAATAATCAAGCATTCCAAGCCTAAACGTGGGTCTGCGAAAAACAAAATTCTTTAAGAAAAAACTTTGCGACAGTATCCCGCTTAGTCACTGTTTGCCGTGGGATGGTCCATGTCGCAAGGGCTTGGACTTCCTTGGCTGGGGGCGGTAACACTTGATTAGATCATCGATAGGATATTCCCTTTGCAAACTAGATCCAAACGCCCTCTTACGTTACGCGATGTCTCTGAGGCCTCCGGCGTGAGCGAAATGACAGTTAGCCGCGTGCTTCGCAACAAAGGTGACGTGAGCCCCGCAACTCGTGAAAAAGTACAAGAGGCAACCCGTAAATTGGGTTATGTACCCAACAAAATCGCAGGCGCACTGGCGACGCAACGAGTCAATCTGGTGGCGGTGATTATCCCATCCTTGGGCAATATGGTTTTTCCAGAAGTGCTGTCAGGAATCAGTGAAGAACTTGAGGGAACCGAATTACAACCCGTCGTTGGCGTTACTGACTATCAGCCCGAAAAAGAAGAAAAGGTTTTGTTTGAGATGCTGTCATGGCGTCCATCCGGTGTAATTATCGCGGGCCTTGAACATTCCGACGCTTCACGTTCAATGTTGAAGCAAGCTAGAATTCCTGTGGTTGAGATTATGGATACTGATGGCGAAGCTGTGGACACGTCAGTTGGTATTTCGCACCGCCGCGCTGGTCGTATCATGGCGGAAGAAATTCTTAAGGCGGGCTACAAACGGATCGGATTTATGGGTACAAAAATGCCTCTAGATCACCGTGCTCGCAAACGCTTTGAAGGCTTCACTCAGACGCTTGCCAAGGGTGGGATAGAAATTGCAGATCAGGAGTTTTATTCTGGCGGGTCCGCACTGGCCAAGGGACGCGAAATGACCGCTGCGATGCTACAGCGAACCCCCGATCTTGATTTTTTATATTATTCTAATGACATGATTGGTGCCGGTGGTCTTCTTTACCTCTATGAAAAAAGTGCCGATATTCCATTGAAAATCGGCCTTGCCGGTTTTAACGGCTTAGAGCTTCTAGACGGGCTGCCTTTACAACTCGCTACAATGGACGCATGCCGCCGTGAAATTGGCCAGACTGCTGCACGCATTATCGCAGCGCGCAACGCTGAAGGCGCCCGTGACAAGGGTCAGGTGGTTGAACTATCGCCAAAGCTTTCATTCGGTGACACTTTGCGCAAAATTTAGTTTATTGGCCCAATCGAAGTCCCTGAGCAGAAACCGATCAGGTCATTTATACTACGACAGTAGCGCCTTTGATACGTTTATGTCCTTTAACGCAGTCATAATCGAGACAGGCAGTAACGCACGGTGAAGTCTTCGAGCTCAATACAGCAAATAGAAACGATGATTGCAGTGCTGTCTAGCACAGGCAACAGACCGACCGTGAAGTTTGTAAAAACTTGCACAAATTTTGAAAACATGGAGCATCCGCACTATCGCGGCCAAAGGAATGAAAAAGCAAAGCGCATCACCAATCGCAGGCACTTTCCAGGGATGATTGGCGTCAAGGCTACTTCACTTCAGGGCGCACTGCGCAAAGCAGCCGTTAAACGATTGTCTGATGACTAATAAAAAACCATAAATTTAACTTAGCCAATATGTGTAATAGCTAGGGTTAATTCACAATTTCTAAAATTATTTTTACAGATAGTCCTGCAACGCGGCCTCAGTACCGTCACGCCAAATCAGGTCAAGCCAACGCTTAAAACTGCCTGCAAAACGTGTGTTTTGACCAAGGTCACCATAGAACTGCTTTTGGTCAATCCAAGCCTGTGGCGTGTTTTTTGCCATTTTTGCTGCGATCGTAAGGCTGTCCCAAAAGGGATCATTTGGCGAAATAATGCTGCCGTCTTCACGTGTGCCGTGACACATGCGTGCCCAAAGGGCTTCAACCAATACAAGACCGTCTAGGGGCGCGTTGCCTGCAAGGGCATCACGAATAATAGGATGCAGGAAACCAGCATGGCGCGACGACCCGTCAAATGCAACACGCCGTGTGGTGTCGCGGATTTCTGGGTTAGTAAACCGGCTGTTGATCAGATCAAAATAATCAAGCGGTGTCATTCCTGGAACCGCCGCAACATGGGGTACAATTTCTTCAGTTTGGATTTTCCGAAACAAACCTTGGATGAGTGGATGCGCCATAGTGCCCGCAATTGTGTCAACCGACAACAATTCACCCAGTGTCGCAATGATCTGATGGCCCGCATTAAGCTGACGCAATTTCATAGTTTCAAACGCATAGACATCATCTGTGAACGTCGCGCCAGCCTTGTCCCAGTCAGGACGACCAGCACAGAACTTATCCTCTATCACCCACTGTCGAAAATTTTCATGGGTTACGGGTGCAGTGTCTTCGATGCCAAATTCACGCACCAATGATAGTTCAGCCGGACCAGTTGCAGGTACGATACAATCGACCATTGCGTTTGGAAAGGTCACATTTTGATCAATCCACAGCGCGAGTTTGGGATCTGACAAGGTAGCGAGGCCAACTATGGTTTGACGCAGAACCTCACCGTTACCTTGCAAGTTGTCACAGCTCTGGCAGGTGAAGGGCCCTGCACCAGTTTCACGACGTTTGCCAAGTGCCGCAACAATGGCCCCAAATGCTGTCATTGGTGCCGCAAAATTCGAAACGTCGTACTGAATGTCAGGATGATCTGAATCAAACTCACCACTGCTGGTTTGATAGTAACCGCCTTCCGTAACCGTAAGGGCAACAATGCGTATTGCGGGTTCTATCATATGCGCAATCAGAGGTGCATTATCTGCAGCAATTAGGATGAAACCGATCATTGATCCAGTAACCTCTGCCGATTTGCTGGATGGGTCTAGTTCGATCAGTGTGCTGAGGCAATCTTGTGCCAACAAACGTTCGCGTTGAGCTGAATCAGCGGGACGGACACCGGCCCCGAGGATGGCCCAATCATGCGCCAGCCCAAGGTTCATCAGGCGGTGCAAATACCATGCCTGATGAGCACGGTGAAAATTTCCCAAACCAATATGTATAATACCTGCAGATAGGCCAGCGCGGTCATAAGAGGGCCTTTGAATGTCATCAGGTAGATCGGCCAGTGTTTCTAAGTTCAGTTTCATCAACTCATCCATTGTCCACCGTCGACGTTATAAGTCTGCGACACGATATAATCAGATTCTGGTGAAGCAAGAAAAATTGCCATGCCTGCCAAATCGGCTGGAACAGCAAAACGACCTGCCGGAACGGAAGCTGCTACTTCTGCTTTTTTCTGGCCAAACTTCTTATTTTCTAGCTTGGCGAACATGGCATCTACGTGATCCCAATGTTCCCCGTCAACCACACCGGGAGCAATCGCATTGACGTTGATGCCATGACGGATCAAATCAAGGCCCGCAGACTGCGTCATGGAAATAACAGCGGCCTTGGTGGAACAATACACCAGCACCAGCGGTTCGCCACGACGCCCCGCTTGCGATGCCATGTTGATGATCTTGCCACCATGGCCTTGTTTGATCATCAGCGCGGCTGCGGCTTGCATCGTGAATAACGTGCCGGCAACGTTGACCGCATAAAGCTTGTCATAGCTTGCGCGCGTAATACCGACAGTCTCGGCAGCGTCAAACAACGCTGCACTATTGACCAGAATATCAAGTTTCCCCGCGTGGGATACAACAGACGCAATCATCGCATCGATGCTGGCCTGATCAGACACATCAATCTGAACAGCATAGGCAAGATCGCCCAACATCGCCGCGGTTTCTTTCGCAGCGTCAAGATTGATGTCAGCAATCGCAACAGTTGCACCTTCGGCAATAAAACTTTCAGCGAAGCCACGTCCGATACCACGCGCAGACCCCGTAATGAGTGCAGATTTTCCATCAAGTCGTTTCATGTCTGACGCAAACCTTGCACATCAAACTTGTGCATCTTTTCCATGTCAGGGGTCAGATAGATTGTGTCACCCTGGAATGCCTCTATGTCACCAGTAATGCGGACAGTCATCATATCCATAAGGCCAGTATCGTAGACATGAATAAACGTATCAGAACCAAGGTGTTCAGCAACGCCGACTTTTCCCTTCCACATGCCTTTAGTCTTTGAAACAGTCACATGTTCAGGGCGGATACCAATGGTGGTTGCGCCATGTTTTACAGCCTCTGGTCCCTCAATCTGGTTCATCTTTGGCGAGCCTATGAAGCTAGCTACAAACTTGTTTAGAGGTGCGCGATACAGATCAAGTGGGCTACCAACCTGTTCAATCACGCCTGCGCGTAATACGACTATTTTGTCTGCCATTGTCATGGCTTCGACCTGATCATGGGTCACATAAATCATTGTAGTTTTCAGCTTTGCGTGAAGTTCCATGATCTCAAGGCGCATACCGACACGCAGCGCTGCGTCAAGATTGGACAACGGTTCGTCAAACAGGAATGCTGCAGGTTCTCGCACAATTGCACGGCCAATGGCCACACGCTGGCGCTGGCCACCCGACAACTGACCTGGCTTGCGGTCTAGATAATCGGTAAGATTGAGTGCCGTCGCTGCGGCTGCAACCTTAGCGTCCTGCTGGTCCTGGGGCATCTTCGCCATACGCATCGGAAACGCAATATTTTTACGCACAGTCATATGCGGATACAAAGCATAAGACTGGAACACCATTGCAAGGCCACGTTTGGCCGGCGAGGTTTCCGTCATATCGACGCCATCGATACTAACGTGGCCACCAGATGCTTCTTCCAGGCCCGCAATCAGGCGCAGTAGTGTGGATTTACCACAACCTGACGGTCCTACGAACACAACAAACTCACCATCTTCGATGATCAGATCCAGCGGGGGGATAACCTCCACATCGCCAAAGCTTTTGTTTATTTTGTTGAGGGTAACGCTTCCCATGATCCGTTCCTTATTTCACTGCGCCAAAGGTCAAGCCTTGGACCAATTGTTTCTGACAAAACCAACCCAATACAATGATTGGCCCGACTGCCGCGGTTGAGACCGCTGACAAACGACCGAAGAACAAACCTTCTGGGGCACGGTTGCCTTCGATAAGTTTGGAAAGAGTTGCCGCGTCAATTGTTGTAAGCCGGACGGTCCAGTAAGCTTCATTCCAACAAAATATAAAAGTGAGTAATGCCGTTGATACGATTCCGCCCCATGCCAGTGGTATAAGAATTTCTCTAATTTCGCCCCATGTGTTCAGACCATCCATTTGGCCAGCTTCAATGATGTCTCTGGGGATATCTTTAAAGTATGTAAACAGCATCCAAATCACGATTGGCAGGTTAATCAGGCACAAGACAACGATAACCAAAAAATGGGTGTCAAAGATGCCCAAAACGTTTTTTGTCAGGAACGTCATTGGGTACAACACAGCCGCAGCTGGAAGCATCTTGGTGGATAACATCCACATCAAGATGTCTTTGGTACTGCGTGTTGGGCTAAACGCCATTGAATAGGCACAGGGCACACCCACCACCAATGCTAAGGCCGTTGCGAAGACAGACGTGATCACCGAGTTAATAGCAAAGCGCCAATAATCGTAGTTATCTGTCATGTTGGCATAATTTTCCA
Source organism: Octadecabacter sp. (assembly GCA_047635635.1). GTDB lineage: Bacteria > Pseudomonadota > Alphaproteobacteria > Rhodobacterales > Rhodobacteraceae > Octadecabacter. Next base: position 4,159 of record JBLILC010000028.1, on the reverse strand, counting down.
ACGTTGGTGTAAACGTAAATAGGAACTCTGGATTAACCGCATCTGCATCCGTCTTGAAGCTAGTCATCACCATATAAAATATTGGAAAGAAAAAAATCAGCGCTACGATCCACGCCACGACTGGCCATAAGATCTTGGTAAACCCAGAAGTTTGTGCAACAATTGCCATGCGTTGGCTCCCTATTCCATCAACGTTTTGCCAACCATTCGCAGCAAGAATATGGCTACGATGTTAGCAAGAATGACTGCGAAAATACCTGTGGCGCTTGCAGCACCTATGTTGTTGTTAGCGAATTCACCAATCAGGTAGGGCAGGTTTTTGTTTCCGTTACCACGACTTACAATTTCAATTTCTGCATACAGCGAAAGGTGGAAAATCGCTTGAATCATCACCACGATCGCCATGGGGCGGCCAAGGTGTGGCAGTGTCAGAAATCGAAATTGTGACCAGCGGCTTGCGCCATCTAGAATGGCAGCCTCTTTTTGCTGTTGGTCTTCAGATTGCAACGATGTCATGAAAATCAGAACTGCAAAGGGCGTCCACTGCCACGTCACCATCATGATAACGGCAATGGATGACGTTTGCGTGGCACGGAACGATATCGGTTCGAACACTGGCCACATATTGAAGAACAAACCAACGATCGGCGCATCACGAAGTCCCTCAATTACGCCGTTAATGTTGCCGATTGCAATCCCTTGCAAACCAAGAACCGGATCAAGCAACATGTTGATCCACAAAACAGCATTCACTGCGGGCATCACAAAGAACGGTGAAATCAACAAGACTCGTACAATACCTCTCCCTGGAAACGAGCGGTTGATCAGCACTGCGATCAACACGCCTAGAACAACCGTTAGCGTCAATATACTAGTCACAATAAAAATGCTGTTTTTAATTGCCAACAAAAAGTCTTTGGAATTCAGAACAAATTCGTAATTACCAAAGCCACGCCAGTTGGACCACAACGGTGACGTCCATTCAGGACGAACGGTGCTGTTGAGCACATATCGGATAAACGAATAGAAAAGCGTCAAACTCAGTGGAACAATCATCCAAATCAAAAGTAAGATAACTGCTGGCATCTGGAGAAGGCGTGGGATTGTTCTGTTTGCCATGGCGTCAGGACTCTCAGCTTGTTGAAAGGCGCGTGGATGTAGAAGGGCGAATTTAGCTATGCCGTCAGTCAACCAGTCTTCTGAAAGTCAGGCTCATCAAACGGCAGCAATCTGAAATTTTACTAACAATGTAGGAACCTGACCATGGCCAGGTTCCTACAAATTGTGACTACTTATTCGTAGTAGCCAGCTTCACGCATGATAGAGTCAGATGCAGCTTGTCCAGCTGCAAGCGCATCTTCGACAGATTTCGCACCTGACAGTGCCGCTGCGATTTCTTGAGAAACAGCAGAACCCACTTCTGGGAACTCAGGGATCGCAGCAAACTGAACGCCAACGTATGGCTTTAGGTCTGTTGCTTCTGGCGCGGCAGAATTAATCGCCGCCATTTCAGCTTCTGCGAAAGGGGCAGCTGCCAAGAACTCAGGGATGTCGTATGTGGATGCTCGTGTTCCTGTTGGAACCGCACCCCAACCGAAGTCTGGGTGATTCCCTACAGCTTGGATGTATTCTTTGGACGTTGCCCACTCGATGAAATCGTGTGCAGCTTCTGAATTTGGCGAACCTGTTGGAACAGCCATTGCCCAAGCCCAAAGCCAATTTGCACCCACTGGGTTGCCAGCATTTGGCGACTGCGCATATGCAACACCATCAACTGTCAAGAAGGAAGCTGCGATTGTCGCATCGATCCAGAGACCACACTTACCTTCGTTGTAAAGCGCCAGGATTTCGTTGAAGGAGTTACCTTCAGAACCTGGAGGACCATATGTCCCCAGCAGCTCAACATAGAAGTTTACTGCAGCATTCCACTCAGGTGTGTCCAGCGTTGGACGCATGTCGGCATCAAACCAAGACGCACCAAAGGAGTTCGCCATTGTTGTAACAAATGCCATACCGTCGCCCCAACCGGGCTTACCGCGCAGACAAACACCATAAAGACCATTGTCTGGGTCATGTATAGCGGCTGCTGCCGTCATAATATTGTCCCAGCTGTCATTATCTTCAATTGTCACGCCTGCAGCGTCTGTCAAATCTTTACGATACATGACCATAGACGATTCACCATAAAAAGGTGCCGCATATAATGTGCCATCAGCAGACAAACCGTTGCGCATTGCTGGCAGCAGGTCGCCCACATCGTACTCAGCGCCAAACTCAAGTGGCTCTATCCAGCCAGCAGCACCCCAAATTGGGGCTTCTTGCATGCCAATATTGATAATGTCGTACTGGCCTCCACCTGTGGCAGTATCAGACGTAACTTGTTCGCGCAAAACGCCTTCTTCCAAAGAAACCCAGTTCAGAATAACACCAGTTTCCTCAGTATAGGCTTCTGCAACTTTTTGCATGTTAATCATGTGACCGTTGTTAACGATCGCAATTGTTAGTTCTGCTGCATGACCATCTGCGGCAGCGATGCCCGCAGTTAGACAAAAGCTAACCGCCGTGGTCATCAGAGTTTTTGTAATAGACATTGGAGTCCTCCCTTTTACACGTGTAAAACTGACGCGGGAAAAGCCTCAAGTCAACAGGATTTTATGACTGACTCATTTCTGCACTGCAGCGTGAAATTTTGATCTAAGCGGATTCACGCAGTTTCAGAACACCGTCAAAGAGCTGGACCTGTGGATTTGTGGGATCCGTCACTGCACCATTGATTATCTCAACGAGGCGGGAAACTGCTGCGTTTCCAATTGCTTCAAAGTCCTGAGCCACGGTCGTCAACGCTGGTGTTGTGAAAGGACACAGCGGGTAATCATCATGGCCAGCAATTCGCAATCCACCTTTACGGCTTCTCCCCGGCACGAGCCCATGCCGCGCTGCGGCACGAAGCGCGCCAATCCCGACGCGGTCATTAGCACACAGAATTGAACGGTCTGTGAAGACCCCTCGAGAAAAGTAACTGTCTAACACGGCTTCTCCGTGTGCTTCATAATGGCCCCGATCATCAAGCGATTCGATTCCAATAACGGTAGGTTCAAATCCTAAACTTTGCATTCGTGCGCAGTAAGCATTTTCATGTTGAACTGCGTTAAAGTTCACGCGGGGCATCGCAAGGAAAACTGGTGGTGTACCAACCCTGCAAAGATAATCTATAATTAAACCAGTGCTTTGATTATGATCAGTCCCAACGTATTCCACATTGGGCATCGTCTTTGGCCGTGAATCCACCAACACAAATGGAAGACGTTTGCGCAAGCGTTCATGCACGACCGTATCGCTTTGATTGCCCAACGGGGCCACAAGCGCACCATCAACGCTCATAGACATGAATGTTCGTGCCGCACGAGCTTCAATCGTTGGATCAGAATGCGAGCATTGGCTGATAACAGTATACCCAGCGGTCATCGCAGCCTTCTCAATTTGTTCCAGCAGCTTAGTAAAAAAAAGATCATTTAGGTAAGGAATAATAACACCAATTATACCCGTCGACTTTCGGTTTAAGCGGGTAGCGAAGAAGTTAGGGACATATTCAACCCGCTCTAGACCCGCCTCGATCCGCTTAACCGTCGCCACTTTGACACGGGTTGGATCCTGAAAAAAACGCGAAAGAGTTGGCCGCGACACCCCAATCGCAACGGATAATTCACCCATAGTGTTGATGCGCGGCTTCGTCATTTCATTATTCCTCCAACTTTAGTCCAAGCATTATAAACCACATTGTGTACATATCATTATTTTTTTACGCCCGTAAAGAAATGAAAAAGTATTTTTACATGTAAACGAATTTTGACTGCTGCGTAGACGGCCTAGTAACTCTTTCTTTATTTCACCACGGGCTTGAAGCAACACTCTCTTATAGATCCTCTCATGGCTGATTTGCATGGTATGATTTACATCAAGCATAATTCTCAGCCATCCCACTATTTGCTAAAAAGGATATTGCCCTCGAAGTTTTCGGCAACAGCGGGCCTTATCTCGACTTGCATCAATATAAAAGTATGTCTTGAAGCCGAGTACAGACTGCATTGCTCCATCTTAAGCTTTAGAAGCACGGTATACATCTTGCCCACCGTTGCATAAAATTTTCCAGCTGATTGTG